>CAZSYK010000119.1:0-3041 GCA_964610685.1 uncultured Eubacteriales bacterium
GAAGATTTATGGACTCTGCGCTGGCATAAAAACTGGCAAACTCCGGCAACCCGCCAGCGGTAAAGTAAAATCGATTTGAAAGTTCAATCAGGAAGAATATTTCTCATTTTTTCAAAGTATATCCGCTTTTGTCTAGTCGGCGGCAGCGGAGTGATAGTGGATATGGGAATCTTGTTCCTCCTGGGTTCTCCGTGGATGTTAGGGTGGAATTTGACTCTGAGCAAGGTCGTAGCCGCTGAGGTTGCTATCGTAAACAATTTTTTCTGGAATGATATCTGGACATTCCGAAATACTCTTTCCAAAGAGCGCCCTGAATACTCCTGGTTTAGAAGGCTCTTGAATTTCAACCTGATTTGTCTTTCCGGAATTGTGATCAGTGTTGGGCTTTTGAATTTGCAAGTATATATATTCCATATTGATATGTATATTTCTAATTTTATTGCTATTGTGCTAGTTAGTTTTTGGAATTTTATTATAAGCATTAAATTAAATTGGAAAGAAATTTAATCATAAAATGAGGCTGCATAGGGATATTTTTAGATTGTTTGTTTTTCTTCTTTTCTTAAAAATAGGATATATTCTGATTATTGCTTTAGCTGCATATCTTTTTCCTTCAATGAATGAAGCAGTTTTTTTTCGGGTGCACCAGCAATGGCCCAGAGAAGGCGGACCTGTTTTCGCCAGCCATTTCGCAACCTGGGATGCGGCGCATTATCTTTTTTTGAGTGAAAAAGGGTACGAGGCGGATGTCTCTTCCTGTGCATTTTATCCTCTGTGGCCAACCTTAATAAGGAGTGTGGCTCTGCTCACTGGAGGCAATCATCTAATTGCTGGAATGATTCTATCCAACTTGTTTTCACTTTTTGGATGGATTATTTTTTACCGGTGTGTAGAAAATAGGTTTGGAAAGAAGGTTGCAAAATATTCGTTAGCGCTATTGATTATATTTCCTGGTTCACTATTCTACCAGTTTGTTTATACTGAGTCTTTATTCTTTCTTCTTTTGATGTTGCTCTGGAGCGGATTAGAAAATAATAAATCCCTTTTAATTTTTATTTCTGCACTTTTATTACCTATGACTCGTGGCATAGGTATTTTTTGTTTATTTCCGATAGCATGGTATTTGCTTGAGCAACCATTAACACAAATATATAGTTATATTATAAATAAGAAAAATATTTCTTTTAACAATAAAGCAACTATTTTCAAATATGTTAAGACTTTTCTATCTCAATCGTGGCTTTTGATGGCTCCATTCCTGGGCTGGGGGATATATTTGCTTTTTATGAAGGCCAGTACGGGGAATGCGTTTGAAGGTTTTAGGGCTCAAAAATTTTGGGGTATTCATTCTGTTTGGAATATTATCAACATACCAAAGTTTTTGATGGAGTTTTGCGATATTACGGCCTTTCATGAAATAACCGGTTCAGGTTTGGACCGTGTGATCTTTTTAGTTTTATTTTATAGCCTTTTTTTGATTTGGAAATTGGGTAAAAATATGATGGTTTGGGCGTTGGTATTAGGGATCATTCCTGCCCTTAGCGGAGATTTAGCCTCCTTTACTCGATTTTGTTCTGTGGTTTTTCCTCTGTATATTGGCTTAGCTGTTTATTTTAATGAGGGGGCAGAGAAAAAGTGGCAGTTTATTTCTTTCCTTTCCGTGTGTCTGGTTTTACATGGAGTTTTACTTTGGCGGTTTGTTAATTATTCCTGGGCGGGATAGAATGAAGATAATTGTAACGGCTCTGTGCATAATGAGGAATAATTCTAATTGAAAATATGAACAAAGTTCTCAGCCTTTAGCCATGCAACTTGATAAAGCCATTCTTTCTCCCGTTTTTCTCACACTGATTCTCTTTGGAACCTCGGTAGTCCTTGATCGTTTCGAGTTAGGCTACGGATGGTTACGTGCATCCTGTTTGAGCATATTGTGGGCAACTGTATGGATTTTAAGCTTTCAAGATAAGGGAGAGCCTGTTTCCGCAGGTTCTAACAGGAACTTGAAAATATTTTCGATTTTTATTTTAATTATTTTGGGATTAACTATTATCCCGCAAACACTTACTGATATTCCTAATGGTCCTCGATGTGATATAGGCTGGACTACTAAAGATGCGGTCCATGTTCTTGTCAGCCATCACCAGAACCCGTATGAAAGCAATTGGATTGGCAAAATCGGAGAAGATCCACGTTTTTGGGGCTATCATTATGGACCGGGAACTATCCTTTCTTATTTGCCTGCGGAATTCTTTGGAGAGCCCGGAGTAAAAATTATCAATCTGCTGTATTTGGCTGCTATTTTTATGATCGTTTCCCTCTTGATTTACAGTAATGAATCCCATTCGGAACGTAAGGCAGCAGTTTACTTTGCAATGATGCTCCTCTGTTTGCCTTCCCGATTATGGCATGAAACTTTTCGACAGGGAGCAACTGATATCCTGCCTGTTGGTTTAATTCTTGCAAGCATATTGGCTCTTCAGAGCAAGAATTGGCTGACGGCCGGTTTTTTAGCCGGTTTCTCCATTTCCTGTAAGCTTATGCCCGGGTGTCTGTTTGCTGCGCTTTTAATCAGATGGCCCATTAATTGGAAGTTGATGTATGGGGTTGTACTGGGGTTGGTCCCGGTAATTCTGGCGGCTTCATGGAGCCCTGAAGCATTGTTCAACAACATTGTTTTTTTTCACAGTGTAAAAATGCCAGATTCAACAAGCCTTTATACAACATTACCCTCTTACATTACCCGGATATTTCCTTTATTTCAACTTGTAATTTTAACTGTTTTTGTTATAAACAATATAAGAAAATCTTTTAATTCACAATACCTTGTCTTAGATTTATTTTTCCTATTGATTGCATTTGAAATCACTTATCGGGAGATCCACGGAAATCATTTGTTATGGATATTCCCCCTGGTCGCTATCCTCTTTACATGGGGAAGAAGCGGAGGTTTGAAGAAAGTTTCAGCTCAATCACATTCCAATTCTATGAGATGAACACCCGCGGGGCTTCGGTTTGAATAAAACCTTGTAGAATGGGAGGCT
>CAZSYK010000120.1:0-1764 GCA_964610685.1 uncultured Eubacteriales bacterium
CTATGGGATGGTAGTGACTTGTTTTTTGTTGCTTTTGTTGGATCGTAAGGCACGAAAAGGGGGAAAACATGAAACAAATCAAGCACATCATCGCCGCGACGCTGGTCGCGGCACTCACTGGCACTGGCTTTGCCGGGCCGAAGCCCGAATGGGTCGCCGACGAACACAAGCGCATTGCGGCGCTGCCGCCGGAAGCGGCGAAGCAGGCCTGTGTTTTCGACATTTTCTGCAACCGCGGAAAAGGCGTCTGCACATGCGGCGAGGAGGTCGGCTTCTCCGTGCGCGTCAAGTACAAGGACGGCACCTATGTGCCGTACGGCGACGTCTCGGTGAAGGTGACCGACTTCGGGAACACCGTGCTCCACGAGGCGGTCTACAATCTGGAAACCTGCAAGGTCTACAACGTGACGACGAAGCTCGACAAACCGGGCTTTATTCATTTCGTCGTCCGCCGGACCGCGGCGGACGGACGCGTCGAACAGGGCATCTGGGCCGTCGGCTGCGATCCGGAGAAAATCGGACCCGGTTCGGAGCGTCCGGCGGACTTCGACGCGTTTTGGAATGACGCCATCGCCGGCCTCGACAAGACCGTCCCGGTCGACGCGAAGTGCGTGAAAGACGAGCGGGCGTCGGATGAGAAGCATTCCTGCTACCGCCTGAGCGTCGCCTCGCACAACGGGCGCCGGACTTGGGGCTTCCTCACGGTGCCGAACGCGCCCGGCAAATATCCGGTGAAGGTGAACGTGCCCGGGGCCGGCGAGGGCTGCTGGAGCTTCCCGCCTCCGGGGAGCCGTCCGATGGACGTGCGCCTCACGATCAACGTCTTCGACTTTGAGCCGGGAGTCACCCGCGAGGAGCACCTCAAGCGCTATAACGACATGGGCGACCGCTGGGAGAAGAAGTACGCCGTCCGCGGCAGTTGGCGCGGCGCGTGGGCGGCGGGCATCGGCGTGAGCCGCGAGGACTACTTCTACTACGGCGCGATACTGGGCGCGAACCGGTTGCTCAACTGGGTCTGCGCGCAGCCCTACGCCGACCAGTCCCAAGTCGAGTACCGCGGGCAGAGCCAAGGGGGTGGGTTCGGACTCTATCTCGCCGGGCTCAACCGGTTCATCACCCGCGCGACGATTTCCGAACCGGCGCTCACCGGACTCCTCGCGGATGAAAGGGACGGCCATAGACCCGGCTGGCCGTATGTGGTCTCCTGCCAGACCACGGATGAGGCGAAAACCAACGCGCGGAGGTTCGCACCCTATTTCGACGGTGCGCATTTCGCCGCGCGCATCCGCTGCCAGGTGAGGATGGGCGTCGGCTTCTGCGACTGGGTCTGTCCCCCGCACTGCGTTTACGCCGCCTACAACGCGCTCAAGCCCGGTATTGGAAAAAGGATCGTGCCCCGGGTGCTTCACCTTCACAACGGACCATGCGGACGCGCGGTACCTCTGCGGCGAAACCGCTACCTTCACGATGCGGCCGCGTTTCCCTTACGGCACGGCGTGGGTTTACGTGGACGACTGGAACACCGCCCATCGGAACCTCGCCCTTTTCCAGATCGACTGTTCGACCTCGAAGACGTATACCGTCTCGGCGAAACTCGATAAGCCCGGTTTCCTGCGCGTCCATTGCGTGCGCACCGACGTCACCGGCACGTATGACGCGGCATATTGGGCGGTTGCCTACGAGCCGGAGAAAATACGGCCCGGCGCAAAACGTCCGGACGACTTCGACGCCTACTGGGATGGCGAAGTCAGGAAACTCGACGAA
>CAZSYK010000120.1:1774-3034 GCA_964610685.1 uncultured Eubacteriales bacterium
CGGTAGACGCGGCGTTCGTCAAGGACGAAGCGCGTTCCCAAACCGGCGATTTCGATTTCTACCGCCTGAGCGTGCGGTCCTCAGACCGCCGCATATATGGTTTCGTCATCAAGCCGAAGGGCGACGGGCCGTTCCCGGTTTTCGTCAGCATCCCCGGTGCCGGCTATGGCAACGGCTCATTCTCCGCGCCGATTCCCGGCAAGGTCTTCTTCACCGCGAACGTCTTCGACTTCGAGCCGGGCGGGCCGGACAACCGCCACGGCCGTAACTACGAGGCGATGCAGAAACGCTGGGGCGAAAAATACGGCACCCGCAACCAGTCCGTTTGGGCCGCGGGCATCGGCAGCGGGAGGCGTGAGGATTATTTTTACCACGGGGCGATCCTCGGCATCAACCGTGCGCTCCACTTCGTGCTGGACCAGCCGTTCTGCGACAAGACGGACGTCGAATACCGCGGGCAGAGCCAGGGCGGCGCGTTCGGCATTTTCCTTTCGGCACTCAACGGACGCATCACGCGCGCGACGATCTCCGAGCCTGCGATCACCGACCTTCTCGGCGACCTGCGCGAGACTTCCGCCGCAGCCGGCTGGCCGGGTGTGAAGAGCGCGCAAACGACGCCCGAGGCCGTTGCCAACGCCGAACGGAACGCCCCGTACTACGACGGCGCGAATTTTTGCGGGCGCATCCGGATCCCGGTGCGGTTCATGGCCGGCTATATCGACGGACTCTGTCCGCCGCAGGCGGTCTGGGCCGGCTACAACATGCTGCCCGCCGCAACCCCGAAAGTGATGGTCGATGCCATCGGCTGCGGACACGGCGTGCCTCGCACCGCCTTTCTGATGTGGAACAAACGGCTCACCGACACGCCTTGGCCTAAATAAAAAGAAAAGGGACGACTATCATGAGAGGCATCCGCATTCTTTCCGCCTTGACCGCACTTGCTGTTTCTGTGACGGTTTCCGCGGCATGCGCTGCCGATTTCAGGGTGGAGGCGGGCGGATCGCTTGCGAAAACGCGCGACGAAATCCGTGCGGCTCGCAAGAACGGCAAAATCTCCCTAGACGAGACGGTAACGGTGACGGTCGCGCCCGGCGTCTACCGCCTGAAGGAAACGCTGGCCTTCGGTCCGGAGGACTCCGGTTCCGAGAACGCGCCGACCGTCTGGAGGAGCGCAGCCCCGGGCGGGGCGAAAATCCGCGGCGGCGAAACGCTGGCGAAGGCCCGTTTCAAACCGCTCGGAGATGACCCGATGCGGGGCCG
>CAZSYK010000121.1:0-3005 GCA_964610685.1 uncultured Eubacteriales bacterium
CATAATACGTTCCCGGTGCCACCGAGACATTGGTCCAGAATTCCCCGGCGTGCACACCGTAACGATAGAGTTCCGGGCTGTCCGTGTTGCCGATAAACAGGCGCCGCGGCGCGCTCCACCATGTCTGGGCAACCACATCCGTGCTGGCACTGCTCCGCGCCACGAATTCCGTCGCCGGTCGCCAGGCATTGCCGGCGGCATCCCTATAGTCCTCCCGCTTTGAATACCCGAAGATCATGCGCTGTATTTCAACAGGACCGCCTCCTTCCCCGAATCCGGACTTTCCTGTCTCGTCGGAAAAAAGGATCCTGTCAATATAGATTTCGGCGCCTGCCGCCGCGGGATTACCCCGGCCTTGGGCCACCAACCGCAGTTCGTGCTCCCCTTCATCCAGGCCTGTCCTGTAAAAAAGCACCTGCCGATCCCTCGGTGTACCCGGAATCCAGCAGTCGATCGGGGCTGGTTGCTTGATACCGTCCAGATAAACATCCGCAAGCCCACCCACGGAAGACGCACGGCCAATAACGCGCACCTGCGAACCCATGAATTTACAGGAAACGGCCGCATCGGCGGAGGAAGTCCTGTGCATCCCGTCGGCAACGTGCCAGTCTCCTGAGCATTCCAGGCTGCCGCCGTCCACCTCCTGCTGGGGGTCGTTGCCTTCAACCCTTATCCGCTTTGGGCCTTCATGGCGGACGGTAACAATAAAATCACCGTTGTCAAGGGATTTAACGGTATAGCCATTCCCATCAAGAACATCGCACCTTGCGAGGGGGTTTCCATCTGTGACAACGGACACAGGATCAAAGGCGAGCCGCAGGACATCCTCGCCGCCTGAAACGGTATCAAAGGTTTCATACTCGATACAGCCCTTGCCGTATTCAACATGTTTTACGACAGAACCGCAGCGGAGAATATGGTTCTCCCGGCTCGCACCGCAAACTTCCGGCATCCATGCCATGGCATTCAACACATGTTTTAGCGCCATGGGGTGCGCGATTTTGAACCATCCGCCGGCGACGATCGGACCACCGTCGATATTATCCTCCACCACGCCGTTGTCATGGCAGTCATAGGTGGAAAGAATGGCCATGCGGCGGGCAATCTCCAATGCCCACGGACTTACTGCTTGAACGCCGTACTGTGCCCAGACCGGGGCGAGTTCGAGCGGACCATACCATAGAGAACGTCCACAACAACTCGAGGACTCAGGATACGCCCACGCGCCGCTGTACACATCTCCCGCCGAACCGGGACAGACACTGGTCCGGTTCAGAAAGAGTGACAGGATGTTGCGGGCATCATTTTTCCAATTCGGAAAGATATCCTGGTGCTCGATTAGATAGCGGACAACGAATTCCGTTACGTTTTCCGCCTGCACGGGGTCTTCCCAATCCCAGTAATTCCGGCCCCAGGTCTCGTCCCTGGTCCATTCGGGCAAAAGCACATCCCGAAGCCACTGGCGCCCCGCATCGCGCGCCGTGATCAATTCCCCGCCCTGTCCAGTATATCCCGTTTCGATTAACTCATCGAAGAACTCCAAAAGAAACGCTATGCCGCCAGTCATCTTGTCGTTCCAGGAAATATCCTCCGGGTTGGCATAGCGTCCCCACGGCGGCATTCCCGCCGTTTTGTCACGCTTGGCGGCCAGCAAATCCGCCCAGTGTTTTGCCATGTCGAGCCATGCTTCGTTCCCGACAAGTTTGTAGGCGCGCACAAGACCGATACCCACTTCCGCCACGATGTCCAACTGGATATGACCTCGGGGATCGCAAATTCCATAGGGTTTGCCTTTGATCGGCACACTGACCAGGAACCGGGGCCAGGGATGATTGTCCGGTGTCAGGCAGTAGTTCAACAGCGCGTCGGCCATCAGGGAGAGATGAGCGATAGCGGCAGGGTCGCCCGTGTAGCGGTAATAGTCCACCCATGCGGTCAACACATAGGCCGCCCGCTGGCCGAGATCACCATTGTCCCAATCCCTCAATTCAGGTATGGAGATTACCCCTTCCGGCGATATGTTCCAATGACCGTTGAAGACATATTCGGGCACGGCCGCGGGGGCTTTCGAGGCGTCGGTCCAGGGGTACCGTTTCAACGTTTCGGCGGCCACGCGCACACGGAAATCCCACTGGCCGTTCAGGCCCTGGTACCACGGTGCGATGACACCATGGGCATCTTCAATGGCGTTATAAGCGTAATAATGTTTCTGAACGGCCGCCGCACCCGCGGGCATTCCGTAAAGAACTGTCAGGGCATACAGCAACAAAACCGTTACGGCCGACAGACGGTATGGTGTATTCACGGACTTCTCCTCCAAGATGCCTGGTCGGCCCCGATGCAAATGTTAGCCGGGAACGGCATCTGTTTTGAAACCCGGAATCGAATCGCCTTAAGCGACACTTTCACTAAGGCGCAAGATCTCCAGCAACCGGGGCTTCAGTGTCCACGTTTCACGGGCCGCACCTTCCGGGGTCGACAAAGAGACATACCTTGACCTTGTTGTCACCGTTGCGGGGGTATTCCCATAATTGGCAAGCACCAGGTAGACTTCGCGATTGGCAAAGACGGAAGCGACCACCCCCGGCGGTAGAGAATCCATAAACACATCACCGTCGGTTATTTCCAGATAAACGCAGGTTCCTTCTTCCACCAGCGGCAGGTAGTGTTTGAGCCAGTGAAGATGTGTTGGCCGGATATCAGCCCTTCCGGGGATGGCGTCCCAGGCCCCGTAGGAATACGGCCCTTCGGGGTGTTCCTGGTAGTGTTTCCAAGCGTCCCGGCAGATGCGCATCCAGAAGTCATTGGGATCCGGGTTGTAAGCGACGCCGGGAACCATGGCGCGTTCACCCGTGAACGGACGTCCCGCCTGAAGCAGGGGAAACTGCATATAGGGAATGCCTTGCAGATAGGGCTCGTTAGGACCGGTGTATTGGGCGAAGGTAAAATCCGGACACGGCACGACATAGGGCGGATAGTTCTTGACCGTCTCACGCATCGCGTCC
>CAZSYK010000122.1:0-457 GCA_964610685.1 uncultured Eubacteriales bacterium
TTTTTCAACAACTGGTATATTTTCAGAACCTAATAATACTGAACTTAAAAATAACCCAGTTCGTTTTAATTTAATTATTACAAAAGTGTTATGATAAAATTTAAATTTTATTTATTTTTAATAATTGCTTTAAATTGCAAAATTGTTTCTGCACAGAACCTTGTTATGAATCCTGGGTTTGAAGAGTATTGGAAATTTCAATTGGCACCGGATAATATTGTTGATACTTTTTTTGCTAAAAATTGGACACATATTTTGAATGGTTCATATTCAACTGTTGATTATTTTGCAGAAAATAATATTTATAATAATTTTATTATCAAAACTCTTCGAAATTCATCAGAAAATAATAATGATTACTATCCTGCTCATTCCGGTAAAGCATATTGTGGGTTTATTTATCTAAGTGCAGATGGTTATATGGAACATTTAACAGGTAAATTATTTAAACCTCTAA
>CAZSYK010000122.1:467-2926 GCA_964610685.1 uncultured Eubacteriales bacterium
AAAAGGAGAAAACTATGTAATTAGTTTTTATTTAATGTTTCCTTCGAAATACGTTAGATTGATTGGAGAAAAAATTGAAATATTATTTTCAAACGATACAAGCAATTTTATAGTTAAAAAAGATGATGATAATATAGCGTTTAATCCTTCTTATAAAAATTTATTTTCTAAAGAAAAAGTAAAAGCAGACCTGGAATTTGATATCTCAAATGTGCAAGATACTTCTTGGACTAAGTACTCCTGTAATTATATTGCAAAAGGAGGCGAACAATTTATTTCATTTGGAATATTTTGGCAGGGACATATTATATCTAAAAAGATAATTGATTTTAATAAGAATTATAGTAGTCTGAATTATAAAACGTATGAAAAACAAAATAATAAAATCACTGAAAATTTTAATAAAAAAATTCCTTTTTTGAAAATAAATAAATATTTTCAAAATGTCGGTTTTGATTCTTTTGTAGTAGAATCAACAAAACGTGAAGCAAAGAATTACACATATATATTTATAGATGATGTTTCGGTAGAACTGGTTAATGATACCATTAAAAAACCGGAAGATGTATATAATAAATAGCTAACACTAATCATAGTTTTAATAAATAAAAAAATGACTTGCCGAAGAGTAAAATGGAATAAGGTATAGGGGGCTTGGGGATAAATGTTAGAATTTAAAGGGATAAGAGCAGAATAAATGAATTCAGAATGCAGAAGTTGGGAGGTATAAGGTATAAAGGGAATAAAGGAATTCGGAATTTTAAACCTCTGTGAAACTATTCTTTTGGGGGAATAAAAAATGTATATTTGAGTAATGAATTCTCAGAACACAAAATATACAATTTCTAATACCTTTGCTATTTCTAAAGGTATTATGGAACAAGAGTACAGTTATAATGCGTGCCTGCCCGTCCCTTGATGGCGCGCATTAACGTAGTCGTTTGCGCTCGTTTTCAACGAGTGCAGAATAGTCAAATTAATGCGCCCAAAAACAAGATTTCAAAATAAATGTTATTTTTGTTAATCATGTTAGTAGAAAAAACAAAACTACATTTAGGTTCTATAATGGGATTATATAACGAAGCAGGAACAATGGAACAAGAAAATAGTTATGATGCGTGGGGAAAGCGAAGAATAGTAGAAACCTGGAATTCGAATGTAAGTTTTAATACCGATAATTTTTTAACGGTACGTGGTTACACCTCGCACGAGCATTTAGACAAGGTAAACTTGATTAATATGCCTGCCTGCCGCACTTTAGGCAGGAATGGACGCTTATACAGCCTGTCCCGATATTTTATCGGGAACCCTCTAACCGCCCGTATGTTAAGTCCCGACCCATTTGTACAATCGCCCGACTATACCCAAAGTTATAATCGTTATTCCTATTGCATGAATAACCCATTAAAATACACCGATCCGAGTGGGTATTACTATTTTTACGATTTTAATGGAAGACAAGATAGCAAAGATGTATTCGCATGGATTGATATAGCAGATGGACATGAAGGTGATAATATTTCTGCCGGAGCTTTAGGATATACATACCAAGATGGTAAATATATGGACAAAGCTACAGGTGAAATTGTTAATTTTAATGAAGTGTATAGTTATATAATAGATAATGCACTTAAAGAAAATCCAGGAAATGTAAAAACTGTAGATCCTCAATATTATAATGATTTAAAAAATGGATATAAATTATTTTCATTTAAGATTTTTAATAGAACGGAACTTGTTTTATCCAATGGTACCCCCGAACTCACTGGCAGTAATAAATTAGGTTATTATATAAATACTACCGCAGGAACTATTCCTTTAAATCAATATTTTCATATTAATGATTTAGAATTGTCTGGGGTTGTTCAAACAATCGGTATGATAAGCAATGTTGCAGATATTGTTATGGATATTGTTGAGGGAACTATTCAAAACACTCAAATAGGTGCAAGTTTTGCATATACAATATCTGGGAGCAGTAACCTTGTTAAGGTGGTAAGTAATGCCATACAATCTGCTCCGTATGTTGGATTAGTTGCGACTAGTTTAACCGGATATTACCTTTCTAAAACAATCAATCCTGTTACAAATCAACCATATCAGTCATGGGCTGAAACAGGCACTGATTTTGGCGCAAACATAGGGACTATATATATTGGTGCACAATTTGGTGGTTGGTGGGGAGCAGGTGCCTCTCTTTTTTATGTCGGGCTTAAGTATGCACATCAAGAGTCAATGGAACACTATATTAATAACGATATTAATCCGGGAATGCTTTTTATTATTAATAAAGATTAATTCAACTATGGAATACTTATTTTATCGACTTTGGCAATTGCTTATTGGGAAATCGGAAGAACATATGCCTCCTTTTGGCTCAATGTTGATTTTTTGGATGCTTCTCGTTTTCAATATAGGAACAATCGAGAATTTACTCCATCACTTTTATAATATTGGTT
>CAZSYK010000123.1:0-2921 GCA_964610685.1 uncultured Eubacteriales bacterium
ATGCCGGGGTAGGTGAAAGGGAAAAAAGTGCCGTCCCACGATTCATAGCCGGTGCGCGACGGCAGCACATAGTGGGATAGCGCCGCTGTCTCCGTCATGGCGATTTCCGCCGTGACCAGCAGATCCAGCTTTTGAAATGCTTTTTCGTAAGCGGTTGTGTCCGCGTAGGAGCGCAGGGGATTCAAACCGGTGACAAAAACGGCGCGGAGTCTTTCGGGATGGTCGGAAAGAATTTCTTCCGGCATGACGTTGGGCGGAAAGACGCCGCAGACCGGAAAGGAATTCGTTGTCACCGTGCGCCAGACTTTGGGATCGCGTTCATCCGTGCTGGGGCCGATGGGCATCAGATGCCCGGGTATGATATTGCCGCCTTCCACGCAAAGCCTGCCGCAGATGGCCATGAGGATCACGATCAGATAAGAATTCAGCCCGCTGTGACGCCCCATGTAAATGCCCAGATCATAGCGAAGCGATGACTTGCGTGTGGCGTAGAGTCTTGCCACCTCGCGGACCTGGTCAAAGTCCAGTTCGCACACCCGGAGCGCTGCGCGCGCGTCGAAATTTTCAAAATAAAATTTCACCGTGTCGAAGCCTGAGGTGCGATTAGCCAGATAGTCCTGGTTGGTCCATCCTTCTTGAAGGATGATGGAAATCATGGCTTTGAGCAAAAGCGCGTCCGTGCCGGGGCGGATCTGCAGATGAATGTCGGCGAGTTTTGCAGTTTCCGTGACGCGCGGATCGACGACGATCAGGACTTTATCCTTATCCTTGGAAAGGCGCTGAAGTTTGCGGGGGGCCTGCGGAATCTGATGGCTTTGCATGCCATTCCAGCCCAGAACAATCAGGACATCCGTGTTGTCGACGTCCGGCCCGTCATGAAGATACTGCTTGCCGTGCGTGCGGCCGACAACCCAGAAAGCGCCCGCGAATTCCTGGCCCAGCGCGCTGTACTGATACTGCGAGCCCAGACCCCGCATCAGACGAACGCCAAAGGGCACTTCAAAGTGGCAGCCCTGGCCGCCGCCGCCCATATAGGCAAACGAACGAGGCCCATATGCGCCGATGATGCTTTTCAGTTTGGCGGCAATTTCATCGGTGGCCTGATCCCATGAAATGCGTTCGAACTTGCCGTTTACTTTCTTGAGCGGATATTTCAGGCGGTCGGCATTGTGTTGATGATAGGCGACATTCAGGCCTTTGCGGCAGACATAGCCTTCGCTTTTAGCGTTGGATTTGTCCGGTTTGACTTTGACGATGCGGTTGGCTTCCACCTCGATTTCCAGACCGCAATTCTGCGCGCACAGGACACAACCGGTTTTGAAAATATTACCCATGATTTCCGCCTTTCTCCGGCAAATCCGCCGGGGATGAGCGTCTTACGAGCGAGGGGCTGAAAGACGCAAAGTCGAAATTAGGCTCTTGAGTTCGTTCTTTTGTTCTTCGGTCAACGCCTGCAAAAACTCGGTATTGGCGTCCAATAGCGCCCGCGTGGTTTCTTTCCCCAGCGCCTTGCCCTTCGGTGTTAGATGAATGAGGATGGAGCGCCGGTCGTCGGGATTGTTTTTGCGCTCTAAATAACCTGCCGCTTCCAGTCGATCCAGAATGCCTGTGAGTGTGGCGGAATCAAGTTCCGTGCGTTTGCCCAGTTCGCTGGACGTTATCCGGTCTTCTTCCGTCAGGAATCCCAACACCATGGCCTGAACGGATGTGAGATTCAATTCACACACCTTCGAGGTGAGAAACCGGCTGGCAAGCTGGTAGGTCTTGGCGATCTGAAAAAAAATACAATCTCTTTCCTGCATCAGTCGATTATTTACCCTCGTATGCAAATTACTTGTGTGCGAGGATAAATGAAGAAGTTCAATCTGTCAATTCCTTTTTCATTTTTCGTATCAGATTAGCCATGGCTAATTCCAACTTCTGTTTCCGGCCGAACTCTTGGGTTGCCAAAACTCAAGAGTTGTGAAATATTAAGGTCAAGCATTAGACAACCACCTTTTTCAGCACCGATCCCTGATTGCGAATCGGGATATTGCAGCAGGCAGCTTGTCTATTTTCGCAAACCGGTCAACACGACTTTAAACCTTCAACCGCATGTCTTCGACACAACAAGCGTTTGTAAATGGGTCATCACCCTTTGATTCAAACGCGGCGTCAACCCTTTTTAAGGGAGGAAACAACCATGAGAATAGCTGTCTTAACCGGTGGCGGTGATTGTCCGGGTCTCAACGGCGCAATTAAGTGGGTGACCAAATCGGCGCTTGATCCTCTGTGCGAAAAAGAACGGTCCATCCGGTTTGATGTGTTGGGCATCCGCGAGGGGTGGCGGGGGCTCGTGGAGGTGAATCCCGATGATCCCGAAAGCCTCGCCCGGCACACGTTGAAACTCGATGAGGAGATCGTGCGCACATGGGACCGCTACGGTGGAACGAATCTCGGCACATCCCGAACCAACCCGTTTCATCCGCAAAAAGACGTCTCGGGCAGGGTGATAGAAAATATCGGCAAGTTGGGCATTGATGCCATTGTCGCCATCGGCGGAGAGGATACGTTGGGGGTGGCCTCCAAGCTTTATCGACGGGGCATCAAAACCGTGGGCATTCCCAAGACCATTGACGGCGATCTGGTCGGCACGGATTATTCCCTGGGCTTTGACTCGGCGGTGAATGTCATTACCGAAGAGATTGATCGTCTCCGGACAACTGCCGGATCGCACAACAGAATTTTCGTGGTCGAAACCATGGGGCGACATGCCGGCTGGCTGGCTCTTCACGGCGGCGAGTGCAGTGGGGCCTACATTATTTTGATTCCGGAGGTTCCCTTCGACATGGAACGCGTCTGCAGCCTGCTTGACGCCCGCCGCGGCAGGGAGGTTCAATACAGCATTCTTGTCGTCTCCGAAGGCGCAACCACTCAGGACA
>CAZSYK010000124.1:0-2915 GCA_964610685.1 uncultured Eubacteriales bacterium
GTTTCCATTCCCTCTATACTATAATCGCCAGCTTTTAGAACACAGCTTTTTTCTCCGGCGATCCAGTTTTTAAATCCGCTGAAATCAAAAGGATTCTTTTCACGGGTGTCAACCAGGACAATAGGCTTGGGAATTTGTCTAGTGATACTGTGTCCACAGCGCTTAACGATTAACCGGCCGGTTGGCGGTGCGTCCGGATGATGCTCCTGCACAGATACTTCAGGATCATAAGTGTCATCATCTTTTATTTCTTCATAATATGATTTTGTCATACATTCCCTTTTAAAACCCAATTTTCTTACCATCACAGCTTTGAAATTGTTTAATGTTTGATTCTTTTCTCAAAGCTTCGATTAACTTTTGATGAGTTATTTCTGATCGCTCGTAGAATGAATACCTGTCACGAATAAGTCGGAAATCACCTGGTGCTAATTGTCTTATTTCCTGCAGTTCATTTTTTATAACTTCATCTATGGGTGTTTTAGTTAAAGGCTCCAAAAGCCGCTGATAAAATAAAATGTTGGCTTCAGGTTTCAGATAATCAAATTTTATCTTGTGATTAAAACGGCGAATGGATGCGCAATCTAGACCGGATAACATATTAGTTGTACAAATCAGGATGCCTCGGAATTTTTCCATCTGTGTCAGAAATTCATTGGTGTGGCTTATTTCCCAGGAACGTATTGCCATGCCACGATTAAAAAGAAATGTGTCCGCTTCATCAATAATTAAAATTGCTTCTTCCGCTTCCGCTTTGGCAAAAGTGCTACTGATATTCTGTTCTGTTTCGCCAACCCATTTTGAAATAATATCACTACATCTCTTGCACATTATTTCTCTGGACAAATGGTCGGCAATATAGCGGGCAAATTCACTTTTGCCTGTTCCAGGAGGACCATAGAAAAGGAGGTTGAAGTTGCGAAGTTTACTTTTATCATCTTCCCGAAGAAATCTTTCATAAGCTTTGATTTGATCCATCATGACATCAAGATCACCATCCACATTAAGTCCTTCAACAGAATAGTTATTTTCAATTTTATTTTTATTTTTTGATTCGTCTTTATTTCGTGTTAGTTCCATATATGCATCAAGATTCATCGTTACAATTTCTTTAAAATTAATATTTGCCGGTGATGATATATCAAGAGCCTTTTTTATAGATGTATCAATAACAGCAGCATTAACCGGATATGAGTTGGATAATTCTTTTAGTTCATTTTCATTATAATATTTTTTAACACGATGACGGCAAAGAACTGATTCCCATACCCCTGTTCTTTGTTTCTTGTTTAATGGTTTGAAGTGAAGACTGAATGAAAAACGCTGAATTGCTGAACTGTCAATTTCTTCAATATTGTTTGTAATCCAGATGATTGTATTGCCTTTTTCTTCCAGTAATTGATTGAGCCATTTTTTGTCCTGTACTTCATGCCGCGTATACCATGACTCTTTTGTTTTCAAAATTTTATCTGCTTTATCAACAATTATAAGCGACCTTTTATTGTCCTTTATTGTGTTTAAACAGGCCATAATAGCTGCGCGATGCCTAATTGTATTTTCATCGGGAGTTATTTCATAAGCATGGGCTCCTAATAATTTTGCCAGGCTAAGGGCATAACTGGTTTTCCCGCTCCCGGAGGCTCCATGAAAAAGAATATGTGTGGGTGATTTCTTTTTTATCCTCAGCAATTTCAAAATATGATTTGTTTTATTTTGATCAATATGATGTTTGGCCAGTGCAATAGATTTTAAATTGATTTTGCTGAAATATTGGATTGCCGATTCTTCGGCAGATGGTTTTAAAAAATATTCCTCAAAATCCTCTGTTGCGGAAAACCCTGTTTTTTTTATTTCACAAAAACCGCTCTTTATTAAAGTTCCGGATAGGACTTTATTTATTTCCATGTCCGTCATCTGCAACGCCGTCTTTAAATATCGCCTGCCTGAAATAGAATTGCACTTTAAATGAGACCCGAAATAATCCCCTGCATTTTTCCATGCTGTAGTAATAAAAAGAAATGTGCAAAATTTTATCTCCTGTTCGGAAAGGTTAAACATCTTTGCCAGTTTTGATATTTTATTTTCGGTATCGCTGCTACCTCGATAATCAAGAGATTTGTAACGGAGAGATAATACTTCTCTGGTAAAATGAAGAAATTCAATAATGCGTTTTTTGCAGGACTTATAAAGTATTTTATGAATTAAAGTGACGGATTTATCTGTGTTAGTAGAATCCTTGAAGTCAAATTTTAATTCTTCTCTTTCTTTCGGGGATATTATGTTGAAGAGATTTTTTTCAAGCTTTTTAAACTTATTCCCTAATACCCAGGAAAGCACTTCAAAGATATTTCTGTCTGATATTGTATTGTGATCTAACAAATATGATAGATAGACTATCGAATTACGGAGAACAAAGCGCTCGTTTTTATCACAAGCCGAAACAATGTCAGTTTTTAGTTTGTCCATTCTCCATTGAAATAAATCCTTCTCCTTTGACATATAGCTTACCCCTTTATTTATCTTATTTGAGGAATAAGCTACCATGTGAGCGTTCCATATTAAGGAACGTTTCTATTATTTCCCGAAAAATACAACAATGCGCTGATAATTTAGTTATTTAGATAACTTGGTTAGGTAGCATTTTAAAACATTTTACTTGTAGCAATCTGTTAATTTAGCAATTTTTGACTTTAATTCTTTTACGATCCTGTCCGGCTTTATGAGAGTTGCCTCTTCGCCGAAGGAAAGCAGCCAGCTGATCAACTCCGGCTCTGAAGATGCTGTAAATTTCAAAATAATTTTATTCTTACCTTTTTTCAAAATTTCTTGATCCGGGCTCCATATTCTCTCGGATACATAGGCGGCTGACCATCCAGTAAAGGCAACTTCAACCTCAAAGGCCTTGTCCTTGATTA
>CAZSYK010000125.1:0-2878 GCA_964610685.1 uncultured Eubacteriales bacterium
CTGCCCACGGGCTGGAGCCCGAAGGAGAGTGCCCTGCAGGCGCTTGAGAAAATGTTCTGCGGCACGGGGGATGTGTCCCGGTCCTCCGTTCCCGTGGTGGCCACGGGATACGGCCGCAAATCAGTTTCTTCGGCGAATAAGCGGGTGACGGAGATAACCTGCCATGCCAGAGGGGTGCGCTGGCTGGCCCCCCTGGCAAGAACCGTACTGGACATCGGCGGCCAGGACAGTAAGGTCATCCTCCTGGGGGAGGACGGATCGGTGGAGGACTTTGCCATGAATGACAAGTGCGCCGCCGGAACGGGGCGATTTCTCCAGATGATGGCCCATGTCCTCGATTATGACATCGGAGATTTCGGCGCGGTGGACCCCTGGGGTGAATTTCAGCCTATTTCCAGCATGTGCGCCGTGTTCGCCGAGACGGAGGTGGTGGGGCATCTTGCCCGCGGAGTGGACAGGGAATCCATCGTGAGGGGCCTTCTTCGGTCCATCGCGTCCCGGTCCGCCGCCATGCTGGCCAGGATCGGAATGAGGGAACCCCTGTTCTTTTCCGGGGGTGTTTCGAGGAGTCCGAGCCTGGCGCGGCTTATCGGGCGGGAAGCGGGCTGTGAAATTCTGACCTCCGACCGTTCCCAGTTTGCAGGGGCCATCGGGGCGGCTCTTATAGGATGGGAGGACGAAGAACGCAGTGGAAACCATACTTGAGATCGTGCAATATGTCCGCGGACACTTGAACGACGGGCCTCCGGCCATCATGAAGGCAAGCGGGGAGGGCAAAAAAATAGTGGGCACCTACTGCACCTACATGCCGTGGGAGCTCGTGGACGCCGCCGGGGCCATCGCCGCCTCACTCTGCGCCAAGAGCGACAAGCCCATACCCGCCGCCGAAGAGCACCTGCCCCGGAACCTCTGCCCCCTCATCAAGGCGAGCTACGGCCATGCGCTGAAGGACACCTGTCCCTACTTCCACTTCTGCGACGTGGTCATCGCCGAGACCACCTGCGACGGCAAGAAGAAGATGTACGAGCTCATGAACCTCATGAAGCCCGTCTACACCATCCAGATCCCCCAGAGGGCGGACCGCCCGGAGGATTTTGAGCAACTGAAGCGGGAATTCGGGGGGGTCCGCCGGTATCTCGAAGGAATTGTGGGCCGCCCGGTCACAGATGAAGATCTTCGCAGATCCATCGCCCTCAGGAACAGGGAACGCATGGCGCTGAGATCCCTCTGGGAGCTGTCCGCCCTCGAAGATCCTCCCCTTTCCGGGCTGGAAGTCCATTATTTCACCGAGTACATGCAGTTTCACTTCGACAAGGAGTCCGCGATTCCCTGGCTCGAAGAGCAGGTCCGGAGGATACGTTCCGCCTGGGATGGCGGGGAGCGGCGGGGCCACGGAGGGAAGCCGAGGGTCCTCGTCACGGGCTGCCCAGCAGGAGGGGTCGTCAAGGTGATGGAGGCCCTGGAAAACGCCGGGGCCCTGGTGGTGTGCTACGAGAACTGCGGCGGCCAGAAGGAGCTGACCTGGCTGGTGGATGAAGAGAAGGACCCCATGGACGCCCTGGCCGAGAAATATCTTGCCATCGGGTGTTCCGTCATGAGTCCCAACACCCGGAGGATGGAGGCCCTGAAATATCTGGCCGACAGGTATCGTATCGACGGGGTCGTGGAGATTCTCCTCACCGCCTGCCACACCTACGCGGTGGAGGCGTACGGGGTGCGGAATCTCGTCCAGTCACTGGGAAAGAAGTATCTCCTGGTGGAGACGGACTACTCGGAAAGCGACAGGGAACAGCTTGCCACCAGGATGGATGCGTTCATCGAGATGCTTTAGATCTCCCGGGCGGCGGGATTCCGGACCCGTTTCCGTCCGCTGCCCGGGGGTTATGCTGTCAGTTGCCGTATCCGCCTTTTTCCCGGGATATACTCCGGGGAACTTATTCCTTTTTTCTTCCCGTTGAGCCAAAACGGCATGATGCGATATCCCTTCCGGGGTAATGAAAATTCTCCAAAAGAGTGTATGATATTGATTATAAATAGTATAACCTGGAGGGAATCTGATTGGGCATTTACATGAACAACGGCGCCACCACATGGCCGAAGCCGGAGTGCGTCGCCCGGGCCATGGCCGACTTCCTCACCGGCAGGGGCGCAAATCTCGCACGGGGAAGCGCCTCGGAGCGGGACATGGGAACCCTCGACCTCGTGTTCACCTGCCGGGAGCGCCTCGCCTCTTTCTTCGGAGGATGGGAAGACGATCCCCGGTACGTCAATTTCACCGCAAACGTCACCGAATCCCTCAACGTGGTGTTCAAGGGATATCTCAAGCCCGGAATGAAAGTGGCCATCTCGTCCATGGAGCACAACGCCGTCGTGCGCCCCCTCCGCCGTCTCGAGGCCGGAGGGGTTTCCGTGGAAGTCCTGCAGTGCGACGGGGAAGGCTTTCTTCACCCCTCGACGCTCGCAAAAACCCTCAAGGAGTCCCATATTTCCCTGGTGGCCCTTTCCCACTGCAGCAACGTCTGCGGCACGGTACAGGACGTGGAGACCCTTGCCGGGATCTGCCGGGAGGCTGGTGTACCCTTCGTGCTGGACTGCGCCCAGACCGCGGGAATACTCCCCCTAGACGCTGAAAAGCTGGGCCTTGCGGCTCTCTGCTTCACCGGCCACAAGGGGCTCTTCGGGCCCCAGGGCATCGGGGGCATTCTCTGGAAGCCCGATTTCGCCGAAAAAACGGCATGGTTTGTGGAAGGCGGCACGGGAAGCTACTCCCACCTTGAGCTGCAGCCCGACACCATGCCCGACAAGTTTGAGGCGGGCACGCCAAACCTTCCGGGAATAGCCGGTCTTCTGGCGGCCCTGGACTGGATAGAGGAAACAG
>CAZSYK010000126.1:0-331 GCA_964610685.1 uncultured Eubacteriales bacterium
CTTGATATCGCTTACGGACAGGCCTTTGAGGGTTCCCGAAGTCAGGAAATCCACACAGGCCTGTTCCACGGCGGCGGCGGCGGCGCTTTCGCCAAGGTGTTCCAGCAGCATCTGGCCGGCGAAGATGCAGGCCAGAGGATTGATTACATTCATGCCCGTATATTTCGGGGCGCTGCCGCCGATGGGCTCAAACATGGAAACGCCTTCCGGGTTGATGTTGCCGCCGGCGGCGATGCCCATGCCACCCTGTATCATGGCGCCAAGGTCCGTGATGATATCACCGAACATGTTGCCCGTGACGACGACGTCAAACCACTCGGGATTTTTGACC
>CAZSYK010000126.1:341-2819 GCA_964610685.1 uncultured Eubacteriales bacterium
ATCGTGGTGGCGTCAACGTGCGCGTATTCACGCTTGACGTCCGGGAATTCGGCCTTGCCCATTTCATGGAAGGCCCGTTCCCAGAGGCCATACACATAGGTCAGTACATTCGTTTTGCCGCAGAGGGTAAGCGTATTCGTCTTGTTACGTTTGCGCGCATACTCGAAGGCATACCGCAGGCAGCGGTCCACCTCGTTGCGGGTGTACACCATGTTTTGAATGGCCACTTCATAGGGTGTGCCTTGGCGCTGCACACCGCCGACACCCGTATACAGGCCGGCGGAGTTTTCACGGATTACCACAAAATCAATCTCTTCCGGACCTTTGTCCTTGAGGGGCGTGTCCACCCCGGGATAGAGTTTCACGGGGCGAAGATTGATGTATTGATCCAGTTCAAAGCGTACCCGCAGGAGAATGCCTTTCTCCAGAATGCCGGGGGCCACGTCGGGATGGCCGATGGCGCCGAGGAAAAGCGCGTCACATTGGCCCAGTTCGCCAATGGCGGAATCCGGAAGCACTTCGCCCGTCTTTTTGTAACGTTCGCCACCGAAGTCGAATAACTCGGTATCGAAAGTAACGTTAAATTTCGCGGCCGCGGCCCGCATGACTTTCAGGCCTTCATCCAAGACTTCCGGGCCGGTGCCGTCGCCGGGCAACAGCCCGATTTTATAATGCGCCATCGTGTGTTTCTCCTGTGTCGTATTCGTTCCTGTTTGTTGTCATTTATCCAGCACCCCTCATGGCAGGCTGGGTAATTGGAAAACGCTGTGCCGGCATCCAACAAGGCATTGAACAGTCAAAGGAGTGGTACCGTTAACTTGCCCTGACGCCGTGTCCCCTTGCATAGTCTTCAAGCGCGTCCCGAAGCAGTTTCCGTCCACGATACAGCCGCGACATCACCGTTCCCAGGGGGCACTTCATTATATCGGCAATTTCTTTATAGGACATATCTTCGAGATCAGCCATGATCACCGCTTCCCGAAAATCATCCGGCAGTTCTTCAACCGCCTTGCGCACCGGGTCGTCCACCAGTTCCAGCAAATCTTCCCGTTGACCATGATTCAGCTTAAAGGTTGTTTCTGCATCGGGCAGGCTGTCTGGAGCCGCCTCAAGTCCGGATAACTCCACCTCAATAGGACGGCGCGACTTCCTGCGGTATTCATTGATAAAGGTATTTCTGAGAATAGTCAGAAGCCAAGCCTTGATATAGGTGCCTTCCTTGAATTTATCATGGAATCGCAGCGCTTTTACAAAGGTGTTCTGGGTCAGATCTTCCGCATCGGCCGGGTTGCGGGTCAAACGCAAAGCAACAGCGTACAGGAGGTCGATGTGCTCCAGTACGGAGGTCTCAAATTCTTTTGAGCGTTTTACCGTTGATGCCGCCGTTGCCAAGAATATTGTCCTGCTTTGAAGAAGTAAATGTAGTGAAAAAACAAGCCGCGCTAAAGTATACCATTCTAATTGAACTTGTAATAAATAAATTTTAGCAAGAAACGGGGGAAATAGTCAATAAATTGACTTATGTTATTCAAGTTATACTGTTTAGAAGGATTTTATGCTTTAAGACTGTACAAAGTCATGCATGAAACGGCTAAAATCAACAGGCTGAAATCACCTATAAGGGATGCTACGGTACCGCCGGGCCCCCTTTTTTGGTCGGATACCCGGTTATTTTGACAACATCCCACAGGAGCCTCGCCTTCATCCGGAACACTTTCACCCTCCACCGACAATTCGCCTTCCCCTTCCGGTACGATCGGTAATGCCTCTACGGTAGTCGTAACAGTTGCCGAACGATGTTCACCGGCATCGAAGCGATAGAGGGCGTGGCCGCTGATTACCAGCGGTTCCTCAGAAACTGCCTGCGGCTTGATTGTATACTGTATTTCCACGGGAAACAGCGGAACAGTAATCCACGCAAAGCCCAAGGTTCCAGTCATGTCTTCCGGGGGAAATATCACAGGCGCTTCTCCTGTTCTTGTTTCCATACCGACAAAAGACCAGTTCTTTGGGATCTCTTCGATAAACCCGATGGAACTGAATTCCTCTTCGCACTGTTCTTCGATTTTTACAAGGATTGCCAAAGGCTTTCCCGGGGTATATTTTCCAGCGGGCACGGAACGCGACACGTGAACGCAGGGCGTCTCTCCTTCCGTTTCACTCACTTGTAAGGGCATGGCGGGAGATAAAGAGAGCTCATCGGATGCAACGCCCATGGAAACGGCCGCCGAGAGGATCCCCGCGGATAATAGAATCATAATCATGAGAAGAGTATTGACTTTCATAACACTCCTAGCCTGCCTGTGTGCTTATACAATATCTGTATTATAGCCGATTCCAACCTGTTTGGTAACGAAAATTAGATTTTGTTTCGCATTGCTCCCGTGAGAGGGCTACGCTTCGTCCGGGACTTCGCCCGGGGAAAGTGGCGCTTTCGGCGCAACCGAAACGCAGTATCTCAGTCAGAAAGAAACACAT
>CAZSYK010000127.1:0-2803 GCA_964610685.1 uncultured Eubacteriales bacterium
TTTTAATATATGTATAAATAATAGACCGATCAGGATTATCTAGTACGTTTTCTTTATTAACAATTTTAAATCCCAGTATTACAAAAATAAGCTTTATAAAGTAAAGAACGACGTCTATTATTGATAAAATTTGCATTGCAGCCAGCCAGAGCAAAAACTGCCAGTAAGGCGTTATAGTATCTTCTACTATCTGTATATCCTCTCCAGCTACAGACACCCCAAATTGATCATTTGGGGCAGGAGTCACGATATATTCTGCAGCTTCGGCTGCCAATATTGAAAATGAAAAGAAAAAACAAAGGAGACAGAGTCTCCTGTAATTAATGCAGTGCGACACCAAGTGTATAGCTCTGTGTTCCACTGACTGATTCTCCATAAACCTTAAATTTCCAGGTTCCCTGCTCGACGTATCCCTGAGAGGGATCTATGTTGAGATGTATCCTGCCATTTGTACTTCCGTCAGAACTATCACGGTAAGTTCCGAGTTTGCTTCCAGAGGGGGTGTAAATGGTAAGAGTAAGTGAATCGCTTGTATCTCCCCAGTTTAAATCCACTTCAAGGTAATTCACTCCTGAACCTACATTTACATTGTGAGTTATGGTCTGTCCCTGAGTTATATACTGGGTTGACCGTAGAAGAGAAATAAAATTCTCTGTATCAGAAGAATTTTCTGTCCAGGGACTAATAATGTAATCTTTTTCGGCAGAAGCTAATGTATCTCCCATGTCGAAATTTGTCGCATATTCCTCTTCGGCTGAAACTGCAGGTACAGCCATCAATCCTATTATTACACATAACACAAATATCATCCAGGATTTCAAATAATCACCCAAAAAAGAGCTTTGAAGTCCGGATATATATAACTTCTGTGTAAATTATCAAATAATAATCATACTACCTTTATGAAAGAATATTACTAAATTAAAAAAATAGTCTAAAAAAGACAGCATAAGACCTTTTATCTGGCATATTTCGTCAAAAAAGAAATAGGACGAGGATAAAAAAGCATCCTCTAAATCAGAATAAAATAGTAAATTTTATAAACGATTCCGGTAAAGTCTTAAAGAAGCTGCTTTCCAGCAGCGTCGCCGGATTTGCACTCGTAAACTTCAGTGATTTTCATGACGGCAAGGGCTTTTGCAGGGAACCTATCTCCCATCTTTTTGACAGTCTTGTACATATTCTCGTAATCTTCTCCATCGGTTTTAATCACAAAATCCCCTTTTATCTGGTAGCAACCCTTAATCTCGGGACCCCAGACATAAATTGCACCCGCGGGTTTTCTTCAAGGTTATGACGGGTCTTGTAAAAATAGTTGTCTGCAATCCAGATGGTTTCTCTGTCTTCCTGAAGCTTACAAAATCCGATTGGTATTACGTTTGGCTCTCCATTTTTGGAGGCGGTTGCGAAAGGAAAAATTCTCATTTTTGCAAAATCTTCTACCATTTCATTGCTTAATTTTACCATTTACTTCACCCCTTTGTTAGATCTTTTTTTGTTTGAATAAATCCTCATACTTAACCCTGTGTAATATTTAGTAAGTTAGGGAACTGTGGATATTCAGGATTATAAACAACTAAAGAGCGACAAATATATTAGGACTTACGCGGTTGAAGCACTTTTTCATAAGTTACATTAAAATACTTTTTTTAATATATTGGTATAAATATAACCCAAATTTGACAGAAGCATATATCATCTAATGTCAAAATGGGCCTGATGCTCCTGTTTTCTTTATACAATTCAAGGTTTTGTCTTACATCTTATGATTTTTTTGGCATTATTAATTTTACCAAAATGTAATGTGTCAATGCGATATGTTTTGTATACAAAAATACTGTATTAATTAGCAGAATCTGTCAAATTAGGGGTCTAATATGAAATTTTGGCAGTTTTTGGATCCGGTGACGTAGCTGAGAGATTTGGAACTGGCAAAGTGATTGTAAAAAAATTACTTTTACGTTCATGCTGCTCGCTCTTCTTCTAAATTACCATAAAAATCTAAAACATATTGACTATCCCATAACCAATTGGAGTTATTTCCCCATGGAATTTCCTGTCCAAGAATAGCCTTGACTTTTACATACCCTGTGCCATTAACTTTTGCCAATAGTAAGTTTTTGTAGCAACCACGATATTCTCTAGGCCACTCACTTGGATCATTGTTTGCATCCAACTGAATATTGAAAGATATAATATTTTCTGCTCCTTTTAGATTATCGCTTATATAGACATAGCTATCATAAGTCGGATTTGAGGAATACTTAGTGTAATCTTTATAAAGAATCGAAGAATTATTAGAAACACTTTCAATAGGATACAGTATAGGGC
Organism: uncultured Eubacteriales bacterium; assembly: GCA_964610685.1. Taxonomy (GTDB): domain Bacteria; phylum Bacillota; class Clostridia; order Oscillospirales; family Acutalibacteraceae; genus UMGS1491. Next base: position 2,332 of record CAZSYK010000127.1, read on the forward strand.
TTCCATTGTTTATAGGGTCAAAAATATCGAAATAGTCCGCAACAAATTCTCTATCAAAAGAAATATCTTCGAGCTTTGTTTCATTTGTCCTAAATCCATACATATAACCTTTATCAGTTTCTGCAATGAATGTTGTCCAGTTTCCTCTCTCTTTGTTATCGAAAGCTTCAGTCGCATTTTCAAAATAAGGTCCTTTGCGGTATTGTTCAGGCTGGTTGAGGATTTCGTGCATCAGATCCTGGGTAAAATAGGGATCTTTTTGAATAGGAGGATTAAAGAATTTACCTTCCTTAGATGCTGGAATAGGAACCATTATCACAGTCGTTCCACTCACTTCGTTTCCGGAAAGGCCACTCACACCTATATTATATATACAATGATATCTTTGAGCTTGACTTCTCCAATCCTTCGCATCCATATAAATAGCATGAGCAAATATACTTCCTATTAGAAAAATAAAAAAACAGCAATA
>CAZSYK010000128.1:0-2791 GCA_964610685.1 uncultured Eubacteriales bacterium
TGTCTCGCAGTATCACTTCTACCTGTGGTATGTCTGAATAATACTTCTCCACCAGGCAACTCGTTATCTGGCTATCGTCGTGGTATGCTACCCCATTGAGTGCATCGCTCACGATTTTCCCTATATTATCCCAGTCGGGCTTCTTTATTGGCCTGATTTCGCCGAGAATCATTTGCCGCCTTTTTAATTTGCTTGCTGATTTTGGTATTGGGAAAAATGCTATAACGTGCATATGAACCGGACCATCAAAATAAATGCTATTTTCCGTATCGGCATATGTCAGCTTAACTAAAGTCTCATAATTCACCGTTTCCTTCGGTGTGTAGCTGATGCCATTTTTTAATGTTCGCGCCCTCTGTTTTCCCATTGGTTTGCCATAGATAGTAAACGATATTTGCCTCATAAGCCCTCCAATTTTCCTTTGCTTAGTCTAACCATTGAAACCTATTTACTCTCGTCAGAAGTGCCTTTTTGTGGCTGTGATACGATATTAATATACTTTGACTACCACAGTATTAATGTCGCTGTTGTAAACTCCCTTGCCAGAATAGAATCCACTACATCCTTATCCTCTAAATCCCCCATTTTTAAGGTTGCCGCAAGTTCCAACGCATCCGAATCTGTTTTCATGCCCTCAGTTAGTGCCTCTAGGATTGTAAATTCCCTATCACTTATTCGATTGTTCATAATCATTTCAAATGCCATGGCCTGAAATCGTGTTATTAGTTCACGCGTTTGCAACGTCTATCACCTGCATTTTTGATTTATCGAACTTGACCGGAATCATCACTTCGCCTTGTCCGTCCCTGTTTTTATCAAGATATAACCAATAATCAGGCGCAATATTATATCCCTTGCTTAGTGCCTCGACCTTATCGTCTTCCGACATTGGTAAAATTTTAATCAGTATATCGCATTCATTTCTCATTTTTTTGGCAACCTGTAGAGAACCGTCCTCGTTTAGTTGTGCTAATACTATAATTGCTATGCTTAGTTGACCGGCCAGTGTTTTCAACGTCTTACATATCAAGAAAAACTCTTGCCATTCTGAGGAATCCTTGTCCACTCTATCCATTCTCCCGATATAGTCCACGAATACTAACTTAATACCTTTTTGCACATGCAATTTACGAATCATACTGACAAGTTTGTTAAGGTCTAATGATGGACAATGATAGTGATAAAATGGTGCTTTTGCCATTATCCCCATGTTGATAAATATGCTCTGTTTTTGCGCTTCTGTGATTTCCCCGAACTTTACTAGATCTGCATCCACTCCGGACACCATAGAGGCGAAACGAAGTATTACCTGTTGTTTACTCATTTCAGAATTGACGTATAATGTTCCGGCCTCATGGACGAAGCAACCGGCAGCGATAAAGTTTTGAGCGTACGCTGTCTTGCCTTTTCCACTTTCGGCAGCCAGTATTGCGAAATCTCCACCCTTCCAGCCGCTTGTAAGGCGATTAAGTTTGCCAATACCCGTACTTATACCGGCTAACTCCCCTTTGTTGTTCATGCGTTCTTCTATGACTTGTTTCCCTATCTTCACCAGGTCTGCACCGGTGTCAACCTGCTCTGTATTGCTTGTTGTCAGGTCAACTAATTCCTTGCCTGCGTCTTGTATCAGCTTGTCCACATCATCAACCCGGTTCTTTAGTTCCCCTGATATTTTCAGCATGACACTTCTTAACTGTCTCAGCTTTGCCTTATCCTTTACATTCTTAAACCAAAACGGAAGGTTCGTTGTGCTAACATGGCATCCAATGGTTTGTTTGGCATAATCCCGATCTTCAAGGGTTGATAATGTGCCTCGCTTATGCCCTTCTTTTAACAACTCTAAGTAAGTTGGTTTAATTGCTTTGGTAAACAGGTCATAAAGTATGTCATACATAGCTTGATGCCGTGGCTCGTAAAAATCATCAGTCTGCATTGTTGCGCATGTTTCTATTAGGCTTTGTTCGTCTGCCAACATAGCAGAGATTAGGCAGCGTTCTGATTCAATGTCATAATAGTTACTCACCATGCCTTAATACCCTCTCTTTTTGGCTGTTCATGTTTACTTGTTTTATCTTGCCTTTGATTCATTTTTAACTGAAGCTGATCAAACTTCTCTCTTAGCTTTCTCGCTGACAAAATGTTGCTACTCCAAAACGAATCTTTTTGTGACCACTCCATAACCTTACGAATATCTTCAACAGTTCGCTTATCTCTTCTTATCATCAGGTCAAAGTGTTTAGCCCAGGATTGAGGATCTCCGATTTTCACATTAGGCTTGTTGCTCTGCATGAGTGAAGCTAATTCAAGGGAAAGAATATATTCAATATCGCTGTTGCTAAACTTGTTTTGCAATAAAGAAGTATTCTTATCATTCTTTACATTCTTATCATTCTTGTCTGTGTTACTTTGTTGTTCTTTTGTTGTTACTTTGTTGTTACTTTGTTGTTCCTTTTCTGAATCTTCACCTTGATAAATGCAGTAATTAAGCACCTTTACGACACTAAATTTGTTGTTACTTTTTACCGAAATCATATTGTTCTTGCATAGTATTTGCAATCGCTTATAAACTGAGCTTTCGTTCTGTCCGGTATCCCGCGCTATTACTTTTCTGCCTGTGAGGAAACACCCTTTTTTAAGCGTTTCCTCTTTGCCATTCCAGATTATTTTTGTCTCGCTATGATTAGCTTTTAACAGGCAGTAAGTGAATAATTGATATAATTCAGGTTTAAGAAAAATAGGATTGTCTAAAATTTTTCTATGAAACTTTATCCATCCAGTCACTTAACCACCT
>CAZSYK010000129.1:0-2782 GCA_964610685.1 uncultured Eubacteriales bacterium
AAAACTCTCGTGGGGTTCCAGCATCCGTCGCCGCCAGATGTCCTCGAACTCCGCCGCCAGTGACTTGATGTTCGCGCTGCTGCCAGAGCCGACTATATTCTTGAGCGTTGTTAGTTGTGTCTCCAAATGCTCGGCGACGCGGTCCTGCACATTTACGAATCGGGTAGCGTGAACCAGCATTGAATTGTGCGCATTCGCGTCGCCTCGCAACGCGCGGGCAGCACAGACCATCACAAACAGGCGCACGGCCTCAACCAGCGATTCGGGGATCGGCCCGGGAATCTGTGTCTTCTTATGCTTGTCTGGGAGCCAAGACGCTGCGTCGTTGACAGGTACGTGCATCGGGAGGGGAAGCTGTTCGGGAATACCCGCCGATTCGTCACCCGGATGCCCAAAGACGAGTGCAGGTCCTATGTAGTCACTGGGAGCCTTCAGATTCACGATGAACGAACGAGGGAAGAGATCCGCTCCGTACTCCGGGTGAACCGAGTCGACATCAACGAAGATGTTGGCGAATGGCGTTGCCGTGTACCCGACGAAGCCGACTCGATCGAACGACATGAGCAGCTCGCGAATGCGGCGATTGATGGTGGTCGGGTCGTCGTCAGGATCACGCGAGGTGTTCATGGATGCGTGATCGGCTTCGTCGTCGATAACGAGGAAACGAGGAACGGAACAGCCCCTAAATTATTCCGAAACCGATCGACTGCAAATAGTCAAAGGTTGGATCGTAATACTCACACTTACGGGTGCTATCGCTAGCGTCACCCTCCGGCACGACGATCACCATCCCTTGCCTCGCACGCGTGAGCAGAACGCGATACGCGTTCTTAAGATACATTTGTCGCTCAGGTGCTCGGACGCGCTTCCACCGGTCTCCGACAAACTTCCAATGCTCCCAACCGCCGCGAACCCGGCGAAAGTCGGCGTCCCAGGTGACGCACGCCCAATCGAGTTCCAACCCTTGAACGCGATATTCCGTCGCGGCGTCCTCGAGATAGTAGGACGACCGCACGTCGTCCTTGCCGTGGAGAAACCATTGGACGGGGTCGACCTGAAGCCGGACGTCAATCGCGTGTGGTTTCAAACGGTATGCATAGGACGATGCGACCAATCCGTAGCGCTCGCTACCCCGTGCTTTCTCTCGCAGCCACTGCTTGGCCTTTACTAAGTCGCGCGTAATCAGAATCGGATAGCGCTCACGCAGTGCGTCGAGCGTCAGCGCAGCTGCCTCTGGATCGAGATCGAGTGTCTGTTTGACCAGCAGAGAGACGTTCTCGGCACGGAACGACCGCATCGATACGCTCAGATGCAGGTCGTCCCGGATGTTCGTGTTTGGCAGTGACCGTGCTCTCTCAACGAGTTTGCCTGCGTTGTATTCGTTATCGGTCAGCCGGGAGGAGATGAACAACTGCCATTCTGGGAACGAACGCGAGAGCGCATCAAGCCACTCGCCAATTCCCGCTTCGCCGGTATTGATCTCCTGTCCGCCACCGACAAGACAGACGACGACGGCCCAATCGGCATGCCGATCGAGGCAGGAGATGAGGAACTCCGGCTCGGACATCGCAAAGTCGGCATGCCCGCGATCGCGCATGAAGCGGGCGGTCTGCCGGAGGTTCCACGCACGCTGCGCTTCGTCGAAGATGGCGACATGCTCGATGGGCGGACCGGCGTCGACCAGACACTCACTGCGAAAGTGATGCACGTTCTGAATGAACGCCTTTACTTTACTCCGCGCCTCACCAATCCTCATTCGCGTGCCCTGCTCTTTTAGCCTGCGGACGTTGTCAGAGGCCAGCGCCTCGCGAAGCACCGCGACGAGTGGGCCGTTGCCCGATAGAAACACGCTGTATAGTTCGGATTCTTTGTCGAAATGCTTTGTCGCGATGTCTAGACCGACTAGTGTCTTCCCCGCTCCGGGCACACCCGTGACGAAACAAATAGATTTCCACGAGTACGCCCTTGACTGCTTGATGATCTGGTCGACGGTGTTTGAGGTGACGGCGAGATTTTCTGCACCAGCATCCTTCCTGGAGATATCTTCGACCCTATGTCCGCCGTAGAGCGCTATCGCCGCTTCGATGATTGTGGGCGTCGGGCGATAGCGTCCGCGCTCCCAAGTGGAACCTTCGATTGTCGCGCCGTTTGTGAAATCAATCACGCGTTGGATGATCTCGCCCAAGGTTGCAGGAGTCGCTTTGATTGGAAGCATCACGCTGTCGCGGTGCGAGGTGTAGGCGATGGTCATGGTGGCGTTCCTAGCCCTCGTGGAAACGACAATCGGTGCGATTGGCGCGGCGTGGCTTGTCTCATGAAAGTTTTTCAGATCGAGCGCGTAGTCACAAACCTGGTCGAGTGCGGCCGCCGTGAAGCCCTCTTTTCCGACTTTGAATTCAATAACGAAGATCACCGCACCGATCAACGCAAGGACGTCAATCCGCTTGCCGAGGCGTGGGATCGAGAACTCGAAATAGAGCGAGCCGTCGATGCGATAGGGCGCAAGCGCCGCCTTTAGGACGGAAACCTGCTCGATCCAAGCGTCAGTCTGAGTCGTCTCAATGCTAGATCCATCTTCACCGGCCTTTCGCACGAGTTGTCCGATGATGGCGTCTGTTGCCTCGTTGATGAAATGAGCGATCGTGTCTGAGTAATACGCGCGGTTCATGTGGATCACTCCTATTAAGCCGTTGAGGCGAATCTGCAATCACGCCGCTTCCACATTGTGACACTGCATCGGATCGGGATGAATGTAGTAATGGCCGTCCTTGCTGATGTGCGA
>CAZSYK010000130.1:0-2769 GCA_964610685.1 uncultured Eubacteriales bacterium
CAAGCAAGCGAGCCAGTCACTCGCCACCGCGCTGGATGAATTGGCCCAAAAGCAGAGAGAGTTAGCCAGCCGCTGCCCTCCGCGCCACATTGAGTTGCCCCTCGCGACCGGCGCGCTGGATGCCATCAACCCCGATATGAAACTCCTGACAGATAACCTTGCCGTCAACCGCATTGGTTCAGCGATCCAGGCCGAATCCGTAGACGTGTCAACAGAAGGCGCCGCAGTCGGTACTCTAAACAACATTGTCACCCTGATTGATGGCTGGGAGTCGGTCACCAATATGGAAGAGGCTTCCCCGGGTCGACTGGCCGAAACGGACGATGAGCTTAGGGCACGGTATGACCAGGGTGTTTTTCGTCTTGGCGCAGGCACTTTGCCCAGTATTGCCCCCAATATCCGTGAAAACGTGCCCAACGTGACGGCCGTCAAGGTGTTTGAAAACAATACCGATGCTGTTGATGCCTCTGGCAGACCACCCCACTCATTGCATGTGGTTGTGGATGGTGGGATTGATCTGGATATTGCCAAAGAAATATATCGAATCAAGGCGGCTGGCATTGATACCCATGGCGCCATTGAAAAATATTTTATCAGTGTCGAAGGTGAACAGACTATCCGATTTGATCGCCCCTATAAGGTTTACGTTTGGATTAAGGCCGTTGTGACCATTCAAACCGGTGAGGGTAACATTTTCCCGTTTGATGGATTTCAGCGGATCACGCAATCCTTGTTGATTACAGGCATCAACCATGATATTGGCCAGGATGTGATTTTGCAAAAATTCTATTCCGGGGTATATCAAACAAACGGCATTGCCAGCATTGATTTAACGATGGCGCACTCTTCAGACCCTGACTTTATTCCTGCCCCAGAAGACTACACGGCCAACAACATTGTGATTGAGGAATATGAGGTTGCCGTGTTCAGCATGACAAGAATTGAGGTTAACTGATGGATCTGGAACAAAACCATGCCAATATTGCCTGGGGGCATTTCACAGGGCAATTTCAGAAAAGCCCACGGTTAGAGTCATTTGTTAAATCGCTGTATCAGCCAATTGGCCCCGAAATGTTGTTAACGGTATTCAATGAGCGATGGCTGGACACGGCTGAAGGCGCCCAGCTGGACGGCATTGGCCAGATCGTGGGCATGCCCCGCCAGATAGACAATACGTTTCTGATCAAGTTCTTTGGCTTTGGCTCTCAACCCAATAGCGGCACCTTTGGAGAAGCCCGGCTGCGTCGTGAAGGTGAAGCCACCATGGGCGGCTCGGCAGTCTTGATGGATCCGGAATACAGAAAAATCCTGTACTGGAAAATTGCCGTTAATAACGGCCGTGGCACCGCACCAGAAATTGCAGCCGCAGTTAAAGCCATCTTTGATGCAACCTGGTGTTCTATTGTTGATGCCGGAAATGCAAAAATCCAGATCGTGTTCAATGTTACGCCCAATACCAACCCTGCTTTCCTGGTCACGCCACTCATGTGGATCCCGAAGGCGGCCGGCATTGGCGTTGAGCTCTTAATCACAGACGAAGAAAAACCCTTCGGCTTTCGTCATCAAAATCTATACGGTTTTGGCGAAGGCGTCATTCTACAAGGATTCACCACCTATGGCTGATGTATCATTTTTCCCCAGCTTTACCTACAAATGGGCACAGACCGGACAATTGGTTCCAATGGATGATACCCAGTACAAACTGGGCTGGGCCTATATTGGTACCACACACCCATCTGTTGAGCAGTTCAACAAGGTCTTTCAGATTGCTGATGAGAAAAGCAATTTCCTTTATCGACAAATTAAAAATGCCGTGGAAAGCAAAGGTTTGTCGATGTCGGCAAACAATGACCTTTCACTTCGTGACGCCCTGAATGCCATGATGCCTATTGGCATGCCATTGCCTTGGCCAAATGCTAACCCGCCGGCTGGTTTTATTTTGATGTCCGGCCAAAGCATCAATGCATCACAATATCCGGTGCTATTCGGGCTTTATGGGGCAACCATGCCGGATCTGCGAGAGCGCTTCATTCGCGGCGCCTCACCTTCCATTAGCCCGCTGACGTTGCAAGAAGATACGATTAAATCGCATAAACACGAGGCATCCACCGCTTCTGCCGGGAGTCATAACCACAGTGGGTCTACATCAAGTAATGGCCTGCATAATCACGCTGCACGCACAGGCGATGCGGGTATAAACCAAGGCAGCGGGAATTTCACCATTACGTATGACGGAGCACCAAGCGGTGGTGAACGCAGGGATACAACGGTATCAAGAACAGAATGGGCAGCGCACGGCCACGGGGTTTCCGTCGACAATGCCGGCAACCACAATCACACCCTAAGCATCAACAGTGCCGGAGCGCATAGCCACGAAGTAACCGTTAACGAAACCGGATCAACCGAGACCAGACCCAAGGCAATCGCTTTTTATTATGTCTGCCGTGCCGGATAGACCCATTCAACCTCTTTAATGATTACCCATACTGCCCATTACGGGCTGTTTTTTTATGGAAGCAAAAAATGACGTTCTTCAATGAATTTGGAAAAAAATGGGCCAGCGAAGGTAGTGTTGAGCCCATTTCTGAGACACAGAAAAAATCAGGCTGGGATTTCTTGGGATCCGTGCCCCCTATTTCCGGGCAGTTCAACCTGGTACAGCAAAATACAGATGAAAAGATTAACTATCTTTTTAATTTGATTAATTCCCTAGTTATCAGTCGCGGTGGCTCATTAACAGCGACCAGTACCAACGAACTGCGTAACATC
>CAZSYK010000131.1:0-2764 GCA_964610685.1 uncultured Eubacteriales bacterium
AATCAATTTTATTGACAGGGAATTATTTCCTGATTTAGCAAACCTAAAAAGTACGGATAAACGAGCTCAAATAATTCGTGATGTATTTGGTGGCAATAACAACTACATGAAAAGCGGACAGCTTTTCCGGCAAGTTGTAAACGAACTTAATAAAATAGATTTTCATGCCTCCAAAGATTTGCAGGTTTTTGGTAATGTTTATGAAACTTTGCTGAAAGAATTACAGTCTGCCGGAAGTTCAGGCGAATTTTATACACCAAGGGCAGTTGTTGAGTTTATGGCAGATATTACCGACCCAAAATTGGGCGAAAAAGTGCTTGACCCGGCATGCGGTACTGGTGGATTTCTCACGGCAGCTATTGAGCATATTCGAAAAGCAGGTGTTGAAAACATTGAGCAACGAAAGCAACTGCAAAACACCGTGCATGGCATGGAGTTAAAACCCTTGCCCCACATGTTGGCCGTTACCAACCTGATTTTGCACGACATTGAAGTTCCTGATATTTCTTACGAAGATTCATTGCTTCGCAACCAATCCATAAAACCCAAAAACAGGGTGGATGTAATTCTTGCCAATCCACCATTTGGTGGAAATGTGGACGATGCAACGGCATCGACTTTTCCGGTTGGTTTCCGCACCAAAGAATCTGCCGATTTGTTTTTGGTGATGATGGTAAATTACCTGAAACAAGGTGGACGGGCAGCCATTGTTTTGCCGGATGGTTCATTGACTGGCGATGGCATTAAAGCAAGAATACGGGAAATGCTTTTGCGCAACTGTAATCTACACACCATCATTCGGTTACCAAACTCAGTTTTTAAACCGTATGCATCCGTAGCCACCAACTTATTGTTTTTTGAAAAAGTGAGCAGCCCGGCAGAAGAGCTGGAAGATTTTGCCACCAAAGAAATATGGTATTACGAACACCAGTTACCCGAAGGCAGTAAAGGGTATTCAATGACCAAACCCATTCGCTTAGAAGAGTTTGACAAAGAAAAAGCCTGGTGGAAAAACCGTGAGGAAAGCGAAGTATCATGGAAAATAAACCTTTCAGAAGTCATTGAAAAAGCGGTGCAAAATGCCAAACCTCATTACGAAAAGGAAAAGGAATTAAAGCGGGAAGCATACAGCCTGAAAGAAAAATTAACACAACTTAAACGTGAAGATAAGACCAATGGCGAAATAGCAAAACTTGAAAAGAAATTACAGGAAACAGAAGCCAGTGCACGCACCGCCAAACAAACGGCGGATAGCATTTATTACGGGGCATTTGATTTGGATTACAAAAATCCGAACAAGGTTGAAGAAGATTTGGGTGACCCTGTAAAAATGCTGGAAAAGTTTAATAAGGCAGAACAGGAAATGAAAACATTGCAGAATAGTATTTTAGATGAGTTAAGTAATGCATTTCAAAATTAGTAAGAATGAATTTTTTAATAGATAATTTTAAACACTTAACTACCACACCCGAAAACGTGGAGCAGCTTAAAAAACTGGTATTGCAAATGGCAGTGCAAGGCAAATTAACTTCTCAGTGGCGTGATGCAAACCCTGATGTTGAACCTGCAAGCGGTTTATTGGAAAAGATAAAGGCAGAAAAAGAGAAACTAATCACAGAAGGAAAAATCAGAAGCCAAAAACCTTTACCCCAAATTGCGCATGAAGAAAAGCCGTTTGAATTGCCGGAGAATTGGATTTGGGTACGACTTATCGATTATGGATTAACAAATACTGGAACAACACCGTCAAAAAACAATCCAGAATATTTTGGTAAAGATTATTCCTTTGTAAAGCCAGCAGAAATATCTTACAATGGAATCAATTATGATACAGATGATGGTTTAACTGACTTGGGATTGACTCAAGCTCGTTTAATACCAAAAAATTCTGTTTTAATGGTTTGCATAGGTGGTTCTATTGGAAAGTGTTATTATACAGTCCAAGATGTATCTTGTAATCAGCAAATAAATACAATTACACCTTTGGGATTAATTTCTTCTGTATTTTTAAATTTATTTTTACAATCAGATTATTTCCAAGATACTGTATGGGGTAAGGCTTCAGGAGGAACTACTCCAATTATTAACAAAGGAAAATGGGAACGTATTCCACTACCATTGCCACCCCACGCCGAACAACAAGCCATCGTTTCCCAGGTTGAAAAGCTATTCATCCAAATAGACCAGCTTCATGCTCTTGCCCAAAAACGCCTCAATTACCGGGAGAAAAGCGCTAAAGCGCTGTTTAGCAAAATAAACCATTCCGAAAACAATACCGAATTACAGGAAACATGGCAAACCCTAACCGCCCATTTCCACACCCTCACCCAAAGCAAAGAAAGCGTTAAACAACTCCGCCAAAGCATTTTACAAATGGCTGTACAGGGGAAACTAACTGCAAAATGGCGGGAGGAAAATCCGGATGTTGAGTCTGTTACTGATTTATATGAAAAAATTAAAATTGAAAACGAAGAAATAAAATCAAAATATAACCTTCGTAATCAAAAAACGCTATTAGAAATTTCAGAGGACGAGAAACTATTTCAAACACCTGATTCTTGGGCTTGGTTTCGTTTAGGCAAACTTTTTTATACTACTTCAGGTGGTACACCAACAAGAGGAAATACAGATTATTGGGATGGTAATATCCCATGGTTAAAATCAGGCGAATTAACAGACGGCCTAATTACAAAAGAAGCAGAGGAAAAAATTACTGAGTTAGGTCATAAAAAGTCCTCGACTAACTTATTTCCAAAAGACACTT
>CAZSYK010000132.1:0-2729 GCA_964610685.1 uncultured Eubacteriales bacterium
CAGCGACACCGGTGTAGCCCTGGATCACGCCCTTGCCGGTGGCCATCTTGGCCGATTCGTTGTCGGTGCGGTTGGACAGGTTGATCCGCCCCTTGGCGCCCTTGCGATCCTCGGGATGCTCGTTGAGCCAGGCGCGCAGCTGGCGGGCATCGGCCTGCAGGCGCTCCAGCCGGCGCGCCGCTCGTTGGGCCTCGTCCTCGGGCTGCTTGTCGCACTGGCGCTGGCATTCGATCATCGCCTGCGCTGCCTTTTCCATCTTCTCGGCATGGCGTAGGAAGTCGGCGCGGGTGCCGCTGCGCGACTTGCTGGCGTTGCTCGGCAGCTTGACCCCGTCGATGGCGAACATCTCCCGCCCGATCAGGCCCTGACGGTCACAGACCGCGAGTACCTGGGCAAACAGCTTGGCGGCCAGGTCGCCCATGCTGGAGACGAACTGGGCCAGCGTGGTGAAGTGCGGCTGGCTGTCGCCGGAGACGGCCATGAACAGCACATGGTCGCGGCAGGCGACCTCCATCTGGCGGCTGCTGATGATGCCGCGGCTGTAGGCCAGCAGGACGATTTTCAGGAGTACCGCCGGATCGTAGGCTGGAGCGCCTTCGATGCTGTTGCGGTAACGCGCGTGGAAGTCGGACAGGTCCAGTTCGTGATCGACCAGATAACACAGGGCGTGCTCGAACGTGCCGGGCAGCAGCTGCTTGTCGAAGTCGATGGGCAGAAGCTTGAGTCCCTTGTGAACGGTCTTGAACCGAGGCATCACCCTGCGCCTCCCTGCGATTTGAATGGGTGCGAGCGTATCAGTCGCTGAAGAGGCTGGCAGTAGGTTTTTCTACAGCCTCAATCGGGATAGGGAGACGCCTCACGGCGCCTCTCCTCCCACACCACCGTGCATACGGGTCACGTACACGGCGGTTCGATGAATATATTCCTGCCGCGCCGCAATAGCCGGCAGCCCCAAGTTCGTGAAGTACCGCACTGGTAATGCCAGCCTCAGTGCCGGGGTGTTGCTCAACCGCCAAGGGCCGTGCGCCGATTTGCTGGTGTTCCATGCTTCTCGCACGCTTACACCGCGCTTGCGCAGTTCCCGGTAGCCGGCTCGTCCCCATTGCTTCCAGAGATAGCAACGTAGTTTGCGTCGTATCCATTTGTCGATGTCGTGCAGAGGGCTCAGTACTTCGGCAATGCCGAAATACGCTTTCCATCCAAGCAGGGTTTTCCTCAGCTCTGCCACGATAACGTCCAGACGGCGGCCTCGTGTCCGACGGGTCAGTGCGCGCACTTTCGCCTTGAGCCGTTCGATGGCCTTATCGGCCACCTTCAGGCGGGCGTCTCTGCGGCTGACCGTGAAGCCCAGGAACGTGCGTTCGGCTGGGTGATCCACCGCGCTTTTCAGCGGATTGACTGTGAGCCGCAGTCGTTCGCTGATCATGCGCTCTACGCTGGCCATCACCCGTTCCCCCGCACGCTGGCTTCTGACCAGGATGTTGCAGTCGTCGGCATAGCGGGCAAAGCGGTGGCCGCGCCGTTGCAGCTCCCAATCCAGTTCATCCAGAACGATGTTGGCCAGTACCGGCGAGAGCGGGCCGCCTTGCGGCACACCCAGCGGTGTGGCTTCGATGCGTTCGCCCCGTTGCACACCAGCCTTGAGGAAGCGGTTGATCAGGCGCAGCAGCGAGGCATCCTGACAGCGGTGTTTGAGCCGCGCCATTAGCCGATCGTGATTGACCCGATCGAAGAATGCTTCCAGGTCGATGTCCACCACCCAGTCGTAGCCGTCGCGGATGCTCGTCTGCACATGGCGTAGCGCCTGGTGCGCCGAGCGTTGTGGGCGAAAGCCATAGCTGTGCGGGTGGAAGTGGGGCTCCCATTGCGCCGACAGTACCTGCGCAATGGCTTGCTGGATGAATCGATCCACCACCGTCGGGATACCCAGGCAGCGAACCTTGCCATCTGCCTTCGGGATCTCCACGCGTTTGACCGGCTGGGGGCGGAAGGTGCCCGCCAGCAGTTGTGCGCGGATCCGTGGCCAGTGGTCTTGGAGGTAGTGAGGCAAGGCCTCGACGGTCATGCCATCGATGCCCGGCGCGCCCTGGTTGCGGCGTACTTGTTTGAGGGCGCGCTGCAGATTCTCGCGCTGTAACACGCGAGCGAGCAGCGCTTGGGGTGGAATTGACGCGGGAGGTTCGCTCGATCCAGGGACGGCTTCATCCCGCGGCGAGGCCGCAGCCAGCCGAGGCTGGTGGTCAGATGCATTGCCGTCTCTCTTCAAGGCGATTCCCTTGTCATTCATCGTTCCGGCCTTCAGTGGGGCCACCCACCTACTATGCCTTCTGCTGACTTCTCCACGGTATTCAGCGCCGATTGCTCGACGCCCAGCTTCGCGTGCGAAGCACCGGAGAGATCTCCCGGGGTAAGACACGTCACTGTCACTGCGCGAACGCCGAATTTACAAAGTGCATCCCTGCCGCAGATGGAGGACTTCGCGGTCACGTGCCCGCTCGTCCCGGATGCACCACGCCTCATATCCGGTTCTTGTTCATCGTCCCGCAGTTTTGGGTTCGGCTTCCTCCAGACCTCGCCTCGCGACGACGCCCTTGCCGTTTCCCTAGCCTTCGGCTCTGCGAAAACCTGGCTGCCGGACTTTCACCGACATAGTTACGTGCCATGCCCGGCACACACGTTTGGTTAAGGGGCGGGCTTTAGCCCGTCCCAGTGAGCGAAGCGAACGGTTT
>CAZSYK010000133.1:0-1960 GCA_964610685.1 uncultured Eubacteriales bacterium
CGGTGACGGGGCTGAGTGAGTATGAAAAACGAAAGTATCGGCTGGGGTTGGGGCGGTGGCTCAGCCGGGATCGCATTTGGAAGTGGGGTGGATTGAATTTGGCTTCGGCTCTGGAGAACTCACCTGTTAACGGTATTGATCCTCTTGGCAAATCCTGCAAGAGCGTTGCTGCAGAAAACCTGAATAACTGGACAAATGAGGAGCGCTGGAAGCTGTGGTGGATGCAGCAGAAGGGGTGTCGTCTGCCTGTTGTTAATTGCACCTGCTGTGCGAGCCCGACCAGACATGGGTACTACGATGGGAACTCAAAACCTCCAGTGATCTACCTCTGCGAAGGTGGCTGGATTTCCAATCGGCGTAGCGACGATGACTACCAGCGTACACGGAAGCATGAGCTTTCCCATGCGTATGACCACTGTATGGGGGCAAAGTTCGGTTGCACGGGTACTGACTACATGACACTCATCTGTTCTGAACTGCGCGCCTATAAATGGGGCACTGGCATCAAGGGCAAAGACGAACTCATCAAGCGTGCATGTAACTCCGTTGTCGCGGCGTGTCCGCGGAATCCGGAGATGCAGTTCATCTGTCCAGTTGTGGCTAAAGACATCTTCGACAAATGCACAACCCTCGGGCTCAAGGATCCCTTGCCTCCGTTCCCGTTTCCTCCCGAAGGCCAAGTTGACTCTCTCTCTCCCGGTACTCATGGTTCGTGGAGCCGCGCTATTGGTGGAGATGAACGAGGTGCTCATGTTCCAGACGGGCCTACGTCATGCTGCGACCGATGAAGGGGATATACTGATGAGATGTATCCGAAAAACCATTGTATCTGCCGTTTTGCCTTCGGTCTTCATCTTGGGGATTGTGTCCTGTGGATGTTCAAGGGCGTCACATATTCGGCCGGAGGGTGAAATGCTTCGAGAAACAATACTCGTTGTTGATGTAGGACCATCTGGCGATCTCCGAATCGCTGGAGCTTCGGTCTCGCTGGATCAGTTCTCCCGTATCTTGGATCGCCGTAATGAACCCGGGCTTGTGATGGAGCTTCGTATCGCTCGGGATGTTTCGCTATCTAGTCTGCTCAATCTCATGGAACTCGCTCGTGAGAAACAACTCTCGAAGGTTTGCACGGTCTTCACTAGTCTTACAATCGACGACCTTACAAAGCCTTTTGAGACGAACGACTTCATTGTCATCGACTAATAGGTAACGGGGCTTAGCAGCCCTGAAATTAGCAAATCGCGATAACGATGAAACAGCCGCACCATAACGCCTGCTCGCTGATGGACGCCACGGTCACGGTGAACAGTCTGCCCACCGACCGGTTCGATCGGGTTATACGGTGCAAACATGGGAATTAACAACAAGGGCGCTGACGAGGACGGAAATGAATGTACTTACAATAAGGTTCCGAAGTAGCTCTATGCGCCTGCTTTTTCTCTGCACCATCATTAGCCTCAGGCCAAGTCTGGCGGAGGACACCTTACTTCCCGTTCGAGCAGGTTCATTGTGGGGATACGCCGATCCGTCAGGTCTGTTGCGTATTTCTCCGCGCTTTGAACGCGCCGAGAGATTCACATTTGGCCTCGGCGCTGTCCGAATGAATGGACGGTGGGGTTTTATAGAACGTTCTGGCTTGTGGCGTGTTGAGCCCATTTTTCTAAACATATCTGCGTTTTCAGAGGGGCTTGCAGCTGTGGAGACCGATAGGCAACATTGGGGGTACATCGACACCAACGGCACAGTTGTCATCAAGGCTCGATACGCTTTTGCTGCACCATTCCAGGGTGGCGTCGCTAAGGTGGCTTGGCAATCGAAGGCAAGCGCCTTCCTTACTCGCGTGCTCGATGAACCTGTTCGTGCCGACTATTTCTTCATCACTCGTGACGGACCACGTGTTCGATCCAAAGGGGCAAACCTTTATCCCTATGAAGCAGATAATCGATGGGGGTTTCAATCT
>CAZSYK010000133.1:1970-2725 GCA_964610685.1 uncultured Eubacteriales bacterium
AACGTTATTGCCCCACGTTACACAAGAGCTCGGTCATTTGCTCAAGGCATGGCCCCTGTTCTGGTCGGCGGAAAGTGGGGGTACATCAATGCAACAGGGGATGTTGTTATAGCTTCAAGATTCCGTGATGCATTGCCCTATTCAGAGGGGCTTGCCGCAGTTCGTGCGGCTGAAGGCTTGTGGGGCTATATTGATATGGATGGGAAATGGGCGATCAACGCACGCTATCAGCGTGCAGAGAGTTTTCTTGATGCGTTTGCTCGCGTATGGGAGGGGAATACGAGTTTCTATATTGATGCCAAGGGCAACCCAGTGATCTGGGGAGAAATAGAAGAAGATGCTGAGAGTCAGCCCGAGTTCGCGATTGGGGTGATCCATGATCAACCAAACAACAAACGGCACGCACCATGACAAGATACCCTTCTGAAAATGGGTGTGAGAAGGTGCGAGTGGTCTGCGACGCCCGCGGCAACGAGACGGTCTCCCGCACCGTCATTGACCGCGGCAACAAGACCGTCTACCGGCTCACGTACACCCCCGGCTCGGCCGTCGCGGCCCTCTCGACCACGGTCAACGGCCTCCTCGTCTCCAGCCGCTCGACCTCCGGCCTGGTCACGACCTACGCCTACGACGCCCTCGGCCGCATGACCGCCGCGCAGGACGCCCGCGGCGGCGTCCGTTCCCGCGGCTACGACGGCCTCGGCCGCGTCGCCTGGGAGTCCGACCCCGCCACCAACGGCACCTGGTACGCCTAC
>CAZSYK010000134.1:0-2707 GCA_964610685.1 uncultured Eubacteriales bacterium
AGAAAAGTACGGTGGAGATAAAATATCTCAAGCATTAGGGAAATTCAATCTTCAAAGCCTTAATGAACTCCCAAAAGAGGATCTGGAAAATTTCGAAAAGGAGATTGAAAATTTATGAATATAAAATTTGTTGTATACGGTGAGCCCAGAGGAAAGCAAAGACCCAGAATGTGCTATGTTAACGGCAAAACCATTGTCTACACACCGAAGCCAACGAAAGAATACGAAAAGAAAATAAAAAATTGTTATAAAGCTGTTTCCAAAAACCTTTTTGATAAAAACGTGCCGGTTGAAGTGAACATTAAAGCCTTTTTCCCTATTCTTAAAAATATTTCGGAAAAACTCAAAATTAAATTTTTATCCGGTAAGATACTTCCAACAAAACCTCCCGATTTAGATAATACCGCCAAAATTGTGTGCGATGCCTTAAATGGTGTCGCTTTTTTTGATGACAGCCAAGTTTGTAGGCTAATCGTTGAAAAATGTTATTCCCTCATACCAAAAATTGTAGTTGAGCTTAAAGAAATGGAGACTGAGTGAAATGAGTAAAAAAACAGTAAAAATTTATGATGACGAAAAATTGATTTATGAAGGTAATTTAACAGGAAACACTTGCCTCTTGAAAGGAAGGCTGTATAAAGACCCGCAAATGCAAGGTAAAGCGGTTCACTTTTCTTTGCAGATAAGTAATGGCAAAAACCCTGAAACGAACCAGTGGAATAAACCAACTTATGCCGATTGTTCGGTATTTGGAGACTTATCAAAAGCAATCCTCGAAAGATACCGCGAAAAAGACGATATATGGGTAATCGGAAAATTTTATTCAAAATCTTATGAAGGCAAAGTTTATAAAGGGTTTATTATCAAGGACGTTATAAATTTAAAGCCTGAAACAACTAATAATCCCGACAGCACAGATTTTATAGGCACCGAAGACGTGCCGTTTTAATTTGGAGGATGAGAAAATTGAACATTTTAAGCTTATTTGATGGGATTTCATGCGGTTATCTGGCACTTCAAAGAGCAGAAATTCCGATTGAAAATTATTACGCGTACGAAATAGACAAGTACGCGCTGCAAGTTTCAAAAACAAGATTTCCACGGATTCAGCATTTCGGAGATGTTCGAGATGCTGATTTTTCTTTTCATAAAAATATTGATCTGCTTATCGGAGGTTCGCCGTGTACCGATCTTAGCTGCGCCAAACAAAACAGGCAGGGTCTAAATGGTACGCAAAGCAGTTTATTTTGGGAATTTGTCAGGGCTTTGAAAGAAGTTAATCCCAAATATTTTTTGCTAGAAAATGTTGCAAGCATGAGTAAGACAGACAGAGCTGCAATCACAGAGGCTTTAG
The DNA here is from genome assembly GCA_964610685.1 of uncultured Eubacteriales bacterium. Taxonomy (GTDB): domain Bacteria; phylum Bacillota; class Clostridia; order Oscillospirales; family Acutalibacteraceae; genus UMGS1491. The sequence continues at coordinate 1,355 of CAZSYK010000134.1, forward strand.
GTGTAGATCCGATCCTAATAAATTCAGCATTGGTTTCTGCGCAAAACCGCAGAAGGCTTTATTGGACTAATATTCCAAATATCACACAACCGGAAGATAAAGGGTTAAAACTTGCTGATATTCTTGAAAACGGAGTTACGGATAAACTGAAATCACGAACGGTTACTTCAAGCATTGGCCGTACGACCACAAGAGAATATTTTTTAAAGCACCAAAATATGATGATTGCAATACCTGCAAAAGATGAGGAAAAAGCAAAATGTATAACCGCAACTTATGCAAAAACCTCGCTTAACGACGATTTGTCCAAACAAAGCAAAACAACCGTTGCAATACCCTCAAAAGGCTGTGCTGTGAGATCATGGCCGCGCAACAGTAAAGAAAGCAGAATTTATGATCATTTGGAAATCCGCAAAGATGAAAAATCAAATTCTTTAACTTCTCATACGAAAGATTCGATGGTTTGCAAACCTTTAAAAATTGGGACTTTCGGTAAAGGCGGACAGGCAAACAGAATTTACAGCGTTTACGGCAAATCGGTATGTATAAATTCCGGAGGCGGCGGACAAGGAGCCAAAACAGGATTATATAAAATCGATTTGCCCGATGGTGATTATTACATACGCAAATTAACTCCGTTGGAATGCGAACGATTGCAAACTATACCCGACGTATATACCGATGTTGGCATTTCAAATACTCAAAGATATAGATGCTTGGGAAACGCGTGGACGGTCGATGTGATCGCCCACATTTTTAATTTTTTAAAAAGAAGGTGAAATATTGAATTACCTAAAAGAAATATTAACATTTGAAAATTGGGTCGAGTACAATTCACAAATTAACAAATCTGATATTCGGCTTTGGTACACGCTTTTGCACTTAGCCAACAGATTTACATGGAAAGAATTTACCATTCCGATTTCAGCGTTAATTTTCAAATCCAAACTTTCAAAAAGCGATATTTACCGTTCAAGAAATAAGCTTAAACAGTTTGGTTTACTTGAATTTAAAGAAAACGGCTCAAACAAGTCAACAACTTACAAAATTAAGTCTTGTGCCTTCCTGTTTGGAACACAGATTGATACAGCAGTTGATACGGTTGGCGGTGCAGGAACAGATACAGCAAGCGGTGCGAATGTTGGGAACTATATTCAAACCAAAAACCATAAACCAAAAACTAAAAGTAAAGAAGGTATTGCTATCGCAATACCAAAGAAAAAATTCGGAGAATTTTCAAACGTACTGTTAACTGATGACGAGCTTAAAAAGCTAAAATCCAGATTTGGCGATAGTTATAAGCAATACGTTGAGCGTTTATCAAACTACATCGAATCCAAGGGAGCACGCTAC
>CAZSYK010000135.1:0-2699 GCA_964610685.1 uncultured Eubacteriales bacterium
CCCATATTCTGCTTCAGCTGAAACGTTCTGAACTGGTGCGCAGCATGCGCGGCGCGCAAGGCGGTTATGTGCTCGCAAAGCATCCTTCCGCCATCACGCTGCTGCATATTATTGAGGCTATTGACGGACCCGTGTTGGCGCCGGCAAATAGCGAACAACATGAGATGCATGCCTTCTGGCAGGAAATAACGGATGAAGTTGGCGGGGTATTGTCCATGTATACGCTTGAAAAAATACTTGAGATGACCTCGAAATCCACCATGTTTCACATCTGAACGTTATGCTGCCTGTGGTAAGCACAAGCGTGCCCGCATTTCAAAAGGGGTGATAGACCCGTTACTTCATGAAAGGAATCCTCCGTTGTACATTCAACATCCAGACGAACCCAAAGGCAATCAGATACGCAAGAGGATGGCGGAACATGTGGGGCGCGGCCAAAACACCTATACGCCGACGCAGGCGGCCATCGTCAAGGCCAGAGGCTGCTGGCTGTGGACCGCCGACGGCCGCAAACTACTCGATTTCACCTCCGGCGTTCTGGTCCAGAACCTCGGTTATCTGCATCCCAAGTATGAGAAGTATTGGGCCGCCTACCGAAAGGGGTTGCCGCGAAACGCCTACAACATGATTACCGAAGTGTTTACGGAAGCCTCGAGCCGGCTTATAAAGAGCATGAAATCCAACCCGAACGCTCAGAGAATATTGTGGGCGGCAAGCGGTTCCGAAGGCATCCAGAAAGCCATGTGGACGACACTACACAAAAATCCCGATCGTCATATCATGGTGGCCACCCGTTTCGGATTTCACGGGAAAAAGGGACTGGCGGATGATGTCAGCGGTGAATCCAGCAAAAATCCGAACGTCCGTTTTATACCGTTTCCCATGAATGACAATCATCCCCCCGAGTTCTACCAGTCGGAATTGGACGCACTTACTGAAGCCTATGCTGGTAAAATCGCCCTGTTGATTACAGAACCGTACCTGGGTGCGAAGGGATCGTACCACCCGCCGGCGTGGTATCACAAAATGCTGCAGAAATGGTGCAACACAAACGACATTCCGTTCATTTTTGACGAGGTGCAGTCCTGCTTTGGTCGAACGGGCAATATGTACGCTTTTGAGACTTACGGGGTACAGCCGGACTTGGTCGTGCTGGGCAAGGGTCTTGCCAATGGGGAACCGGCGGCCGCCGTGGTGGGGCGTAAAGACTTGATTGAAGCCCTGGACTATGGCGAGGCCTCGGATACGTATAGTGGTTCCACGTCAGCCTGTGCTGCGGTATGCGCGACACTGGACGTTTTCAGCGAAGAAAAAATTGTCAGTCATGCCAAAAAAATGGCCAAAAAATTACGTGTGAAACTCAACGCGCTGAAAAAAACCTTTTCCTTTATTACGGATGTACGCGGAGAGGGCATGGTATACGGTGTTGAAATCGACACCCCTGAAAGGGCAAACCGCTGCGTTCTTGAGGCTTACCGTGCCACGGACAAGCAGGGCGTTCATTTACTTGGACCGCTCGCGAAAAAAGTATTGCGCGTCAGTCCTCCCCTGATCATCACGGAAGAGGAACTAGACCACGCGCTGTATCTTATTGAAGAGGCTTGGAATAACCTGTAAGGCACAGGCCTTCCACCCTGATGTTAAGAATATGTCATCTTTGTTATCAGGTGCGTATAGGCATGACAACATTGATGTAACTGTCAACAGGCGCTTCCGTATAGGGTTTAATTACACCGGGACTGGAAGCGTCTTTTAATTGCAGACACATGTTTTCGCTTTCGATATAGCGCAAAACATCCAGTATGAAAAAGGGATTAAAGGCAATCTCGAGCGCCTCTCCGGAATACTCTACCGCAAGTTCTTCTTCATACTCACCCACTTCCGGGGTCTTTACGTAAAGCCGCATCATTCCCGGTTCGAAAACAAACCTGGCATTTCTAAACTTGTCATTGGTCATAGCTGCGGCACGACGCATGCAACGTGTCATATTTTCCAGGTTAATGACGAATTCCTTGTCCTGTTTCTTCGGAATGACCGCGTCATAATTTGGAAAATTTCCTTCAATGAGCGAGGTGATTACGCGGACATTGTTAAACACGAAAGATGCCTGGCTTTGGTCAAGATAAACATCCACCATTTCTTCCGGATCATCACTGAGAAGATTCTCCAACTCATGAATCATCTTGGAAGGTATGATAACCCTGATTTCCTGATCGGCGGGAATACCTTCATCGCTGACAGCCAAACTCAACCTTCTGCCGTCTGTGGCCACAACCCGAAGTTCGCCGGAACGCGTTTCCAACAGCAATCCTGTCAAATTGTAACGGGACTGGTCATTGCAGATAGCAAAGGACGTTTTTAAAAACTGCTTTTTAAGCACCACCTGTTTAAATTCAAGAGGTGTAAGATTATCGAATTTTCGTATTGGAGGAAATTCCTCGGGAGACATGCTAAACAACTTGGTCTCCATAACACCGCAACGAAGTTCCACAATACTGCTCTCAACCAGTTCCATGGTGATGTCAGCGTCTGGAAGTTCGTTTAACAACAGCGAAATGCGTTGACTCAAAACGGTAAGGGCACCCGGTTCCTCCACAACACAATCCACCGTACACTCAATACTTACTTTTAAATCCGTGGCGGTAAGTTTAAGTATATTCTTTTCCGCTTCCATCAATATGTGGGACAGTATTGGTAGT
>CAZSYK010000136.1:0-2672 GCA_964610685.1 uncultured Eubacteriales bacterium
ATTTACCTCTTCCATTTACAGTCATCCGGCGGAATTTACTAACACTCTAGACGGTAATTAATATAAGTGCAGTCACTACTTATACTTTTAAATTTCTTGTGTTTTTGAATTCCTGCCGGCTTAATTATTTTTCAGCATGCTTCGCCTATTTTTGTATTTCTTTACAAAGTGTTATACTGTTAATATAACATTATACGATTTAATACTTAATTATTTTATTAAGATATTGATTATACGCATGCGTCGAGGTTATTCGTTAAAAATAATATATACCCCGAATGCATAGTATAACTTGCGTTCTCATCAATTGAACACCCACAGCAAACAACACCTACTCCAAAAGATCTACCCCACTAAAGTATTAAAAAACGAAAAACTCTCAACCCACAAGTCAAATAACTCCAACCTCTTCCCAAACTAAAGACTTAGAAAGTTAAATCTTTTAGATGCCTTTCGGAACTTCCAGGTATTTAGATGGGAACGCAAACTCTTTTAAAATTAACCTAAAATTATCTGAAATTTCCTGTATTGAATTTTCCATGTTAAATTAACAATTTTGAAATTCTCTAAGTCAAACTGTTTCATTAAGTTTCAATATTTCAACATCACACAATTTTTAAAATTTCTGCAATTATAAACTTATTATATTTCTGTAATTACAAACTTATTATATTTCTGTAATTACAAACTTATTATATTGCTGATATAACCTTAGATCATTAAACAAATGTTATTCCGGTTCTATTATGATTATATCTCCTCATTACGATTATTCGTTAAAAATAATATATACTCCGGGTGCATAGTATAACTTGCGTTCTCATCAAATGAACACCAACCAGCAAACAACACCTACTCCAAAAGATCTACCCACAAAATAACTGAATATTGAAAAACTCTCAACCCACAAGTCAAATACCTCAAACCTCTTCCCAAACCAAAAATTCAAAAAGTTAAATCTTTTAGACGCCTTTCGGAAACTCCAGGTATTTCAGATGGGAACGCAACCTTTTCTAACAAAGCTAAATAACTCTTTTAACAAAATTAAATAAAACAGCAGCATAATTTTTCTATTCTCAGAGCTTCAAAATCTGTTTTCTTCTTCCGGGATGTCCTTACCCTTTCCGGCTTTTTTCATAATCCCTTCTGCAGCCATAATTCCGGTTGCAGCGGCATTTACTATATCCCTTGAGAGGCCTGCACCGTCTCCTGCTGCAAAGAGGTTTTTGATGCTGGTTTCCATATGGCGGTCCACGTCCAGGTGCATGGCATAGAACTTGACTTCAGGAGCGTAAAGCAGGGTCGAGTCCGAAGCAACGCCGGGGATAATCTCGTTTAAGGTCTCAAGGCCTTCAATTATGTCCATGACTATCCTGTGAGGAAGAGCCATTGAGATATCGCCAGGTGTCACGTCTTTTAATGTATTTATGACCAGGTTTCTGGCAAGGCGCTCTTTTGTTGACCGCCGTCCGCGCCTCAGGTCTCCCATGCGCTGCAGGACTGGTTTTCCTCCTCCGATCGTTGTCGCGAGTTTCGCAATTGAGCGGGCGTATTTTGTAGTGTTTTCCATGGGTTCTGTAAGTTCTATACGGACAAGGAATGCAAAGTTGGTATTTTCTGACTCCTTATTTGCCATGGAATGCCCGTTTGTTGCAATAAAGTCCTCGTATTCTTCTTTCACGACAAAACCGCGCCTGTTGGTGCAGAATGTCCTTACAAAGTCGTCATATCGGCGGCTCTGGATATGGAATTTAGGGTCACGGTTGATTTTAGTAACAGGGTCCATAATAATGGCAGGGACTTCGACCCTGACCCCTATGTCAATTCCGCCGTAGCGGGCTTTCAGGTCATGTTTTTCTATCATTTCCGAAACCCAGTTGCAGCCCCTTCTTCCTGGAGACAGGAGCACATGGTTTGCGCGGATAACCCTCCCGCCTGAGAGTATAACTCCTTTGCACTCATTTCCTTCTATCAGAAGGTCATGGACTTCGGTTTCAATCAGGAAATCCACTCCTTTATCAACAAGATCCCGTTTGAAGCGCCCGATGAGTGCAGGTGCATTGTCCGAGCCTATATGCCTCTGTTTGATCTCTATAAACCGGGCTCCGACAGAAGCAGCCCTGCGTTTTAATTCCTCTACTTCCGGGCCTTCTGTAAGAAGGGCAGTCTGGGGTGCACCGAATTTAAGGAAAACCTTATCGACCCTGTCAACCAGCTCCCAGGCTTCAGTCTGGTCTCCGGTAAGGGCTGCCAGGTCACCTCCTATGTCAGGCCGAAGGTTAAGTGTCCCGTCAGAAAATGTCCCGCAGCCTCCAACCCCGCACATTATCTCGCACGGGGCACAGTGCTTGCAGTAGCTAAGGGCTTTCATAGGGCAGGAGCGCTTATCAATGTCCCTGCCCATATCAATAACAAGAATTTCCATCTTTCCGGCTGCAAGTTCGTAAGCCGCAAACATCCCTGCAGGTCCTGCTCCTATAATCACGACATCATATGCAGATTTTATCTTTTCTTTCTCAACAGCCCGACCTTCGTTACTCATGGGCAACCCCCTTAGTTTTTGCTCAAACATCAGAAAAACTTATTAATTTCCTTAATATTATCAATAAAAATTTTTTCATAAAATGCAGCGAACTTCACATTATTTCCGCAAATAAATATATCCCTGATTC
>CAZSYK010000137.1:0-2657 GCA_964610685.1 uncultured Eubacteriales bacterium
AATCCTAAAAAAATAAACAAAAGGAGCGAATTATATAAACTTAGTAAGCAAGGAGAAAAATTTAAAATTTTTGATAAAGATAGATTCGGATATAAGATAAAGACAGAGGAAATGATAGGTTATTTTATGGTTGATGATAATAAAATATTATATGATAAGCCAAATAAAAAGCAATTGAGAGAGTTCTCTTCATATGTAGATGCACTTATTGAAAAATAAAATAAATTTAAAGGAGACTGTTATGAGTGATAATAATATTTATATTGATAGGACATTTGAATCCTGTAATTGCTACAATAAATATTTAAAAGAAAGAGATCATCTTGAACTGTTTGTTACTATAGATATGGATTGTTACAATTATTATCCTAAATTTGAATATTGTCCATTCTGTGGTGCTGAAATAAGAGAAGAAGAATTGATTGAATTAGGTGAACCACAACCTATAAATAGAGAATTATTAAATAAAATTAAAAGTATTGCAAAATTAAAAATAAAAGATATGTCAGATGAAATAGAATAATTAAAATGGAGGAAAAAAGTATGAGTGAAATTAATTTAAGTAAAGGATACGAAAATGGTTATCATCTGTTAGATGGACAACTATATAAAACAAGCAATAAATATGTTGCTTGTGAGAAAGAGGAAGTTGTAGAATATTTCAAAGATAAGTGTCCAATATTGTTAGAAACCGAAGATGCTGTTTATAGTTTAACTAATGATAAAACACATGTTGTAAATACAAGATGTTATAATGATTTAAGATTGCTTAGTGAATTATATGTGAAAAATATACTTATAAAATATGAGCGTACATTAGTTAATGTATGGAGTAGAGAAGTTAATATTGAATTTAATACTGATCGAGAAGAATTTACTAAAGAGTACGAAGACGGTTATCGAATTATACACGGAATGTTATTAAAACCGTCAGATGAGAGTATAGTTTGTAGCATTGAAGAAACTATAGAATTTTTTAAGAATACAGGCTTGATAAAATTTGAAACTAATGATGGTAATGGAACTTGTTATTTATTAAATTATAATAATCGTGTCATAAATACTCACGGTTGCGTATTTTCTTTAAGTGATATTATAATTGTGATAAAAAATATTTATGTTTGGAATGACCAATATTTAAGTTGGTGTCCCGTATGGAAGAAAGAAAGTCAATCCAATAAAATAAATTTAAGTGGTAAATTTGAAGTAAGATTCGAATAAAACAATAAAATAATTATTAGACAAAATAAACTTGTTTATGTTATAATTATTATAATAGGCAAGTTTATTTTTTATTTTATTAGAGAGGAGATGTATAAGAAGTGAAAAGTAATAATAGTTCAAAAACAAATAAGAAAAATAGCAATTTCGCATCATTTATCATAATAATATTCGCAATATTAGTTTTTATAAGTTTAGTATCACAAAAGATGGGTGTGTTTGGCAATATAGTAAATGTAGTTTTGCGTGGGTTATTTGGTAGCTCCTCATTTATATTGCCAGTACTTCTATTAGTACATGTGTATAGTACTTTCAACAAAGGTAGAGAAACATACAAGAAAGTAGCGCTACTACTATCAATGATAATATCATCAATTGTATTTAGTTTGATTGGTAATAATGGTGGTTGGATAGGTAAATCAATATCTAACCCGATGATATCAATGTTTGGTATAATGGGAAGTTTGGTGATTCTTACTACAATATTATTGATTTTATTGGTTAAAACAACCAATATATCAATTGTAAATATAGCCAAAACAATAAAAAATACTAAACAAAAGAAGAACGTTCCTGTTCCCAAATCAGAAATTAAAAAACCAGAGATGAAAATTAGCATATCTAATACAAACAATACTGATAAATTAAGTAGAGATACTACAAGAAGTATATCAAACAAAATAAGTGATATACAACAATTAAAGACAAATAAAATAATTCCTATCAATATTAAAAAAGAAATAAAATCAGAGACATTGAAAATTCCTGTATGTAACGGAGACTATCAATTACCAAATACAACTTTACTAGTTGCCAATCAAACAAAAAAAGATGTAGAATTAATTAAGAAAAATGTATCAGAAGGAGCAAATATACTTGAAGAAACCTTAAAAAGTTTTAAAATAGATGCTCCTGTAATAAATGCCACCTGTGGTTCAGTAGTAACTAGATATGAAATTAAAATACCATTAGGATTAAAATTAAATAAAATTACTTCATTGGCTGATGATATTTCATTAAGAATGGCTGCTTGCGGTGTGAGAATAGAAGCTATTCCAGGTAAACCCCTAGTGGGTATAGAAATTCCAAATAAAGAACCATCATCTATCTTACTAAGAGAAATACTAGAGTCTAAAGAATATCAAAACTTTAAATCAAATTTAGCATTTGGTATTGGTGAAGATATAACTGGTAAATGTATTGTTGTCGATATTAGTAAAATGCCACATGTGTTAATTGCTGGTGCTACTGGTTCGGGTAAAAGTGTTTGTATAAATAGCTTAATTTTAAGTATATTGTTCAAATCCTCACCAAAAGAAGTTAAATTCATTATGATTGATCCCAAAATGGTTGAGCTAGGTGTTTATAATGGAATTCCTCATCTGATGATGCCAGTCGTAACAGAAGCAAAAAAAGCGGCAGGAGCTTTGAATATA
>CAZSYK010000138.1:0-2640 GCA_964610685.1 uncultured Eubacteriales bacterium
TCAATCCCGAGGAGTTTATTCTCAAATGCTCCAACCTGATCAACGAGGAGAAGGCAACGGTGATCATTCAGCATATTGCTTACAACAAACTGAACGATAGCTTCGGCACGGAGATCTTCACGGAACCAACCCTGAAAGGAAAACTCGGTGTGAATGCGATCGCTGCAAACAAACACCTGTACGATTATGTGATCTTCGACTCTCCCTCGGTGGAAAAACCATTTGCCGAACAATTGGATATAAGCAGCGAGGTGAGCGTATATGTGAAGCTACCCAAGGGCTTTTACATCAACACGCCGGTGGGGAAATACAATCCCGACTGGGCCATCGCATTCAACGAGGGTACCGTGAAGCATGTCTATTTCGTGGCAGAGACCAAGGGAGATATATCTACAATGGAATTAAGGGAAGTGGAGTCAGCAAAAATATCCTGTGCCCGGAAACACTTCCATGCCATCAGCAGCGACAAGGTAAAATTTGACGTGGTATCCAACTACAAGGAGTTGATGGGTTTGGTGAAATAAACTCTTGGCCATGGGAAAAAGCCAGAACAACGGGTAACAACCAGCCACAAAACAATTAGTTGATCCTTTATCCGGCATCTCTTGAGCAGCAGACCCTGGGGCTTACCCGCATTCTTCCCCTTCAACTGAATCCAGAAATCCGGATCCTGGTTGGTAAAATGAATCATGAATCACACCCATGCCTTTGGGATTTGTTATGGCATCAGGCTCGCCGGTTTTGACGGCACCTGAACCACGAAGCCGGGCGGATAAGGTCAAGGATTCCGGTCAGTTTATGAGCGGGCGATTAAACTGAAGGAACCCGAAGGGCTTGGAGCGAGAATGAAAAATGCTGCTTCAAAGTCCTTTACCGTTCCGGGCGGACCGACGTAACTTTGTGGCGGGTAAAACGAAAAAAAAAACTAATATGGGAGACAATAGAACAAAGTCTCAGAGAAGTTACAACATGAGCCGGATAAGATCAATGAATACACGTTCCGAACTCATTGTCAGGAAGGTTCTCTTCTCGAAACAATTAAGGTTTCGAAAAAATTATAAGAATCTTCCTGGGTAGCCAGACATTGTATTAAAAAAATGGAATACCGTAATCTTCATTCATCCGGAAAACACCAGAACTCCAATGAACCCCTGACCGTTTGGGTAGGGGGCCTTTTTCATTGTTCGTTAGGATTGAATAACTTAGCCAGCTATTCAATTTTTCGAGCGATGATTCACGAGAAGCAATTTCAAGCAATCTTATGCAAATACCCTGAGCTGATTGAGGAAGGATTAACCTTGATTGGGTCAGAAATTGCGATGTATGGACGCAGAATCGATATTCTCTACCAGGATAAATTCGCGAGGCACCTGTTAGTTGAACTTAAGATCGGCCCTATTAAGGATGAGCACATTGGACAAATCATGGCCTATGAGGGTATGCTCCTCTCTCATGAGAATCCAACCATTCGGATCATGCTGATAGGAAACCGTGTTCCTCCGAATATGCAAAGAAGCCTTGATTATCATGGGATTGCCTGGAGAGAGATTACTCTTTCCCAGCTTAAGGGATTTCTCGAGAAAAAGGATGATCAGGATTTCCTGCATTATTTTGATGATGAACTAGACATTCCTTTAAAAATTCCCAAGCAAATGAAAAAAAAGGTTTCAAAGCCAACTTTTTTGATCCCAGTAACACAGAATCCCCAGAATGTAGATTCTTTGGTCATGAAACTGAAATCCTCTTCAAATTATCAGAGTTTTAAAAGCATCCTCCCAATAAAAAGGCAAAATGAGGCAAGGGCCAAAGAAATGCTGGTCAAGAATATAGCTAACCTGACTGGTGAACAGCTTAAAGAGGTATTAACCCTAATTGATGAGCCTTACCAGTGTTTTGATGAAAACGGCAGGATCAACCATCGGCCCTGGTTTGGCAAGCTCATTAAGCTTAATGCCAGGAATCTTGAAGATGAGAAGACCGAGGACATAAGGAAGTGGTTAAAAATATTGACTAACAACCAGATACCGGTAGATAAAAGGATTGATACTTTACGTAAGCCAGATGTTAAAATCAAAGGCTTTGACGTAGGATTGATCACAATGATGCTATATATCCTGGACAAGCCAAATTACCTTATTTGGTTCGAGCCGACTCACAGTGGACTGTTCAGGATTAATACGGAAATTGGCCCCTTTGAAAAAAAAGGCTCAAATTATTTGAGGTTTAACCAGATCGGAAAATCGTTCGCTGAGAAGTACGGATTTGAACATACCGAGCTTGATTGGATTTTTTCAGTAGGTATCTTACCCCATCTATAAACAAACCATTAATCCCATTTTAAGCATTAGAAATTTGAAACGGTGGTGATAAATTCGATACTGCTAACAATTTGTCAACGGTATCAACTTTTACAAAACCTTGATCAACGTTTTCCTTAAACATCCAATCTATTATTTTAGTTTCCGACAAGTATAGAAAAACCTCAGACATAGAGTTATTAAAGTAATCAACCTATCATCAACCGAGTCAATTGTGCTATTGATAATTTGTTGATCCTCATAAACATTAAACAGTTGATTGTTAAAAACTTATAAGCAATTTTATATTGAAAATTGCTCCAAAATGCTTAATTTCAGGCAA
>CAZSYK010000139.1:0-2638 GCA_964610685.1 uncultured Eubacteriales bacterium
GGCTGAAACCTTAGCACAAACGCTAATTGATTATGTGTATGCCGTAACCGGAATCCCTGATAGAAAAACCCGTTCAAACGGAGGCGGCGATACCGGAGATGCCGTATATCTCAGAGACGGATGGGCTTCACTTGAAGTGGTCGCAAGAATTAAAGAGCGGTATTTTAGAAAATCTGAAAAGCAAATGCTCAAAATTATTTGCAAAATACTTGAAACATTCAGAAATATAAAGTTAAAGACATTGCACATAGAGCCAACATTCGTGCGAAACAGAACAAACAATTTATTCAATAAAGCCCAAGCAATGTCGGTTTTAAAAGAGCTTCAATTTATTGATCCGATTGACATTGTGACCTTAGGAGGAATTTCAGATAACCCGATAGATTTAGTCAAAAGAGGACTTTCATATTACGAACAGAAGGAGAAAAAAGATGCAGAAAACAACAATGTCATCAACCTGCAAGGAATTCAGGAATCCGAAAAAAACAATAACGATTCTGAAAATTCTTCATGAAATCAGGTGCCCACACTGCAATAAACTTCTCGGAAAGTTTGGCGGAATATATGAAATCAAGTGCCAGCGATGCAAGCACATAATCGAAGGCAAAGCCGGGTAAATAACATTAAAGAAAGGAAATTAACTTATGGGAGATACAAATAATAAAGCTGCGGAATCTACGCAAGATTCAGAGTCTACAAAGACAGAGCCTTTTAAAGTTTTTGAAAGCGAAGAAAAACTAAGCGAATATTTGATTGATAATCTCAAATCTCGTGAAGAAAAACTGAGAACTAAAATTGAAGCCGAAATTAAATCCAAACTTGAAAAAGAGGCCAACTTTACAGCAGAACAAAAACTTACAGAAAAAATAAAAGAGCTGGAAGATGAAAAGAAAGCGGTTTTAATTGATAAAAACAGAACCAAAGCCGAACGGGAGTTTGTTGCCAAAAATCTTGGCCTTGACGGATATTCAGAAATCCTTGATTACATAGTAAGTGAAGATGAACCGGCAACGCTTGATAAGGTAGGAAAGCTTATTAAATTTATTGAAACCCACTCACAAAAAATAGCAGATGAAAAGATCAAAAAAGCTATGAAAGACGTAAGTATGCCAAAGCAAAATGAAGCGAAAGGGGAAAATACCAATGAAAATATTGCAAAAAACTTAGGAAAATCAAGATCTGAAACATATAAATTTGCACTTGAAACAATCCAGAAATATTTATAGATTGGAGTTTTTAATTATGAAATTCACAGAAAAAACAGTAACCATGCCACTTGAAATACTATATAACGACCATTTTGTCGGAATGCCGTATATGGTTCCGAGCACCGGAGTTACGCCCGACGCAGATGGCAAAAAGATAGTTAAAGCAGGCACAATTTATCCTGCGAACGACGCCACAGCCAAAGGAGTTTTGCTTCATGACACAGATGTGACTTACGGCAACGCTCAGGGAACGATTGTAATTCACGGATTTATTGATAACGCAAAACTTGTTAAAAATGGAATAACAGTCAGCAGCACGGCAGTCACAGCACTCAAAATGATTGACTTTGTTGGATATACAGCAGAAGAATAAGGAGGAAGTTAATAATGAATTTAGGAGATTTATTTACATCAAAAGCAATATCACTTAATTGGTACGAAGCGGCATCAAATAGGCTTCCATACCTTGGCGAAGGATTATTTCCTGCAAAAAAGAAGATGGGACTGAATCTTAGCTGGATTAAAGGTTACAGAGGGCTTCCGGTATCTTTAATGCCTTCAAACTTTGACGCAAAACCAACTTTCAGAGACAGAATCGGCGTTACAAAACTTGATTCCGAAATGGCATTTTTCAGGGAAGCTATGATAGTCAAAGAAAAAGATGAGCAAGAAATTATGAATGTCCGGGAAGCGGACAGCCCTTATGCTGCTGAGATATTAAACAGAATCTTTGATGACGCTAATACTTTAATCGAGGGGGCTTTAGTTGTTCCCGAAAGAATGAGAATGCAGCTCATATCTTCGCAGGGTTCGCCGCAAATCGCGATTGCCGCGAATAACCTTACATACGCATACAATTATGATCCAAACGGCGAATTTTCATCGAACAACTACTTGGCACTCACAGGAACCGCAAAATGGAGCGATACCGCAAATTCCGATCCAATGGCAGACATTAAAAACGCTCAGGATAAAATCGAAGAAAACACAGGAGTGCGGCCAAGCGTTGCGGTAATGTCGAGAAAAACATTACTGCAAACATCTTTATGACAGACGGCATTTTAAAGGCGTTTTTAAAAGAGCAACTCGGAGTTTCAATTATCGTGTATACCAAGAAATACAAGGCCGAAAACGGCACTGCATCAAGCTTTTATCCTGATGATATGTGCGCGCTTATCCCCGAAGGATTTTTAGGTTCAACTTGGTTTGGCACAACACCTGAGGAACGCACAGGAATGCAGTCCGGAATGCAGATTTCAGTAGTTAATACAGGTATAGCCATCGCAGTGTCAAGACCGAATGAAGTGCCGCTTAGAACCGAAACAATAGCATCGGAAATTGTGCTTCCTTCATTTGAGCGCATGGATGAATGTTTTGTTATGAAAGTCAGCTAATTAAACTAAAAAATAAGAAGCGAGGAGTAACGTTAT
>CAZSYK010000140.1:0-2566 GCA_964610685.1 uncultured Eubacteriales bacterium
CCCGGTGGCACCCGCTGGGCCTTGAGGTCCCGTTGCCCCCGTAGCTCCGGTTGGCCCGGCGGGACCCACGATTTCCCCGACGTTGTCCCACTGCGAATCGGTGACGTTCCAGAAATACAGGTCTCCCGTTTCGGCGTTAATCCAAGCGTCCCCGGCTTCCGGGTCGACGACAGCGAGAATTGCCGCCTCATTTGCTTTAGTCCCCTTGAGAGTGACGGATACGCCTTGCGCGCCCTGCACGCCTTGCGGCCCCGTCGCGCCGGTCGGTCCTTCCGGTCCGATTGCACCCTGCGCCCCCGTCGCACCCGCCGGACCTTGTGCGCCCGTTGCTCCGGTATCACCCTTGTCACCTTTCGCCCCCTGTGGTCCGGTCGGGCCCGCGTCTCCGTCATCCCCCTTCGGGCCGGCATCGCCCGCCGGTCCGCGCACGATAGACGTCTTATCGACCCACGCTGAACCGTCCCACTGCTGGTAATCGGTACCGACCGAGATTAGCGTCCCGGCCTCCGGCGCATCGGTGAAAAAAGCGTCACGCGCCGCATCGTCCGCAAAAAAATGGTCGTCCGCGATTACGAACGATCCGCTGCCCCCGCCACCCCGTCTGACAATGGGCATTTAAATCACCCCCTCCACGAGCAGGCGAACCGTAGCCCCGGCAGCGGACACGAGGCCGATGGAGCCCACCTTGTCCCACGGAAGCGCCGTGCTCACGTAGTCCGCGCTCGAATCCAACGGAATATCCTTCGTCCCAATGGTCAGCGTCGCCGTTCCTGTCGTCGCCATCGCGCTGATTTGCACGCGGGCGCTGTACGGTATCGCCTTCGTCTGTGCTACACCCGCAACGAGCGTCACGTCCTCGCTAACCAGCACCGGAGACGCCACCGCAGGAGTCGCGGCGGTCTCCGTCAGTCCGAGGTCCGTAGCCGGGACAAAAAAAGTGAGAGCCCGGATTTCTCCGGGCTCCCACAGGATGTTACGCCAATAAATTTGACTCGCGGTATTGTTTTTGTATGTCGGCATTTTTCAGTCCTCCTTGTTTTATAGCCACGGATCTTCTCGAACCCCATCCCACGGCGTTTTCAAAGTGTAATCTTCGCCGATCCAGTCCCATTCCCACAGCCAGCTCCAATCTGCCTCCCCCTCGTATCCTGCTGGTAGTGGCGCTGGTTCTCCACCGGCCCACGGGTACGACTCCCCCCAAGGCATGTTTTCCGGCCCGTACTCGCCAATTTCGCCCCAATTCCACTCCCACAGCCAACTAATGGATTCGATGTCAGCCCCTGGCGGTTCTGGCTCAACAGGTTCGTCAATGACGATCTCGCTTTTGGGTATTACGAAAAAAGTAGAGCCGCCGCCGGTGCAAAGACGAAATATCGGAGGAAGGTCGATTTTTTGAGGAGGGGCTTGAATTGGGGCGGTTTTCCCCAGCCCACGTATCCCCGCGCTGAAGGCGTTTCCACCCCAAACCCACACGTCGCCGTAAGCGTCGATGCCCCGCGCTGGCGATGTCTGTTATTTTTGTAAGGCCGGTGATTTTCTCCGGCGTATAGACGAACCCCTCCCGCCCCGTCCCATCCGCGTAATTCGAGACGTACCCCCATACCCAGACGGTCCCATCGTTTTTCAGCGCTATGGATTTCCCCTCGTCGACATTGCCCGATATTTGGGCCATGCCCCCGTCTACTATTTTCCGAACACCGCCCAAGAAGGGATGCTTCTGCATCGTATATGTGTTTGGACCCTCCTCCCCTATTCCGAGAGCGGCCCCGGAGTAGCTCGTCCCTTTGAAATACACATCGCCATTCGACAGAACAAACAACATTGCAGCGCTGTTCCCCTTGACCCCGTCCCACGCCGCGTTGGTTCTTGCAATGGAGGCGCCGGTGACGCCTGCGGGGAACGTGTGCAAAAGACTGGGGAGACTGCTGCTGGTCCCTCCGTTTCCCCAAAAATAAACGTTCTTGTTTGATATACCGTACACACAATCAAAATTACTGTATCCCTCGCGCCGGTCGATCACCAACATTTTGCCGATTTCAGAGATCCCCTTCAGCGCCGGAGCCTCCACAAAAACGGAAGGGTAGTACGTCTCGTCAGCAACCCCTAGCCCGAGCTGCCCCTTTGCATTTGAACCGGCGCACCAAATTTTTTCTTGCCCAATTACAAAAATCGACCGTCCGGAACCTGTGGAAACTTGACGTATCTCGACGGGACCACCCGGATTCAAGCCATACGACGTGGGAACATGGGAGTAATTGTCGAAGGGGGTGAAAATCGGATACCCCCAGTAGTACAGCTCCGCGTTTGCCCCTTGCGCCATCCCGCCCTCGTTTGAGTCTGGAATAATCTGTCTCAAAAAAGACGGAGCCCAGATAAGCCGAGGCTCAAATATTTCGGTTTCGCCTGCGTCCCAGATCGCCTGTTTTTCCCACGCCGGCAATGCCAGATTCCCGGCGAACCCCCATCCTAAATGTCCGCCTCGCACCGGCTCCCACCCCACAATCGGCAGATCCACGCGCCGCGTTTCACGCCGCCCCGTCACCCGTTGCAGCACTTGATAACTCAC
>CAZSYK010000141.1:0-2522 GCA_964610685.1 uncultured Eubacteriales bacterium
GCGTTCCGGGGCCGCCACATCTTCCATCTCGCCGTGACAACTTACACAAGTCATCCCCTTAATGGCATGGATATCGCGCAGACATTGGGTGCGTATTCCGGGATGGCACGCATAACAGGAGACCTCAGCGATGCCGTTCATGCGTGATGCGTGACTTCCATGCATGGTGCGGGACAGGTTATGACTCGTGCCGTCTCCGGGCATTCCCAGTTCCGGTTGTGCATGACATTCTCCGCAGGCAACAGGCTTGTTGGCCTCGAGCATGGTCCCGTGCAGTTGGTCATGTTTGCGTAAAATGTCCATGGCCGGCGTTATCCCCGACGTATTGTGGCACAGGTTGCAGCTGATTTCCCAGGACACGGGAACCACCGCCTGGGTTTGGGCAATGTCGATGCCGCCTATGGATGCGGTCACCACGGCAAGGGGATAAGGATTTTCAATGCCCGCGTCTTCTATCGGGGTGATGGGTATCCCGGTAACCACCCAGTCAGTTCTGGGAGAAGCGGTCGGCGTCATGGTTCCACTGAGCTGGTTGCCGGTAAGGCCCACGTCCGGGGTGATGGCTGTGCCAAACAATTGTTCCGCGTAAGTCCAGAAATTGGTCTTGGTCACGGAGGTGGTGTTGCCCGGAATGGCATACCGCAACGTGACACCGCTTGTGACGATTTCAGGACTACCGTGACTGCGGTCAATTATTTGCGCATGAAAGGTGTTATAGGGGGGGAGGATCATAAACTCTGAAAAATCTTCATTCAAGCAGTGCATACCCAAGTCATTGTAACCAAGAACTACCAGGCTGTTTGATTTTAATAACGGTGTGTAAGTTACTGTAGTCGTTAACGCTTGGCCAGGCATAAGTTCAACTGATTGACTTGGGGGTTTAATCCAATCGGCAAGAACAGTAAATGTGACAATGTGACTGCCCGGTGCGAGTTTTTCAATGGTTGTTCCGCTCTCTTGGGCTGTGCCGTCATCCAGAAACCATTTTGCGCCATCGGTTGTGCTGGCGACCGGTTGAATTATGACTGTCAAAGAACTGGTTTCGCTCTCTCCCTCCAGTACGATTTCACCTTCGCCTTCTGCGGGCATTTCGCCCTCGCCTTCAGGATGTACCTCACCTTCTCCTTCTGCTAGTACCTCACCTTCACCTTCTGCAGTTATCTCACCCTCGCCCTCAGGAAGGGTTTCGCCTTCACCTTCGGAAAGCGGTTCACCTTCACCTTCTGCAGCGATTTCGCCCTCGCCCTCAGGAAGGGTTTCACCTTCGCCTTCGGGAAGCGTTTCACCTTCACCTTCTGCAGCGATTTCGCCCTCGCCCTCAGGAAGGGGTTCACCTTCACCTTCGGGAAGCGTTTCACCTTCACCTTCTACAGCGATTTCGCCCTCGCCTTCAGGAAGGGTTTCGCCTTCACCTTCTGCGGGTATTTCACCCTCACCTTCGGGAAGGGTTTCACCTTCGCCTTCGGGAAGCGTTTCACCCTCACCTTCGGGAAGGGTTTCACCTTCGCCTTCGGGAAGCGTTTCACCCTCACCTTCACCCTCACCTTCCCCTTCCTGTGGTTCACAGCATCTGCAGCTTATATTAACACAGGTCTTAAACATCCTGTCCGACATGTACGTTTCATTTGGAGGGCAACCTAGGCTGGACAAGAACATGATCTCTAAACCTATAATGGCCGCTAAGGTATAGATCCCCCTCGAATATTTCATATGCACATCCTTTCTATTCAGCCTGCTTTTCCAGATAAAAGTGCTATGAAAAGAACCTGACGCATGGCGTATAGTATAAAATTAGTTCGCGTAAAATACAATAATATTTTTCTTAGTTAATCATTACAAACGAAAAATAAATATTCTAAATGAAGTCTCACGCTCCAAGGATGAAATTCAGACTGTTTTTTGAATGGAATATCCTGGTTTATTCGGAATATTCATAGATGCTTTTGGGCGGGTTATTATTCTCAACTGTCCCTGCAAGAGTTTGAGTTACTATAAGCACGATCAGCGAAGAAATCAATAAAAACAGGTCACCGACCGTGCCGATATCTCCCACAGGCTGACAGAAAAGCGATGTCGCGCCACAGGCAGGTTTACCCCAGGGTTCCCCGATCCATATAGGTGCGGTTATCGCCTCGTCTTTGCGGCCGTTGCTGTCCCTATCCACGGTTTCCGTGACGATCACGTAGTAATAAGCACTTTCCAAGGGTACCGGATCAGAAAATATGGCCTGGACAGGATTGCCGGAAACCGGTCGTGTTTCCAGCAGTTCCCCATTGCGGTATAACCGAATTTGTTCAAAAGCCGCCGCCGCGTCCGTGGCGGCATCCACCGTAAACTCAGCGGGGACTTCCGGCAGCGAGGAGCCCATGGGATAGCCCGCACAGCGAAAATCCAGGTGCAGGCCGGGGTCTTCGGTTGCATAGAAACGGCGGTGCCGGTAGGCATCGATAATCGCCTCCCGCGTCAGTTCCTTGGCAAGTACGGCCGTGCGCCAGGGGTTCTTGGTTCCCCAGTCGGGACCA
>CAZSYK010000142.1:0-2518 GCA_964610685.1 uncultured Eubacteriales bacterium
CGCTGGGGAGTTTCAAAGTCGACCCGCACTTCTTGGCCTACCTTGTTTATGACCGCAGGTGAAGCTGCTGCGCGATATCTGATTTTGGCCATTACTTTAATTGGTTGGGTCAAATCATCGATTACTATGAAATTGTTATCCACAGCTGTAAGGCTTTTTTGATACAAATCACTGTCATCACCTACCAGCAAACGGTTATTTTCCATATCCAGGCCCAGAACATAAAGCGGATTGGCAGAACTTATACCCAGACCCCGGCGTTGTCCGACAGTGTAAAAGGGCAGTCCGCAATGACGCCCCCGGACATTTCCTTGGGTGTCTACAACCGGGCCGGATTCATACTGAACCCGCTCCTTTATAAAGTCACGATAATCGTCGGCTACAAAGCATATCTCCTGACTATCGCCTGTATGAGCTGAAGGTATATGCATTTTATGGGCCAATACCCGCACTTCCTTCTTGGTCATGCCGCCGAGGGGAAAGAGGGCACGCGCAAGCTGGTCCTGTTTTAATCCATATAGGAAATAGCTCTGGTCTTTTAAAACATCCATCCCTTTTTTCAAGAGATAACGGTTTATAGTGCTGTCATATTCGATTCTGGCATAATGGCCGGTTGCCGCCATATCGCAACCATATTGCTGAGCTGCTTGAAGCAGCAAACCGAATTTTATATATTTATTGCACTCAACACAGGGATTGGGGGTAAGACCCTGCTGGTAAGCAGACGCAAAATACTTGATTATTACATCATTAAATTCATTTCTTAAATTAACAATTCTATGTTGAATGCCCAGATGGTCAGCAACTATCGCCGCTTTATCGGCTGGTGACTCATCCCAGTTGATCATGGTCAAGCCTGTAACATCATAGCCCTGTTCCAAAAGCAGCGCAGCAACTACACTGCTGTCAACTCCGCCGCTCATCAATACCGCAACCTTAATTGGAATCTCCTTCTCTCTTAAACAAGTTAATCGTAAGGTTTTAATGCAATCCTTTTTTTCTGAATACTCCCCCCATAACCTCATGTATATCACTGATTGTAACAAAGGCTCTTTCATCGATTTCGTCAATTATTGCTTTTAACTCGGCAACCTCGAATCTGGATATCAGCGAATACAAGACCGGCTTGGATTCACCTGAATAGCCGCCTGTCCCTTTGAGAAAGGTTACCCCCAGTCCTAAACGTTCCATTAACACCGCTGCAATTTCGTCAGATTTATCGGAAATTATCTTAACTTCTTTAGTGTCATCCAGGCCTTGCACCGTCAGGTCTATAGTCTTAAAGGCTATAAAGTAGGCAATTAAGGAGTACATGGCCTTGTCCCATCCAAAAAAGAACCCTGCACTGCTTAGTATAAATATATTAAAGAACATTATTACCTCACCCACTGTAAATCCGGTCCGCTTATCAAAGATTATTGCTACAATCTCTGTTCCGTCCAGCGATCCTCCAAACCGGATTATCAAGCCTACCCCCAAACCCAATATAATTCCTCCGAAAACAGCTGCCAGCAGCATATCTCCCGTAACCCCGGGAACAGGTTTAAGAAGGGTGACCCCGATAGATAAAATCGTGATTGAAAATAATGTGGCGGCTACAAACCCTTTCCCTATCTGCTTGTATCCGATTACTACAAAGGGCAGGTTTAATGCGAATAGAACAATTCCCAGGGGAAAGCCGGTTAAATAACTGGTGATAATCGATATACCAGTTATACCCCCATCAATCATTTTATTGGGAACCAGAAATTCCTCTATTCCAATTGAAGCAAGTATTGCACCCAAGAACAGAAAAAAATATTTTTTGAAAAATTCTGGTGTTAAGCGTTTTTTAACCATCTTGTCTCCTTTATATATTTATTTTCTGTCTGTAATTTTACCATAACCTATCAACTTCTTAGGATTATCAATATTTATATCATCATAAAGGCCTTGATGCAAGTTGAGCGGTATGGTGGCATCTAATGTCAAATTAAATTATAATTAGGGCGAAGTCTAGGGAATACCTTTGACAACGTGACAGAGTCCACTACTATCGAGGTGAGATGTTATGGATTTGTTTGATTATAACCCGGACAGCCGGAACAACAAGCTGGCTCCTCTGGCCTACCGCATGCGCCCGCGCAGTCTGGACGAAATTGTGGGACAACCGGTTGCAGCTCCGGGTTCATTGCTGCGCCGCAGTATTGAAAAGGACGAATTGCATTCCTTTGTGCTCTATGGCCCGCCTGGGACCGGTAAGACCAGTATTGCCAGACTTATTGCAGATTTGACCCGGGCCCGATTTGAATATCTTAAAGCCGTAACCAGCGGAGTGAATGATATTCGCAAAATTGCGGCCGATGCAGCGCAGGATTTGAAGTTCTATCACCGCAGAACTGTCCTTTTTGTAGATGAGATCCACCGTTTTAATAAAGCCCAGCAGGATGTTCTCCTGCCGTTTGTGGAAGATGGTACACTGGTACTGATTGGAGCCACCACTGAAAACCCGCTCTATGAACTTAATACCGCTCTGTTA
>CAZSYK010000143.1:0-2500 GCA_964610685.1 uncultured Eubacteriales bacterium
AAAAGGTTGAATGAGAGTCGCAGAATAACTAAAGAATTTAAAAATAAGCTTACTGATTTAATTTAATTCTTCCCTATCCTTCTCAACAATAAAATTAATATAAATTTTCATATTAATTTTGAGAAGGAATATGGTTGTTGTTTACGGTTCTTTTGTGTAATATTTGCTTTTTAATTGATGAGCTCATCCCAAAAGCCAGTTTTAATCTCAATTCTCAAAATTATCTAGATTGCTTTAACGATCTGAAGCTCGGTTGGTCACTTCAAATGCGGGAACTTAAGAAGGCAAATTTTAAGTTTTGGGGTAGGCTCATTAGATGCATAAGAATCTTTGCACTTTTTTGTAAAAATGAGAGGTGTACCCGTTTTTCAGATTTTTGATAAAAAACTCACCTCAAACTATCAAATTGGAGCCCACTTACTTGCAGGTGTCCAAAAGACCTTTCTTTTTACCGCCTCTCTGTTCAGAGGGGTGTATAGGTTCGACTTTGGCTTCTTCTTTCTTTGGTTCCGTCTTCTTTTCTTCTTTATGGTGGGTCATAAATTCAACTCCTTAATCAGCCATGCATTTAGAAATTTGTTTTAGGTTTTAATATTATGTTTTAGGATACGGTTAACCTTCATGGAATTCCCATTTTTCAGGTCCTATTCACCAGCTTTCACTTTCGAAATTTTCTATTTGTACTAAGTAGAAGGTTCTCTAATCCTTCCGCAGTTAACAAAGAATATTCCTTTGATTCCTTTGTTCGCAATACTAAATTCTCTGAGTCACAAGGACTCTATTCTCAGATATAACTGATAATTTCCTTTCTTTCATTCCTCCTTCCTACCAATAAGTCTCCATTGAAAGGATTTGAAAAATATACATATTTAAAGATTTTAACCTCTTCTAGGGTATTCAACATTTAAAATGATTCACTGAAAACTAGCTGATATTAATCAAATCCTTTTCGAATTACAATTTCCAGTTATCACAGCAGTTAATCAATTATCTCCATAAATATTTTAAATTAACTACACAAAAAATTGTTCTAATAAGAAAGATATTTTCACATAAAACATTTTAAAGTCAAACAACAGTTTTATATTAATAGCGTTTCTATTCTTTCTTCAGGATCTCGAGACATATAATTTATTATTATTCTAATAAGTAATCGCGAATTAATCTCAATTAAATTTCCTTTTTAAATATATGTATGTGAATCCTTAAAAACGCCAATCGACTCCTTTACCAACTACTTAAGCCAGTAGTTAATTTTAATTCAATTTTTTTAGTCAAACACTCGAATCAGGTTGGTGCATAAGAATCGGATTTTAACATAACCTTTGAAGCATACAAGATTATTACAGATAATATGTCGTAAAACCCTTAGATAATTTATCTCAGAATAGATAATTAAAATCTCACTTGCATACCTCTCTCTGTAAGCAACGGAGTATGTTCATGACACTTGTATTAAATTGAGCCTTCTACACACATATAGCAGATCGACGATGAGAGCGGCGGGGAAAACTAATCCCACAATTAAACTTCAGAATTTTTTTGAGGTGTTTACGTGCCTGAAAGGGGACCCTGAGATTCACACCACTAAGACCTAAATACTGTGACTGTTCTGCTAGTAACATTTAAATTTTATTTAATCCTTTTCTGGATGTTCTCTAAAATATGTCTACATTATGTATCATTTTTTACATTTAACCGTATTTTATACGTATAGTTTACGCATATTTAAAGTGCTTCGTACGTACAGGTTTCACTTTTTACCACTATTACCAAATTTTTCCTCTATGTATATTACGATTATAGTGTACATAGTGAATATAATAAGTGTTTTTCCCGAAGGATACTCCCCATCTCCAAAATAAATTGCGATAATTAAAAAAGGGAGGGCATAAAGAATACCTATACGAACTATCGCCAATATAATTTCAATTCTCATTTTCCAAGTTATTTTTGGCTTGTCCACTGAAGTCACTTATAGACCTCCTTCGTAATTCAATTAAGTAGGAGGGTTCAAACCAATGCATCCTTTAACCCTCGGCTAAAAATCCTTCAGAAATTCCAATAACAACATTGCAAAATAATTGAATAGTTTTAAACCTTCGTATTGTTGGAGCATACGTGAATGAATCGTCAAGCTTTCTCGTAATGGAACAGGTCGTTTTATCCCTTCCCTTAGCAACACGTTTTTTCGGTTATCATAGAAAGGTTCGAAAGAGCCTTAGAAGGTATGTAACCAAACAGACTTTTCCAAAGTTCTTTATTCTATTTTCGAAATAATTTTAGCAGATATATATGAAATATTATTTATTTATAGAAACAAATAACTTTATGTATTCTTACTTGACATTATATGGTTATACTGAATTTAGATTTATTGCATGTTTTTTGAGAGGGGGTACGATAAAATGATTACATGCGGGGATAAAAATACCGACGCATATAATCGACTTATTACTTACGGTGGGATAAATGCCTACACAGATGATGAGATATTCCC
>CAZSYK010000144.1:0-2496 GCA_964610685.1 uncultured Eubacteriales bacterium
TAGTGGACCAACCTTCATTTCATCTGTAAGTCCTGAAGTAAGTGTAATCGAAGTAGGAGCAGGAAATAGTTATGGGCATCCCCATTCTGAGATCCTTGACAGACTGCAGAAAGCTTCAACCGTATACAGAACTGACCTGGATGGCACAATTACAGTCACAACAGACGGTTCAACTTACACGGTTACGACTGAGAAATCCGGGACTACTTCCAGTGGAAACGGAGCTTACAGTTCTGCAGCTTCAAAAACTGGGACACCAGAACCCAATGAAGATATAACCTCAAACTCAACAGAATCAACTGTCTATGTTAGTGACCTCAACCTCGAAGATGAATGGATTAAGATCTCAAACACAGGATCTTCTCCTGTTTCCTTGAGTGGTTGGAAAATTGAAGATGAAGGCAATAAACATGCCTATACGTTTCCATTTTACACCTTGAATGCAGGATCTACTGTAACTGTATTTACTGGAAAAGGCACAAACTCAGCCACTGAACTTTACTGGCAATTAGACGATCCTATTCTGAATAATGATGGTGACACAGCATATCTCTACGATGACAGTGGAGAGCTGGTCTCAAAACTGGAGAAATGAAATGAAGAGCTTCAAAGTCACTCTTGACAGAGTAGAAGAAGGTACTGCAGTCTTGCTTGTAAGGGATGAAGAGTCAGTTAAAATTAACATCCCACTCTTTTTATTACCTGCTAGCAAGGAAGGAGATATCCTGGATATTACAATTGACAGGAATGTTCAAGAGACAGAAGATGCAAAGGAAAGAGTATCGATTCTGCTTGAGAAGCTTAAGGGTAAGAATCTAGAGACGAAATGAAGCATTGCTATTTTTTTCTGCAACCCTGACTATATAAAGTTTCAAATTAAATAGGAACCGTAATATCTTAAAAAGTAATATTTTTAGGACATGGCAGAAAAGTCTGGAAGATCTAAGAAGTTCGATGCTGCACAGCACGAGGCTAAATTGAATTTTTTAAAGAAACGCGGGCATTTTCTGGCTGCAATATACAGAAAGGCTATTGACGCTGCAGTTATAACAGAATTTCAAAGTGGTAACGCTACACTGGAAGAACTCGAACAGGCAGGTATAGATCTGGCTACATGCCTAAAAAATGCTCCAACCACAGCCATAATTGAAAGCAAAGTGGGCGTAATACCATTAGGCACTGAAATAGAGCTGTTGGAAAAACATGTCGAAGCTGTGAGAAGTGCATTGAGAGATTTAAGGGCAGTATATAATAATATAGACCAAGGAGCCGAAGCAAAGGCAAAGATGTCCCAACATCTAGCAGGCGAAATAGTCAGGCTTGCACCAAGAATCAGAGCACACGACCACGCTGGATTGAAGGCAGGACACATCTGCGGTCAATCCCATGGAAAACTATCTCAAAGTGAGTTAATTGAATTCATCATGGGAAAGAAAAGTGTAAGCATGGACGAAGCACTCGAATATGTGAATTCTCGAATTTAATTGAGCATGTTTCAAGATATCTTCTACTTTAATTCTGTGTTCGCTTTTCTATATTCAGCTCCTGAGCTGCCGTAGATGGCAAGAGAAGTACTAGGGCTGACAACAGGACACAAGAAGTTAAAGCTCTGGGTTTCATTTCTGCACTTTTCAGGCGTATCTCTTTCACTTATTATTTATTTTCCGAAATTATTTTTATATTTTAACTATTAACTGTAGGACTGGAAGATTCATAACTTGTCATCAAGGAGTAGACATAACCTCGATGCAGATCTTTCAACGAAATTTCTTGGATTATGCTATTTTTCTGAAAGTAAGAGAGTTAGCTCATTACCTCACAAGCAAAAAGGAAAAACTAGATTTTGTTAAGCCTGAATATGAAATTGAAAGAATTGATTCTTATGACATAAAGCAGAAGATCCTGAGTATTATTTAAAAACGTTTAATTTTTTTACAATGTACTCATTGGTATTTCCACCCCTTAACTAATTATGAAGAAGGTATAAAAGTGACCTAAGTGGACAAGCCAAAAATAACTTGGAAAGTAAGAATTGAAATTATGTTGGTGATTGCTCGTCTAGTTATTCTTTATGTCCTTCCTTATTTTATTATTGCGAGTTATTTTGTTGATAGTGATTATCCTTCGGGAAAAACGCTTATTGTATCTACTGTATATATTATAATTATGATGTATATAGAGGAAAGATTTGATAATAGGAGTAAAAAGTGAGAAAAAGATTGCTAAGGATTACCCTAGCATTGATTTCATGTTTTCTAGTGTGTTATTTGTGTGTGTTATTCAAAGAATTTTCAGGTCCTTTAGGAATGATGCAAATATAAAATCAAGGGGTTTTATTGCCAAGAATAATTATTGGAGAAAATGAAACTATGGATCAATTCCCAAACTGAAATTTAGAAGTTATATTTTGTCATCCCTTAATTTCCAGTGGAGAAATTTACATAAACTCTTTAATTTTTCTTATTAGTTTAATCTTATATTATTATTCGGTCTACT
>CAZSYK010000145.1:0-2489 GCA_964610685.1 uncultured Eubacteriales bacterium
TGCTCGGGCTTATTCAGGATCTCTATGCCGCCGACAGAAAGAACCAGCTCTTTCTTCATGCCCGCTTTGCCCTGGTCGAGGACGTGCTCGGGCCCTACAAGGCCGTTATCAGTCGCTGGGTTTGCCCGGATGTGATGCGAAACCAGGACGTTTCCATCTCAAAGGCCAAGAAGGCTATCTCCGATTACAGGAAGGCTGTAGGTCATCCTGAAGGGATTGCAGAACTGATGGTGTTCTATTGCGAATCCTGCAGGGATTTTCTCGGCAGCTGCGGTATGGAGGACGATGTGTTTTACGACGCCCTGATCCTGATGTTCGGGCAGGCGCTGAAGGCGATTGCGAAACTGGAGCCTGATCAGCGGAAAGCCTTTATTGATCGGCTTGAACGGGTCCGGCACGAAGCGCGGAACTGGGGATGGGGTGTATGCGATGCAATGGACGATCTGATAGGGGATTATGCATCTGAATGAGAGAGACAATGGTGTGAACGGTCGGGACGAACTGCGGAAACTCCGGGAGGAGAACGCCCGGCTCAAGGAGCTGTTGACCCGGCACGGCATCTCCTGGGAAGTGCCGGTTGCCCCTGAACCCGCTTCTGGACCATTGGAATTCCCTCAAACCAGGACACCTCTCACCGCCGGGGAAAAAATAGCCCTTTTCCGCCGGTTGTTTCGGGGGCGGGAGGATGTTTTTCCCAAGCGCTGGGAGTCTGCCAGGGGTACGTCCGGCTATTCTCCTGCTTGCACAAATGAGTGGAAGCCCGGAATCTGCGATAAACCCCGGGTGAAATGTGCAGCCTGTGCCCGGCGCGAGCTGATGCCGGTGACTGATCAGGTGTTGTACGACCACCTGGCCGGGAAACAGACCATCGGGGTCTACCCGCTCCTTACTGATGATAGTTGCTTTTTTCTGGCTGTAGATTTTGATGGATCAGACTGGCGGGAAGATGCCGGAGCCTTCATGAAATCATGCCGGGAGCTGGGGATTCCGGCGGCGCTAGAAATCTCACGCTCAGGCAACGGCGCCCATGCCTGGTTCTTTTTTTCCGAGAATATTCCGGCCCGTGAGGCCCGTCAGCTCGGTGAGGTATTGATAAGCCATACCTGTGATCGTACCCGGCAATTGTCTCTTGGCAGTTATGATCGCCTCTTTCCCAATCAGGACACTTTGCCGAAAGGCGGCTTCGGCAACCTGATTGCGCTGCCCTTGCAGAAACACCCCAGAGAACTGGGGCGCAGCGTATTCGTGGATGAACGGCTTATCCCCTATCCGGACCAATGGGGGTTTCTGGCATCCGTTTCTTCAATGACAAGGCGGGATGTGGAAGACTCCATTTCCCGGGCAGGCGGCGGCCGGCACCTTCTTGATGTATCCTTTGCTTCCGGCGAAGAAAACGACAAACCCTGGCAAAGCCCCGCACCAGTGGCTGCAAAAATCGCCGGACCGCTTCCGGAATCTCTGACATTGGTGCTGGCAAACCAGATATATATCGCCAAAGCCGGCCTGCCCCAGCCTTTGGCCAATCGTCTGATCCGGCTCGCGGCTTTCCGGAATCCTGAGTTCTACAAGGCCCAGGCCATGCGAATGCCGGTATGGAACAAACCTCGACTCATAGGCTGTGCTGAGAATTACCCGCAGCATATCGGCTTGCCGCGAGGTTGTCTCGATGGAGTTCTGGACCTGCTGCGGGAGAACGGCATCCATCCGGTGATTCGGGAGGAACGCCTGACTGGACGGGACGTGGCTGTCACATTCACGGGCACTTTGAGAAGCGATCAGGAATCAGCGGTGGGGGAGATGCTCAAATATGAAGTCGGTGTCCTCTGCGCACCGACGGCTTTCGGTAAGACAGTCGCTGCCGCGTCCTTGATCGCCCGGCGGGGGATCAGTACATTGGTGCTTGTTCACCGCA
The DNA here is from genome assembly GCA_964610685.1 of uncultured Eubacteriales bacterium. GTDB lineage: Bacteria > Bacillota > Clostridia > Oscillospirales > Acutalibacteraceae > UMGS1491. Next base: position 1,913 of record CAZSYK010000145.1, read on the forward strand.
CAGAGCTTCTGAGACAGTGGCAGGGGAGGCTGGAAACCTTTCTTGAGTTTCAGAAAGGAGGTATTGGGGTTATCGGAGGTGGCAAAAAGCAACCTTCCGGTATGATTGACATTGCCGTCATGCAGTCCCTTTCCCGCCGTGAGTATCCGGTTGCTTTTCTGGATCAGTATGGCCAGATCATCGTCGACGAATGCCACCATTTGTCGGCCTTCTCCTTTGAAAAGATTCTCAAACAGGCCAAGGCGAAATATGTGATGGGGTTGACGGCGACGCCTATACGCCGCGACGGCCATCAGCCCATAATTTTTATGCAGTGCGGCCCGATTCGCTGTAATGCCGGAAGGCCCGAATCGGCTCCGCAAAAACTGGAAGTCTGGGCGAAGGCCCTGATTGCCTCCGGGATACCAGAGAACTCACCGATACAGGAGGTTTTCCGTGTCCTCGTCAACGACGCCGCCCGTAACAGGCAGATAGCGGAAGATATATCGGCAGCATACCGGGAAGGCCGAAAAATTCTTGTGTTAACCGAACGGACGGACCATCTTCCGCTTTTGCTGGAGGCGGTGGGAAAGGATGT
>CAZSYK010000146.1:0-2464 GCA_964610685.1 uncultured Eubacteriales bacterium
ATTCAGAGTCCAGTCTTGTAGGAGTTCGTGCGTTCGAATCGCACCTCTCGCACTCTTTTCTTTTTTTCATGTAATCAATCGTAATCGATAGATTTTTTTCTTTGCTTCCGTTCATGTTATTAATCTTCGGGACTTAATTTTTCAAATGTATGGACTCATAAAAAACTAAATTTGAGAGCCTTAAACATCTAACTTTTGCAATAGATGTGGACTTAGAAGTATACCAAAGTGTGCCAAAAAACCTAAAATTGGCTAAACTTTTTCGTTATTTTTTTAGATTTAATTTTCAATTAGCAAGTTTGTTGAGAGAAATTTAGAAAAAAGTGTTGTATCAAATTTCTCATAAAAAACGTAGTTGCAGCAACATGAATATCTAAGGTGACGGACTTAAGAAACAAAATGTTGGCTAAAAAAACATGTTGAAGAAATCCCAAGTAGAAGGGAAAAAGCAAAGAAGTATAAGAGTAGAAAAAGTGAAAGACTAATGGAAATGTAATCTTATATCTGCTACCTTTTGACTTAGTTTCTAGTCGCGCAGCGGATCTTAATCTTTCTGATCTACTAACATTAAGGCTATAGAGTGGATAAGTATTGGAGATAATTGATTTATGTATTCATATACAGAATCAATTTTGTTGAGTGAAATAAGGCATCTAGCACTACATCTAGTTTAGAATTCTCCAGATCCTGAACTTATCTGTCTTGCTCAGATCCGTGTTAAGGAAAGAAGTTTTTCAAACGCCTCTGGACGGCTTGCTAAAGGAGTATATGAGTATATTCATAAAAATGAATTTGCATTTAGAGAGCACGAGTATCACTTAAAAAGCTCTGAATCTTTCCAGAAACATCAACACAATTATAAAATTACTATTTTGCCGGCTACTATCTGAGATTGGAGGAGTAAGTCTTGCCCACACTTGACGATCTTCGTAATAAATGGTTTATAAAATTTGATTCATCTAATTCATCTTTCCCACCAGCGTCTCGTCATATGGGTACCAATGTAAGCAACTATACGGATGGGAATAGAGTAGTCCCTATCATTGATGGCCAAAATTATATGAAAATCTGGCACAACTCAATTCGAAACATGATCGGGAAATCAAACTGTGAAATTTATCATTCTGCGTGGAGACAGGAAGCTGTACGAACCCTAGGGAATTCCATACCAAGCTCAAACGCTTTAGTAACTCTTAAAGATGCACAAAACGGTGGAGTAACTCTCTATTTGCTATTTTGTAGAAATTTATCTACATATACTTTTAATGCTAGAAGTGTAATTTGGCTAAGAACTCGTGGAGTCTGGAGAGCATGTCTAGACAATCGATTTCCTCCTAGCGGTAGCAATCACCAAAAATTTGTCTGCTTGAAGGACCCCTCGGCTACTAAGGCAATGATGGGATCAATAGACATCTCGATACCTCGCTGGGATACCACATTACATCTACATGTTGATCCCAATAGAGATCCTGCAGCAAAACCAACCCACGACGTTGGTATCGTAATTGAGGGGCCAGCTGTAGCTGATTTAGAATGGTCCTTCCGCGAACGCTGGAACGACTCAACACGAACATTAGGATTAAAGCCACTTATTCCACCGCTACCTAAGATCAATACTCCTGTATCTTCTCTTGGAAGCGTAGGTACACATTCTGTTCAGATACTGCATACCTATGGTATAACAAGTACGTTTTTTGGATACTCGTGGTCTCCTGTGGGGGAGTTTACAATATGGGCCTCATATCTCAACGCTATTAAAACAGCGAACAATTATATTTATATAGAGGATCAATTTTTTCTCCCATTTGGTGACCCAACACTTCTTAAGGGGCAAACTGCTGATACTGACATAATTTATCAACTTGGAGAAGCAATCAAAGGAGGCGTTAAAGTTGCTGTTCTAGTTCCTAGTGATATTGAGGATAGTGGCATTGTGAGTATAATACGCCCCTATCAAAAGTATCAGCGAAATATTGGTATTAACTACCTTGCTACGATTGCTGCGTCCCATCCGGGAGATTTTGTGATTGCTTCACTCCACAATGGTATATCGCCTATTTACGTACATTCTAAAATTATGATTTGCGATGACGAATTTGTATTAGTCGGGTCAGCTAATATATGCCAACGGAGTATAACTCACGACAGTGAAATCCATGCGGGAATCGTGGACTCAGTCAATCAGTTTGCTAGAGAGCTAAGGAAGACACTTTGGTCAGAACATTTACAACGCCCACCATCTGAACTTGAGGATCCAATTACATCATATGAGATCTTCAAGAAAGATGCACTATCAAATCATGGTAGACTACGTTCTTACCCTATTACTCGACCAAGTAAACCTCCTCTAGGCCATGAATGGATAATGCGCAATCTTGTGGATCCATATGCAGGTCCACCAAGAGTCTAAGAGCGTGTCTTAAAATTTCTCATTCTCTTTAATTTTTGATATTAGCAATTCTTT
>CAZSYK010000147.1:0-621 GCA_964610685.1 uncultured Eubacteriales bacterium
GTAAGTTCGGCGATTATTTACGGTCCTAACGCCTCAGGCAAGACCAACATCATCGGAGCAATGGAAACCTTCAAGCATATCGTGCTTCGCGGAAATATTCGAAATGTTGAGGTGAAAGATTCTCCCAATGCTGCCTCCAGCGCACTTGAGCTGATTCCGAACAATACATTAAATACTGTTGAGCCAGTAGATCTGTCCATCGCATTCACTGATGGGGGGCTTCTCTTTGAGTATGCAATGTCCCTTGATCTTGGACGATTCCTGGATCGGGACCATGAGAGGAAAGTTCTCAAAGAGACTCTTCGTGTGAACAATACCACCCTCTTTGTCCGCGAGGCTGCAACATTGGAAATTGGGGACATGACTGTTGTAGAACCGTACTTGGTTTCTGCGTATATTCAAAATGCGAAGGGTGCGGCAGCCTTGGCTGAGAGTAGCCTCCATGATGAGGAGTTATTCCTTGCCAATGGTTTCAAGACTATGTTCAGTGCAAAGCTCCCTTCAGCGATTACCCAGTGGCTGGATAAGTGCTTCGTTGTCATCTACCGCTCTGATTCGATGCAGTTGGTTCGGAAGTTTTCCGAACCTAAGAAACGGTCGGTCTTCATCGAAAAGACATTG
>CAZSYK010000147.1:631-2452 GCA_964610685.1 uncultured Eubacteriales bacterium
CCAATGCCTTGGGTTATGTCTTGGATGGAGAACATGAAGAAGCTCAGCTTTGCTCAATCTTCAACAGGAATTCCAAACATGCTGCTATCCCTGTGGAATTGTTTGAATCATACGGGACTATCCGTTTCATCAACCTGTTCCCACTTGTTCTCAGGACCTTGAGGGAAGGTGGTATCTTGGTCGTCGATGAGTTTGATGCTTCCATCCATCCGATGGCATTGATGAATATCATCACACTGTTCCATAATGATGAGTTGAACACACACAATGCCCAGTTGGTGTTCGATACACACAATCCTATTTTCCTGAATTCAAATCTGTTCAGAAGGGACGAGATCAAGTTCGTGGATCGTGATGATGAGACTCATTGCAGTACACATTATTCCTTGTCCGACTTTGGTACTGCAGGTGCAAAGGGTGTTCGCTTGAGTGAGGACTATATGAAAAACTATTTTGTGGACCGCTATGGGGCAATCAAGAGTATTGATCTAGCACCAATCATCCGAACCTTGATGAACGATAACAATAAGGAGTAGGTAAGGATGAGACTTTCAAAACAATTCTTCTTCTCGGTCGAAGGTGAGACAGAGTTGTGGTATCTTCAGTGGTTGAGCCGTAGTATTAATGCATCGGATGAATACAAGGAAGAAAGAGGAATTAGAGCATTTTTAAAGATGTAATAATAAATTACATTTCTACCAATAAATGTGCAGATATTGAAAGTTTCGCAAATATTAGTTACATTTCACGTTAAAATAACGTATAGTATAGGTAAAGGAGGCCCGTGGATGAAAGTCTTATCTGCAGTTAAACTGTCTAAAACGGTAAACGAACTGCGAAGTAAAATGAATCTGACTCAAGCAGAGCTTGGTGAACGCACAGGGCTTCATCGAATCATGATTGGACGTATTGAACGGGAAGATTTCATCCCCTCTATAGTTCAGCTTCAATCTTTGGCGGATGTTCTTGGATTCGAAATCACCGATATGTTCATGGAGAAGGAACACTCGGGACCCTTCGTTGCCCTTCGAAGCGAAAGTATGAATGAGATTGAGAAGGAAGGAGTTGATACTCTGCTTGGCATGATGTTTGCGTTGCGTCAGCAGATCCTACTGAGGAGAAAGTTCGAGCATGAATCGGAAAATCAAGCTTAGCATTCAAGATATTGAATCAATTCGGGAATTAGCCAGAAATAAACGGTTTGCACTCGGGTTCTCTGATGATCCTCCGATAGCGAACGATATCCAAACGATTCTTGATAAGCTTGAGATTATCCTGCTCGAAATTCCTGTTGAGGCAGAGAGTAATAAGCCTTCATTCTCCGCTGCTCTGTTGTACTCTGAGGAGGGTGGAGAGTGTCTTGTGTTCATCGGGCTCAATACCGCTGATTATTTCGATAAGCAGGTTTTTGCGATCGCCCATGAACTGTATCACTTTTTCACTAAGACTGGTTCCCATCTAAGTCGACAGGATGGGCCAGAGGAGGATGTTGTAGAAGCCAAGGCAAACTGGTTTGCCGCCGAATTCCTGCTTCCCGAAGAAGTGCTTAAACGCCGGGTCTTCGAGGAATTTAAAGCTTTCTCTCTGGCGAAAGTACAGCTGAAAGTTCTGCTTCGGTTCATTGCAAGACTTCATTGTACATGGTGGCTACCATATCGTTCGTTGGTGAAACGGCTGTGGGAGATTAAAGCCATAACAGATGAGCAGTATAAAGAGCTCTATGGCGTTGATGAACGTGATTCGGAAGGTGAGTACGGAAGGGTTGGTCGATCAACGCAGAGTGATGTGTTCCTCAAATTGAATACAATCACCAAGACAATC
>CAZSYK010000148.1:0-2436 GCA_964610685.1 uncultured Eubacteriales bacterium
GCATCCTTCACTTTCTGTGCAGGTGCGGCTTTCGCAGTGCTGGCGCTGATGGGTATTGCCCTCTACGCATGGCGACAGCGAAAACTTTCAGAGGGGTCTCGATGACAACGATTCTCAATATAGAAATCTTCACCTGGATTCATTCCGGTGCTGGAACACGTCCACTGTTGAACGGCTTGCCTGTTTTTGTTGCTGAAGGCGGTCCCTGTATTTTGGCGATTCTATTTGTCGCGCTGTGGTTCGTTGCAGGCAACCAAAGGAAAATACTCTTACTTGAGGCGACTTGGGCGGCGGTTCTCGACCTGGTTGTCAACCAGGTTACCGGCCTCTTCTATTTTCATCCGCGCCCATACATGATCGGCAGTTTGGTCGTTGGTTCCATGAGCGCCTGGTTCGTGCGCTTTTCAGTAACACTGCTAAGACAATTGAACGAACGATTCATCCATATCTTTAATCAAGGTGCAGGTCGACTTTTTGGAAAGAGCGAGCGGCCTGCGGAGAGGCAATACATCCTATGCATTACCTGAATACGCTGCTCGCCTTTATCACCCATCACCCCGGGCTGGCCTACGGCGCGGTCTTCATCATCTCTCTCTCTGAGTCCCTGGCTTTGGTGGGGCTGCTGGTTCCGGGCACGGTGATCATGTTCGGTATCGGAGCGATTGTGGCTACAGGCAGCCTGAGCCTGTTTCCCGTTCTTCTGATGGCCATGATCGGCGCGGTTGCCGGAGACGGTATCAGCTATTGGCTGGGGCATCATTTCAAGGAAAAACTTGTCACTATTTGGCCGTTTTCTCGCTATCCGGGAATGTTGAGGAAGGGCGAATCCTTCTTTCTTCGCCACGGCGGCAAGAGCGTTCTTTTCGGCCGTTTCGTGGGGCCGGTGCGTCCGGTGATACCGGTCGTGGCGGGGATGCTGGGTATGCCTCCGGTGCGTTTTAGTGTTGTCAACACTCTTGTCCAAAATAGGAATTTGAGAATATTAAATTGCCCCCAGAGCGGCCCTTGAGATATTCTTAGTGCGCCAACACAAAAAAATCCTCAAGCACCGGCAAAGGGGGGCGCACTAATGCTAAAGCCTGCGAGCCTGTTCAGTCAAATACTTTCTGAGATTTTCACAGCAGTGAACTTTGACAACCTGATCGCCAAATGGGGCGCTGAACGTCACGCCAAGGGATTCCGCTCGAAGACGCAGCTCATCTCCATGCTCTTCTGTCATCTGGCCGGAGCGGATTCTCTCCGGGAGATCGTCAACGGACTCAGCTGCTGTAACGGAAAACTCGTTCACCTGGGGATAAAGGAGCCTCCGAGGAGATCCACCCTCTCCTATGCAAACAACCATCGCAAAGCGGAGCTTTTCGAAGAACTGTTCTGGAGGCTGTCGGATCATTTCCGCTCCACGGGCTCCATGGGATGCCGCAAGAAGAAGTTCCGTTTCAAGAACAAGCTTCTGTCCTTCGATTCCACGACCATCAGCCTCTGCCTGTCTCTCTTTCCCTGGGCGGAATTCCGGAGGGCCAAGGGCGGTGTAAAGGTCCATGTATTGCTGGATCATGACGACTACATGCCCTCCTTCGTCTCCATCACGGAGGCGAAGACCCACGACAGCCGCATGTCGAAGGAACTTGCCCTCAAACCCGGCTCCATCGTGGCCCTGGACAGGGGATACGTGGACTTCGGCCAGTTTCGGGCCTGGACGGATCAGGGCGTCTTCTTCGTCACCCGGATGAAGGACAACTGCGTCTATTCCGTGGACAAAGTCCGGCCCCTGCCGGAAAACGGTCATGTCCTTTCCGACGAGATTGTCCGTCTTACCGGAACGGGGATGGAGGAGAAATATCCGGAACCGCTCCGCAGGATCACGGCAGAGAACCCTGAAACAGGAGAAAATATCGTTCTTCTCACCAATCACCTCCGGTTCGCGGCGAGCACCATAAGTGAGATCTACAGGGACCGGTGGGAAATCGAGCTCTTCTTCAAGACGCTGAAGCAGAACCTGAAGGTCAAAACCTTCGTAGGAGAGAGCGAGAACGCCCTTCGCATCCAGATTTGGACAGCCCTGATTTCTTTGCTGGTGATCAAGTGGCTGCATCACTTATCCAAAGCGGGATGGTCCTTTTCCAACATGGCGACCATGCTTCGGCTGAACCTCTTTACCTATCGGGCTTTACGGGCCTGGCTCGACGAACCGTATGAAACTCCGCCCATTGTGCCGGAGGCGGAACAGTTGAAATTCAGCCTGTAGGAAGTTGGACAGCCGATTTAATTTTCGAGGTTCAGGAAAACAGGGGACCTGTTTTCAAATCTGTCCCAAACAGCTCCGCAAAGCCCTGGAAATTCAGGGTGCTATTTCTGATTCCGATTTATTTTGGACAGCAGTGAACCATTTATAAAGAACGGCCTTTGAAAAGGGCAGACTTTACTGCCCATATTGAG
>CAZSYK010000149.1:0-2425 GCA_964610685.1 uncultured Eubacteriales bacterium
CTGGAAGCCTGCCGGCCGGCCGAGACAGTGACAGTCGGTTGCATCGCCTCGGACGGCGTCGTGAAATTCTGGGTCCATAACCCGGGGCACATGCCGCGGAACGTCCAGCTTCAGCTTTTTCACCGGTCCTTCTCGACGAAAGGCCCCGGCCGGGGTCTCGGCACCTATAGCATCAAGCTGCTCACCGAGCGATATCTCAAGGGCAGCGTCTCGTTCACCAGCGCCCCCAAATCCGGGACCACGTTCACAATCTACTGCCCTCTGCCGCCCAACCCCTGAGAACCCCAAGGAAGGCAATATGCCGTTTGTTCCATTTCACGACTACTTTCCGGAAATCGCGGAGCGTGAGACTCGATCCATCACGGTGCCTCCCTACTCCCATCTCGGCCTTCCCGCCGGCGAGTACGGCTTCCTGGAGCTGTACTGCGACGAGCCAGGATGCGATTGCCGCCGCGTTTTCTTCTATGCGGTCAGCGCATCGCAAAAGGAGGTCCAGGGAGTCATCGCCTGGGGCTGGGAGAGTGCGGATTTCTACATGCGATGGTTTAAGTACGGCGATCGCAACGATGCAATCGGGTTGCAGGGCCCAGTCTTGAACTGGGGCAGCCCGGCCACCGAACTGGCCCCTGCCCTGCTGGAGCTGGTACGGAGCGTGCTCCTGACGGACCCCGAGTATATAGAACGCATCAAGAGGCACTACAAGATGGTCCGAGAGAAGATCGACAAGCCCCGGAAACCCAGGAAACCAAAACCAGAGAAACATCAATGAATGGAGCTCAGCGTTACTCGCATAGCTTCCGACAGGTTGTGACAGATTCCCTCGCCCAACTCAGGACTTTTCGTCCCTGCTCCTCAGTGAGTCGAACAATCGGCTGATAGTCGCTTTCCTGCCGGAGATCGAAAGACTCCTTGAGATACTTGTGGAATCTCATATCGACGACTCCCGTCTTCGCGAACGTCTGCCCGAAAGCCGATATGATCCCCTGGTGCGAATGACGTTCGACCCCATTGCGCAGAAGTGCCGCCGTTGCAGCGTGAAACATCGCATAATACGCCCTGCTGACTGCGGCAACCCAGTGTGCTTCTCCAAACAGCAACTCCGCTTCGACGAGACAGTCCTGTGCTCTATCGAGGTGCAGGCCGATTTCCTCGTTCACGCCGCGATCCCCTCCTTTCGGATGATCCTGTGAATGGCAAAACGTCCCCTCTGGAAATCCGCTTCGCTGACAAAGAGAAAACTGACAAGCGTTGCATACTCCAGACTCAGGTCGCAGCCGAGATCGCCGGCTTGCTCATGTTCGGGGTCTTCAACCCTGTCGAGAACCACAGCGATGTCGATATCGCTCTCCGACGTCAACTGATCGCGGGCGGCCGAACCATAGAGGTACACGCCGCGAAGCCGCTGGCCGTAGATTCCTTCCAGCCCGGTCCGGGCCTTCGCCGCGATCTCCAACGCCTGTTCCCGTGTCGTAACCATAGCTTTATCATACCATCCTTCCCGGTCCGTGTTCCAGCACATATCATACCGCAGGTACCCCTAATGAAACAGATGTTCATCGAGACGATCAACATCACCGAGCCGGTCGAGGTGTACGTACGGTCAGTCGAGTTGGCCAAAGGATGGCAAGCACGCGAAGGCCGAGTGCGTTCAACGCAAGACCGTCAACCACATGGTCATCACCACGCCGCAATGGCACAACTTCGACAGCGACTGGTGGCAGATCGACGACTGATCCAACCGTGCATAAGAACCGTCACTACAGCCGGGCCCCCACAGGTCCGGCTTTTCTCCTGCGCACCCATGACGACCTCGTTTCTCTCAACACCAGTGCGGACCTTCCGTCCCTCCGTGACTTGACAACTATCGCAGCATCCATTATTGGGAAGAGATCAGGATCGACGTGCAGGGCAGTTGAAACCGGACGCTCCGCACAACGCAACAACAGTCAAAATGAGTCTGGTCGACGAAAGGAAGTGATGATGCATCTTCTGAAAGAGCTATCGGTTCTGCTCCTTGCGACGGCGTGTTCCGTTGCGGCGTCAGCCGCGGACATCAATGAGCCGGCGGTCCGTGTCCCAATCCTCGGGTGGCACAGCATTCCGGAGAATGAGTTGTCTATCGACCGGTTCCGTGAGCTGGCCGACATGGGACTTACCCACAGCCTCATGCACTACAGTCCGGCCGGCAATGCCCGAGCGTTGGAATTGGCGGCCCAGACAGGCATCAGACTGTTCGTCGGGGATGCGCGCTTCGCCCGACCGAGCGAGGAACTGAAGCAGGCGGCCGAGAGTTACCGCCATCATCCGGCACTGGCCGGCTATCTGCTGCGAGACGAGCCTTCGGTCGGGGATTTTGCCTCGCTGGCTGCGGCCCGCGATGCGCTCGAGACCGTCGATCCGGCTCATTGGAGCTATGTGAATCTGC
>CAZSYK010000150.1:0-2420 GCA_964610685.1 uncultured Eubacteriales bacterium
TTCAAAGCTGTGGTCAATCTCCAGCTCGGTTAGATTGTCATCTGCTGCATCAATTGTGAGGATAAAGGTATCATTAGCTGTCAGCATCACAACACCTTCTGCAGGGGTAACATCTTCCATTACGGGAGCCATAGAAATGTACCAGCGATAATCGCTTAGGTTTTGATTTGTTACATACGACATGAATACGAACTCAGCCGGGTCGTGACTGTAATCGCCGCCAGTCAGCTTCAGAATTGCCGAGTCAACTGTCTCAAACAAGACTGCTGCCGAGCTGCCAGTGAACACACCGCCCGTGATTGCCACACTGCTCGTGCGCCCCGAGGTTTCTCGTAGTGCATAAGCACCCGTGCTGCTGATCGTGCCACCGCTGATGTCCGCACTCAATACGTCCGCGTATCCACTGATACCATTCATAAAGATGGCGTCCCCCGTGGAACCGCTGATGCTTGGAGTGCCCGTGATCGTCAGATCACCAGAACGCATCTCAATACCGGTCACGCCGCTAATACTGCCACCGTTGATGTTCAATTCACCATCCTGGGGATGGTAGATCGCAACACCGGTCAGATTGGTCACGCTACCACCATTGATCTCAATGGTCGTGCCCCCATTCAACGCCGCTCCGTTCCCGGAAATGGCTGCTGATGTCCCTGAACCAATTACGCTGCCACCGTTGATGATCGCTTTGGCACCTGCAGATTGGATCACAAGCCCATCTGTCAGTGTGCCTTCCTCAAGTGTGAACGTCCCACCAAAATAGGCGTGAACTGAGAAGAACCCACCACTCATCACAGCGTCAGCGCTGTTTAGCGTTAGCTTGCCGGTCCCATCCACCTTCGCCGCGGCCCCATATGTCCCTTCAGCGTTGGTCGAACTGATCGTGCCTGCCCCAATAATGGTCACATCGCCAGGTGACATGACCCATAACGCGTAGTCTTCATTCTGCTCAGCTGTCTTGCTGATGTCAAATCCATTCAAGTCCAGCGTCAGTTGTTTGTTGATTCCCACAGTGCCGGTGCCTAAGTCCAGGTCAGACAATAACACCAGCTTGTCACCAGTAAGTGCTGCCCCTGTTACTGCCTTTTCTAGATCAGCGTAGTACAAATCCTTCGTCTCGTTCCAGACCAGGCCCATTAATCCAATCCGATACAAATCATCCGTATCTTTATAGGTTCCTAAAGGCGCAAAAACAAAGACTGCCGGGTCTACATTGTATGCACCACCCGTCAGCTTCAGGATCGCCGGGTCAACTGTCTCAAACAAGACTGCTGCCGAGCTGCCAGTGAACACACCGCCCGTGATTGCCACACTGCTCGTGCGCCCCGAGGTTTCTCGTAGTGCATAAGCACCCGTGCTGCTGATCGTGCCACCGCTGATGTCCGCACTCAATACGTCCGCGTATCCACTGATACCATTCATAAAGATGGCGTCCCCCGTGGAACCGCTGATGCTTGGAGTGCCCGTGATCGTCAGATCACCAGAACGCATCTCAATACCGGTCACGCCGCTAATACTGCCACCGTTGATGTTCAATTCACCATCCTGGGGATGGTAGATCGCAACACCGGTCAGATTGGTCACGCTACCACCATTGATCTCAATGGTCGTGCCCCCATTCAACGCCGCTCCGTTCCCGGAAATGGCTGCTGATGTCCCTGAACCAATTACGCTGCCACCGTTGATGATCGCTTTGGCACCTGCAGATTGGATCACAAGCCCATCTGTCAGTGTGCCTTCCTCAAGTGTGAACGTCCCACCAAAATAGGCGTGAACTGAGAAGAACCCACCACTCATCACAGCGTCAGCGCTGTTTAGCGTTAGCTTGCCGGTCCCATCCACCTTCGCCGCGGCCCCATATGTCCCTTCAGCGTTGGTCGAACTGATCGTGCCTGCCCCAATAATGGTCACATCGCCAGGTGACATGACCCATAACGCGTAGTCTTCATTCTGCTCAGCTGTCTTGCTGATGTCAAATCCATTCAAGTCCAGCGTCAGTTGTTTGTTGATTCCCACAGTGCCGGTGCCTAAGTCCAGGTCAGACAATAACACCAGCTTGTCACCAGTAAGTGCTGCCCCTGTTACTGCCTTTTCTAGATCAGCGTAGTACAAATCCTTCGTCTCGTTCCAGACCAACGTTTCGACAATCTTATAGTAATTGTCTGTATCCATAAAAGTAAAATATGGGTCAAAAACATAATCAGGAGATGCACCAGGATCGGTTGGTTTATACGCGCCACCAGTTAGAGATAATGTGGCTGTTGCAGGTTCAGCTGTCGCTTTAGCAAGCAAATCAGCAGAAAAGACGACTCCTCCTGCATTACCACCGAAGATGCCTTCAGTAATAGTTACCCTACTTGTGCGGGTTGGCACTAAATCTGGTGTGTATTCACGCAAACCGTAATTTGCATCGCTTGATA
>CAZSYK010000151.1:0-2400 GCA_964610685.1 uncultured Eubacteriales bacterium
GTGTCGACCTTGAGAAGGCTTACGAGGAGGCGAAGACAGCCGTTGGCAATACCTGCTCGGTGGCCTCGTATGTGCATGGACAGATAGACTGCCGTCCTATCGTTGCTCGCCGACACTACATTGAGACCGGCACGCTTCGACATTTCACGGTCAACTACTGCCCCGTCGGTGATCTCGACGACACCCTTAAAACCCAATCTGGCGACCAGGACGGTGAGATCATTGTTCCTTTGTGTGAAACTCAACAGGAACGTCTCTTGGCCCTGAAAGCAGCGCGCAATGCACAGCCGATCACGCATCGCATTCGGTTGATTGGTGTTCCACGACCCCTGGAACGCCTCCAGGGCATCGTAGTGGAAGCGCTGCGTTGGGAGTGGATTGCAACGAACGTCGGGGCACTCAACGGCGATGCCTATGCGAGAGCTGAGGTCGAGCGCCACCGCACATTTGCCCAGGAGAAGGTTCAGTCAGTCCTCCAAGAGGCCGTAGATGTCAACGGGAGCGGTGCGGCAACCGATCTAGAGTGGTTCCATGACGGACAGGCACTCATGCTCGAACCGGGAAGCAGCTTCGTACGAAAACTATCCGACCTCTGCACCGCAGCATATAAGGATGCCCCACGACTCCACAACGAACTCATCAACAGGAGATGGCTTAGCTCCGCAGCCGCAACCGCAAGGATGCACCTTATTGATGCTATGTTTGAGGGGCATTCCCAAGCGTTTCTCGGGCTTCCTCAAGAGCGGACTCCTCCTGAAGTCTCAATGTACCTGTCCGCGTTGATGAACACACGGATACACCGTCAGGAAGGCGACACCTGGCTTCTTGGCATTCCTGATGAAACAGACCCCTGCAACATGCGCCCCTGCATGACGAAACTGAAGGCCATCGTTGAAAATAGGCCCGATGAACGCATCAGCGTCAAGTCTATCATTGGCGAGATGAAGCAGGCCCCCTATGGTCTCCGCGAAGGCATCATCCCTGTATTGCTTGCCGTCTTGGCGATCACGATGCAAAAGGACGTAGCGATCTATGAGAACGGAACGTTCCTGCGTGAAGTCGGGAAAGATGCCTTCCTCCGAATGACAAAAGCTCCTGAACTCTTTGACATCCAATACTGCCGAATCGAAGGGTTTCGTGCCGAGTTGTTCACCCGGCTAGCCGCTGCGCTGGACGTGCCTATACTCAGCGATCGCCCGCCAGAACTGATGGACATCGTACAACGCATGTGCACCCTAGTTGCCCGGCTGCCGGAGTACAGCCGGAACACGCGCCGTATCTCAAAGACGTGCATAGCCGTCCGAGATGCCATCCTGTCGGCGAGAGAGCCCATACGCCTGTTATTTCACGGACTACCGGCCGCATGCAACTGCCCGACGATCGAGCCCCGCAAGCGCGTCTCCCCCGAGCAGGCGGCCGAGCTTGTCGAAATGCTTCGCAAGTCGCTAAGCGAATTGGGCGAGACGTTTCCAAAGCTTCAGGACCGCATGCGGCAGCGCATCCTCGAATCGTTTGGTGCTGCCGGGCTTCTTCGCGACGCTCGCACCGCCATCGCCGAACGCGGTGAGCGCGTCGCCATTGGGACGACAGATCCCAGCCTCAAGGCGTTCTGTATCCGCATTATGGACGAGTCGCTCCCGGAGGGCGAATGGTTGGAGTCGGTTGGCAGCGTCCTGGCCAAGCAACCACCCTCCCGATGGCAGGACGAGAACGAGGACGTTTTCTCCGAGCATCTTGACTTACTTGTCGGCAAACTCAAGCGCGTCGAGGCGGCTTGCCTCCGCAGCATTCCTTCTGCCCGTGGCCAAGCGCTCCGCGTGGCACTCACGAAACCTAGCGGTGAAGAACGGCAGGAAGTCATCCTTATTCGAGAGAAGGACGCCGCTGCGCTGAAGGCCGCAGAAGCCGCCGTAGACGACGTGCTCCACCAGCTCGGGCACCTAGGGATTGCGGCAGCTTCAAACGTGCTGTGGCGCCGACTCGGAGGCAAAGGGGAATGAGCAAGACGCGCCATATCCTCAGCATGTCCGGCGGCAAAGACAGCACTGCCCTTGCCCTGATCATGCGGGACAAGGTCGCCGACATGGAGTACGTGTTCTGCGACACATGCAAGGAGCTTGATGAGACCTACGAGTACCTGAATCGCGTCGAAGCCTATCTTGGCAAGAAGATCGTCCGGCTGAACGCCGAGGCGGGCTTCGATCACCGGCTTACGGTCTACGGCGGCTACCTGCCCGGACCGAACATGCGCTGGTGTACGAAGATGCTAAAACTGCGGCCGTTCGAGAAATACGTGGGCAACGACGATGTAGTCAGCTACGTCGGCATCCGCGCCGATGAGGACCGCGTGGGCTACATCAGCACCAAGCCCAACATCCGTGCTGTCTTCCCTTTCAAGGA
>CAZSYK010000152.1:0-829 GCA_964610685.1 uncultured Eubacteriales bacterium
CCACCTGGCCAGGGCGGACAACGGCCCTGGGGGGTGAAGCAGCTGCGGGGTATCCATGGCCGCCGATCGGAAGGGACAGCCTTCCCCCGAAGGCCCCTTCCTTCGCAGCCTGGCCAGGGCGGACAATGGCCCTGGAGGGGTGAAGCAGCTGCGGGGTATCCCCTGGAGAAGTGCGACCGGCAGGGAGCAATCCTCCAGGGGTACCGGAGGCTCTTTCTCTTCACCCTGGCCAGGGCGGGAACGATCCTCCGGAGCTGTGCTTTCTTCACACTGGGGACCTTTTTAAAAGGGGGCATCAATAGATAAAATATATCTATATTGTATAAATCTATTAAATGCTATTTTGACCCTGTTTAATCAGTCTTTGCAATATCTTAAGAGACTTTTAACCATAAAAATATTTTTGATATTTTAGAACTGATTTCCCTTATTATTAAATTTGCGGTCACGTGCGTGCTCCCTCGAGGCCGTTGTAAAAAACGGCTGATTCCAAGGATTTTACCCTACCCCTCCCCTCTATGCTCATCAAAATAAAAGTGAAGAAAATTAATATATTAAATAGGATTTAATAAATATCAAACCCTTTCGCCTTTGTTTATTAAATCTTTCCTTCAGATCATTTCCTTTCTTCATGGTGATTCGCCCGTTACTGCATGGGATTCTCTTGTTTTCCATCAATCATATTTGAATGTACTTCTATGGAGTTGTGTATCATTCCCGAAAAAATAATTTCCCATGCGCTCATCAGCGGTTTTGATCTTGCTTCCGGAGAGAGGGAAAGAGGGTAAAAAATCCGATTAAACAGCTTTATTAAAATAAGATTATTTTT
>CAZSYK010000152.1:839-2374 GCA_964610685.1 uncultured Eubacteriales bacterium
TAACGGGGAGAAGGGAACTGATCAAGTTGATCATCTTTCGCCGTTCCTGGTTCGCTTTTCTCTTTTGGCTCCACCCTGTTGCCCCTGTCCTGGGATCGATCCTTATGACCGGCTCTTTCCAAGAGGGAAAACGGGCAGCTAAAAAACAGCTGAATCCATATGAATTCCGCACAAGAACGATGGTATGCTTCCTGGTTTTCTAGGCATTTCTTCAGAAGCCCTCTATCTCTTCCCAATGGGCAAGAGGGGCAATGACCCTGGAGGGTGAAGCAGCTGCGGGGTATCCCTGCCGCCGATCGGAAGGGGAGTCCCTTTCTTCCCGAACAAAAAAAGGGCGGGGAAGTCCCGCCCTGGGTGCCCTTGCTCTTACTGAAAACAAGCTGGTCGTTCGGTAAGGTTACGGTTCAACAACAGGAAAGGGGAATCCTCTTTCGTTCCATCGTTGAATTGCGGCCCTTGCCCTTTCCTCTCCTACCATCCGGAAAAATTTGTAAGCCTTGTACTCTTCTGCCCTTTTTCCTTTCACCCATCCGCTATAACCACAGACGGCCGGGAAGGGGTAGCAGCTCCCGTCCTGTAACAAAATAATTCTTGACCCATCAGGGAAGCTCATTTCTGTTGACCCTATGCCACGGTATATCTTTGGCTTTGGAATGGAATCATCAGAACTGCTCCTTACTCGGAAGGCCTTGACGTGCCCGCTCTGAAAATATCGGTGAATGATCTCGGTCAGGTCTCTCTTCACCCTTTCAGTACAAGACCGGTTCATTGTAAGAACCACAGTAAGCCCATTTACAGCATCCGAAAAGCTATAGCTTCCGCCCCCAGGGAGATGGAAATCATTTTTCCGAATCATTTCCATTATGTCGATCATACCACCAGGTCTCCTTTCTGAAGGCTTATTCGGTTCAGTTCAATACCAATCATCCTGTAAGCCAACGGAAGCCCCCCGGCTTCTAAAAAGGCAACCGCTGTGAGCTTCCCTGATAAGACCCTTGGTACTGCATTCACGCTGAAAAGGCGGCTGTAGGACGTTCCCACAAAGACGCCGTTTCTCTCGTGAAAGGAAATATTCGAGTTGTCTTCAAACCGGAGATAGGAGACAAAGCCGTATTTATCCCTGGGCATATAACGCCCCTGGCCGTCATCCGGCAGCCCTACCCTTACCCTGTACTCCCTGCCTTGCAGTTTGATCTGTTCCCATTTCCGTGCTATCATGCTTTCTCCTCCATTCTCCCCTTTGGGGGATTGGTCGTGAGGGAGACCGTCTATCCTTGCCGGGAGCGGCCTCCCTCGGTTATTTCCCGTGCCCCTCTTCCTTCGGTTCCTCTTGCCGTATCACCCGCCCTTTCTTTATGAAGTCCTCAAGGTCCGTTTCGGTTATCATCCATTTCCGCCCGATCTTCGTTCCTACGATCTTTCCGGACCGGAGCCAATCGCCTAGGGTTTTAGGTGCTATGGAAAGCAGCGTTGCCGCCTCTTCCTGGGTGTAGAGTTTTTCCGCAGTCATTGCATCACCCCCTTTACATGGAAGG
>CAZSYK010000153.1:0-2357 GCA_964610685.1 uncultured Eubacteriales bacterium
CAGGAAGTTTCAGGCTTCTGGGGAAAAATGATTGTAGTCCACGGAGCCGGGTCTTTCGGGCACACCTATGCCAAAAAATACGGGCTTGACAGGACATTTGATCCCGAAGGGGCGATCGTAACCCATGAATCCGTGAAAAAACTCGCTTCAAAAGTAGTGGGTGCCCTGAACAGTTTCGGAGTCAGGGCTATTGCCGTGCACCCAATGGACTGTGCCGTGTGCAGAAACGGGAGGATAGAGACCATGTACCTTGACAGCATAAAACTCATGCTCGAAAAGGGCTTTGTCCCTGTACTTCATGGG
This sequence comes from uncultured Eubacteriales bacterium, assembly GCA_964610685.1. Classification (GTDB taxonomy): domain Bacteria; phylum Bacillota; class Clostridia; order Oscillospirales; family Acutalibacteraceae; genus UMGS1491. The sequence continues at coordinate 304 of CAZSYK010000153.1, forward strand.
GATGTTGCCATGGACATAGAACTGGGGACCTGCATCCTTTCCGGGGACCAGATTGTTCCCTATCTGGCAAAAGAACTCGGGATTTCCAGGCTCGGCCTGGGTTCGGCTGAGGACGGAGTGCTTGATATGGAAGGAAAACCGGTGCCTGAAATAACTCCCGAAACATTTGAGGAATTTAGACACTGCATCGGAGGCTCGGGAAGTACTGATGTTACAGGCGGGATGCTCGGGAAGGTTCTGGAACTCCTTGAACTCAGCAAAAATTCTAGTATCACCTCCTATATATTCAATGCAGGAAAAGCGGATAATATTTACAGGTTCTTGAATGGGGAATCCATAGGGACCAGGATCAGTCCGGATAAAAGGGTATGAAGCATGATTAACACCACCTCCAGGCGAAAGATAGAACACCTTAAGCTCTGCGCTGAAAGCCCGGTTGAGGCCAGGCAGGTCAGTGCTGGCTTTGAAGATGTAACCCTCATTCACAGGGCGCTTCCGGAATTAAATATGGATGAGCTTGACCTCTCTGTGGATTTTCTTGGAAAACGCATTAAAGCTCCGTTTTTAATTGCATCAATTACAGGAGGGCACCCTGATACTATCCCTGTAAATGCTGCACTTGCGGCTGCAGCCGAAGAACTGGGAGTTGGAATAGGGGTAGGAAGCCAGAGGGCTGCAATTGATGACCCTGCTCAGGAAGACTCATTCAGGGTTGTCAGGGATGAAGCACCTGATGCTTTTGTCTACGGAAACGTCGGAGCTGCCCAGATCCGCCAGTACGGTGTTGAAGGGGTCGAAAAACTCATTGAAATGATCGACGCTGATGCCCTTGCAATTCACCTTAATTTCCTTCAGGAAGCGGTCCAGCCCGAGGGCGACAGGGATGCTACTGGCTGCCTGGATATGCTCACTGAAATATGTTCCCAAATTAAAACCCCGGTGATCGTGAAAGAAACAGGAGCAGGCATTTCCAGGGAAGACGCTATTCTCTTCCAGAAAGCAGGAGTCTCTGCAATTGATGTCGGAGGAGCTGGCGGCACAAGCTGGGCAGGGGTTGAAGTTTACAGGGCAAAAGAAAGCAGGGATTCGGTTTCCGAACGCCTCGGGGAACTTTTCTGGGATTTTGGAATTCCGACTGTTGCCAGCCTGATAGAATCAAGAGTTTCTCTCCCTCTTATCGCAACCGGCGGCATAAGAAACGGGCTTGACATTGCAAAGTCTATCGCTCTCGGAGCCAGTGCGGCAAGTGCTGCCCTGCCGTTTGTAGGACCTTCCCTTGAAGGGAAAGAATCAGTTGTCAGAGTACTTTCCTGCATGCTTGAAGAATTCAAAGCTGCGATGTTTCTCTGTGGCTGTGAAAATATGAAGGACCTGCATAACTCCCCGGTTGTCGTTACAGGGTGGACACGCGAATACCTTGAACAGCGCGGTTTTAATGTAAAAGACCTTTCTTTACCGGGGAACGCTCTTTAATTTAAGGAACAGGAAAAAACACTTATCCCTTCCTTTATCATATCCCGTATGACCCAAAACAGATTTATCCGATCACAAATTATTCAATTACAGTTTTACTAGATTACAGATTATTCTATGATAACGTTTATAGGTAAAATGGCAGTAATGTCTCAAAATAAAATAGATAAAATCAGCCAGGATTTGCCTGGACCGGTCAGGCTGATTCGGGACTAATTCAGTATTGATGCAAAAATGGCTGGTTTATAATTTAATAAGGGAAAAAGTAATTAGCTTTGTTTCCCCTTAGTATACCGGAAGAGTAAAAGAATGCCTTTTTTAAGGTTTATATAATGAAATCCTCAGCTGGATATAAATTTCCTGGGATAAAAACCTTAGAAATGTTTACCGGGGCTATTTTCCCCTGAAAACTGCTCCTTAAAAATCATCGATTATGGGATTAATTCCAATAATTAGTCCTGTAAGGTATCTATTCGAGATTAATTTCCTCAAATAATCCCTCAGCTATCATTTAAGGAATTAATATCAAGAGTCACTTCTCACATTTACTGAATCAGGAACCATTCGCAAATTAACCGAAA
>CAZSYK010000154.1:0-2348 GCA_964610685.1 uncultured Eubacteriales bacterium
AGATTCGGATCGGACGTGATGCGGACGAAAGGTGGAGGACGGCGAATCAGTTCGCGCCGAGGAGGAGGGTGCGTAGATCGCAGGGTCGGTCGAGCATGCCGGCGCTCTGGGTCATGTTCATGACCTGTTCGGCCCTGCCCAGGTCCGGAGCCAGATCATGAAAAGTGATGAATCCCCTGGTCAGCACGAAGGCGGCCGCGTCCCGGTCCACGCCCGTGTAGCGGGACTGGATGGCCGCGCTCTCCAGGGGGCGGGCGTGGACATAATCGGCGGCGGCATGCAGCAGGTTCAGATACTCCGCGAGCAGGCCGGGTTGGGAATGGGCGAAACCGGAGCGGACAACGAGCACGCAACAGACATGCTCCGGAGACAGGTCATGGGAGCGGAGCAGCACCGTGCCCGTGCCTGCGGCCTCGGCCATGAGCCCCCAGGGTTCGGCGCAGAAGAAGCCGTCCAGCCGCTGCCTGCTCAAGGGGCGGCCCATGCTGGAGGGACTCATGTATACGGCGCGGAAAGGACCCGGCCCGCCGGTCCGGCCGAGTCCGAGCACCGAGCGCAGCAGCATGCCGTGGGTGGACAGGGCATGGGGCAGGCCGATGGTCGCCCCGGCCAGGTCCCTGGACCAGACCTGCCGGGGGGCGCGGGCCAGGTTGCGGGCAATGGATTTTCGCACGGTGATGGCGCTGCCTTCGTGGTGTCCGTCCAGCGCCCATTTGAGCGGTACCCCGCGATTGTGCAGGACCATGGCCAGGGGAGCCATCATCATGGCCGCGTCGAGGGATTCGTTGATCAGGGCCTTGGCCAGCCCGGACCAGGACAGGAATTTGCGCAGGCAGACGTGGAAGGATGCCTGGTCGTGGCGCTGGTGGGCGATCATGGGCAGCAGGTGGTCCGAGATGGGCAAGTAGCCGACGCGGATGGTCCGGGCGTGTTGTCCGGCCACGGCGCGCATCATGCGGTCGCGGGTCTCGTGCAGCCTGCGCTTGATGGTGCCCACGGGCACGCCCAGGGCCAGGGCGATCTCCTCGTAGGAGCGGCCCAGCAGATAGCGCTGCACGGCGGCCTCCCGGTAGACTCCGGACAGGGCGGCCAGAAAGGTCAGGACCATGTCGCGGGTCTGGAAGCGGGCGCAGTGTTCGAAGGGGTCCGTGTCCTCGGCGGGGATGGAGTCGATGTTTTCCAGATCCGAGACCAGGACCCCCGGCAGCGTGGAGCGCAGCACCCGGTGGCAGCTCCTGGTCACGATGCTGCGCAGCCAGCCGGGAAACGCTTCCGGGTTGCGCAGACCGGGCAGGTGCAGCCATGCGGCCAGAAAGGTCTCCTGCACGGCGTCCTCGGCCAGGGCCGGATCATGCAGGCGCTGCAGGGCCACGGCCTTGGCCATGGACGAGAAACGGCGCACGAGCTCGGAAAACGCGTTCTGGTTCCCGCCTGCGGCCTGGCGTATCAGCTCCTGGTAGGTGTTCACGTCACGACGGATCCTTGCGGTGCGGGTTGTGGAGAATGCCGCTAAGTATACGACTATTTTCCGCGAGTCGTAAAGGCGGGTGCAAAGACCTGGGGGCAGGGAAAGGCGACGCGCCAGGGTTGCGGATGCGATGGGCCAAAGGCCGGGTAGGCCTGGAAGGTGGATGTGCGATCAAAAAAAGACGCCCCGAGGATCGGAGCGTCTGTGTGCTGCATTTTTAAATTCGGAATGCGTTTTCAGTCGGGGAGCCGTCCCTTGGCTGAAAAAGAGGCCCGGAGAGAAGACCCGGCGCCTCGTCCACGTTGTCCTTCGTAACTGGGCACGACCGGAAAAAATTTACGCCGTCCGCGATTCCTTGTCTCTGTCTCTGGCTGCGCCGCTCGCCATCTCCACGCCCACCCCGTACATGCTCGAATACAGGCCTTGCTGCGGAGCGCACCAGCGGACCATGCCCATGCAATAGGTTTCGCCGATCCGCTGCGCATTCTCCGTTTCGGGGCGGAAGCGGATCTTGACGGGTTCTCCCTTGGTCAGAGGATGGTCCATTTCAATCATGAGCCCGCATACGCTGTAGTTCACGACACGGGACTCGTAGGGCCCTTTGTCGGCAGCATAGAGTTCTATGCTGCAGCGTTCGAGGCTGGCCTTTCGCGGGGATTTTCTCTTGTTGATCATGGGGTGTCTCCTCGGGGGGTCCTCTGAGGACAACTAACGTACTACGCTTAAGTCTGGCCTTGAATTTTGTCCAGACTATGTATGACAAAAGACTGCGATTGTTCCGAAAAGTGCGTATTTTTGTGACCGATTGGAGATGGGTTCGTCAAAAGCCCCCATTCAGGTCCGTCATGAGCTTGACCACGGCCAGTTCCTTGGCCTTGGC
>CAZSYK010000155.1:0-1723 GCA_964610685.1 uncultured Eubacteriales bacterium
AGGCGAGCAGCGGCCGCTCGAGGGCCTGCCAGGCCTCCGAGTCCCACTCCTGCACCGCTGGGGTGAGCGGTCCCGGGTTGGCGTTGGTTTTGCGATAGATATCGACACGCTTGCGCAGCACATCGACCGGCGCCTCGTCGGGATGACGGGCGAGCCAGTCGTGCATGAAGAAGAGCTTGAGCCGCACGATCTCGTGGAGATACGCGCGATGCTCGTCGAGGGTCTTGGGTTGAACCGACACGGGATACCCCCTCCTGCCTGTCGCCGCCGGGCAATCAGCCGAGGATCAGTTCGCCGAAGCGTTTCGGCTGGTGGAAGTTCAGTTGCCGGCCGACATCCGACCACATGCCCCAGTGGGGATAGGCCGGATCGCCGCCGCACTTGTAGAAGTTCCCGCGCCAGACCGCGCCGGGCGCGACATCGAGCTCGCCCAGGTGCGCGGTGAAAAGCGCCAGCGGAATGCGGCAGGCAATCGCCCACGCGATCGGACCGTCGATCGTCCGGCGCACGGTCGCGGGAAGCGAATGGCCGATCTCGACCTGCTTCATCCAAGCCGGCTTGACGGGAGCATAGCGGGCGAAGCCGCCCTCGGGGCGCCGCCGGGAATCCTCGATGAAGTAGAGCAGCAGCGTGCCGCCCGCGTTGATCTCGAAGTTGAAATAGGCCGTTCCGGGCGACGGCTGGATAAAGCTCTCGACGCAACTGTCGCGGCAGACCTGCGACTGCGGGCGGGTCTGCAGACTGCGGACGTGGCGGTCCATCACGTCGAACCGGACGTACAGGGCCTGTTTGTCGATCAGCGCCCGGAAAAAGACCCTGGGCCGGTGCGCGCCGCTGCGGGGGTGCCAGGCGCCGATGGCGCCGACCTCCGCCCCGTTCCAGCCGGCGGGGACTTCCCCCACCTCGGCCCGCAGCGAGGGCGGCGTCTTGGCGCGGTGAATGGTGTAGGACGGCGAGGCTGCTGTCTGCGAGGCTGCTGTCTTCATGGTTCTTGGCTCCTTGTCTGCTCCATTCCCCTCGGGAGAGGGTCGGGGCGAGGGTTGCGGGTTGCGGGTTGCGCCCGTATTAGTCGATCTCGCGCAGCGTGTAGCGGCGGCTGCCCAGTCCGAACTCATGCAGGTATTCGATGACGGCATAGGGATCCTTGGCATGGATCCGCTCGAAGAGATGGCCGTGGCCGCCGAGCTCCCAGCCGGGTGGCAGCGAACCGGGAATCAGATCCTCGGTGCGGATCAGCTCGAGCGACGCCTGCTCGATCGCCACGATGTCGCGCCCCGCCAGGATGCCGATGTCGGGGACGAGGCTGGGGGTGGTCATTCCCCAGCAATCGCAGAAGATCGTGATGTTGGCCAGCAGGTTGATGAAGAGGCGGCGGTCGGGCGCGAAGGTGTCGAGCACGGCACGGGTGGTCAGCGCCATGCCGCGCTGGAAATCGCGGTAGCCCCCGCCCTCCATCGCCAGGGCCTTCCGCGGGCAGATCAGCACGCAGTGCTGGCAGTACTTGCAGTTGTGGTAGAAGACCTCGAAGGTTCCCTGGTCATCGAACGAAATCGCCTCGTTCGGACAGTTCTCCGCGCATGCCCGGCAGTGCGTGCACAGCGTCCGGTCCCAGATCAGCCCACCCTCCAGCGCGTGGATCCGGCCGCGCGTCTTCTGGGTGACACACCCCATGGAGAGGTTCTTCGAGGCGCCGCCGAACCCGCAGGCGCCGTGTCCCTTGACA
>CAZSYK010000155.1:1733-2346 GCA_964610685.1 uncultured Eubacteriales bacterium
GGATGATTTCGCCGCCGATCTCGACGGCGGTGAAGTCGCGCAGCGGCGGGTTGACCGGGTGGCTGACGGCGAACGTATCGGCCAGGCCCGAGAGCGACACGATCGGGCAGCCCACCGTCTCGGCGGTGTAGCCCCGCTCGACCGCCGCGGCCACCGCGCCGGGCGAGTCGGTGATGAAGACCGAGCGGGCGCCCGCCTCGCGCAGTTTCCCGACCAGCACCCGCGCCAGGTACGGATGGATCGTGGTGAAGCCCGTTCCGCCCCCCAGGTGCATCTTGACGCAGACGGAACGATCCTTGACCGTCGGGGCCAGTTCCAGCGCATCGAGCAGGCGGGCCCACTTGGCGCCGATGGTGTTCACCGGTTCCAGGTTTTTGGGCGCATAGCGGGCAAACAGCAGTTCGGACATGGTCAGACTCCTCGTTTCATACGTTTCGGAATGATCTTTGGCAAGATGACAGGATTCTCTGAATGGACGCCTGTTCCAGGCATCAACCCGCGCCGCTCAGTCTTGCTCCAGGGTTCGTGTGACGCAGGCCGCCATCTCGTCGAAGAACCGGCCGATGCCGAACGCCTCGGCATGCGTCCGGATCCGCGCGGGCTCCCAGCGGAC
>CAZSYK010000156.1:0-1140 GCA_964610685.1 uncultured Eubacteriales bacterium
GCTCCGAGATATTTTGACGGATTGAGGACCCATCAACTCGATAGAAACTATCGTATGCCCCAAAATATCGTAAACTATTCACAATCACTGATTAAAAATAACGTTCTGGAAGGTTATGTCAGGAAGATAGTCATCCCGATGAAGGATGAATCGGCAGAAATAAAGGTGGCACAGGGAAAGTCCTCGATCGAATTGGCTCAATGGGCGATTCATTACGCAGATACCAAGAGAAAACAGGGATTGCGGGTTGCAATACTCAGTAGAAAGCGGGCTCAATTGGTGCTTTGCCAGATATTTATGCTTCAAAAAAATATCAGGTATTATATTGATGCTGATATAAATTTAGTCCTTGGGGACAGTTTTACCAATCTTTTACTCTGTCTACAAAATCACCAGATTGATGTCGATGTAAAAATGCGACCAGCAGCAGCTGTAAATGTTCTTATTGATTTTGCACAAACATGGCTTGGTTTGCGATGGAATGAAGGGGTACGGTCAAAATATCGGGATATGATGACAAGCAAGCTAATTGGTGTTCAATTTTGTTCTCTATCCCAGGTAATTGAATTTGGTAACAGAGGAGGCTTTACCAATATATTTTGGAATTTTGACGACAGTAGGTTTTATACAGCAGTCAGGAACTTTTTCGAATCAACGACCGTATTTGAAGCCTTGTCGGTTCTCTTCGATGAATTCAAAGGGTTTCAAAAAGTGAATAGAACGAAAAATCCAGATGACATCTTTCGATTGGATCCGCCCTTTGATCTGTTCTTGGCCTATTCCATTCAGTATGGTTCCGATTTCATACAGTTTTCTGAACAATTCAAGCAGGCAGCAGAGGAAGTCAGTAAGCTGAATGAAGAACTTGTCTCTGATTCGGATCAATTCTTTTTGGAAAGGCAGAATGAGATTAGTATCATGACCGCTACTCGTGCAAAAGGTAGGGAATTTGATTGCGTTATCATGCTCGATGTCGTTAACAACATCTGGCCTTGCTATAATCCTACAGGAGAGCCTGTAAATATGGATGAGGAGAGAAGATTGTTCTATGTTGGAATGACCCGAGCTAAAAAAGAGCTGGTATTAACGGTTCCGAAGGAATACCGATCACAAACAGTTGAAGATTCTCCATTTATATCG
>CAZSYK010000156.1:1150-2326 GCA_964610685.1 uncultured Eubacteriales bacterium
ATGATGTCAAAGAGATACTATTGCCTATCGAATCGAATTAACCTATCAGGTGTCCATTAGAACAAACTATTGATCGCTTGCTGATGTCTTGATTTATGACTGTCTACCCGAGTGCAATCAGATTCCGTTGTATTTACTGCTGCCGGTAGCAGTTTTGACCAAGAATTTTTAAACGTTGGCGTAAGGGATATGGGTAATGACTGTCCGCAATTTTGACACTAATACCGCAATAATCTACCTACTTGACTCCAAATTAAAAATATGCATAAATGCAAGCACAACATCCGATTGAAGGGTCTTTAGTAAATCTATCTGGCTCATCTATATATCATCGATTTTCTCGATGATTCTTTTAAGTATGAATTGTATTTTTGAGACATGGCATCCGCTGTGTCTCTTTTTTATCGTTTCAATCAAAGGGGGAAAACTATGAGTTGGCAGGCTGAGATTTGTGAGAAATTTGGCGGAAAACTGGGTGTCAAGAAAATGGAGAAAGCTATGTATTCAATTCTTGAAGAGATGCTGGAAGTAGGTTGCGACCCAAATGAGAAATCGTGGGATTTCGACGACTTTCCGGTGTGGGTGAGTATTCTCGATGATAAGGAAGTCCCACTCTCAATCATACAGCTTTTTCTGGATCATGGAGCTAGGATTCCGCAAGAAACATCGGCAGATAACTCGTTATTGTTCAAAGCCTTGAAGAATGAGTTCAGTACTGAAGTGATTGCATTACTTTTGGATCATGGATCTGATGCAACCCTCGTAACCGATGAAAATATTACGGCTCTTCATTATGCCTGTGATAGGGAAACTGATAGTTTGGAAACAATCAAGCTGTTGGTGGAGCATGGGTGTCCTGTGGATATGAAGAGGCGATCTGATGGAGCCACTCCTTTGAGCATTGCCTGTATCTTGGATAAGGATATTAAGACTCTTCAATATCTGTTGGACATGGGAGCTGATGTAAACAGCCTTGATGATGATGTGGATACCCCGTTGATGTGCCTCTGCTATCGATCGTATGGGGTATCTGATAAGTTGACTTTGTTCTTGGATCATGGTGCTGACATTGATGTCAAGAATAATAAAGGATTCACCGCCCTTGGAATCCTCTGCAGGAAATTTGGAGATCCTGACATGATCCAGGTCTTGGTCGAACATGGACTTGATGTGAAT
>CAZSYK010000157.1:0-2307 GCA_964610685.1 uncultured Eubacteriales bacterium
TTTTGCCCGGGCTGTTTACCGAAGCCAGGATTCCGAAGTAGCGTATTTTGTAAAAACCCGAAGGCAGGATATGCTGCATGAAACGGCGGATAAACTCGATAACCGTCAGCAAAGGTAGATCGATTCCAGAACCCGTCAAGGGTATATCCAAAGGCTTCGCCTGCTCAGCCGCCCTTGACAGAACCTGCAATCTGACCAAAAAAGCTTTTACAAATTGGATCTAATGAAAAATATGATTTACTTTGAAAGCGATCTAAAAAGAACCGGACAGAGTTCAATTTACACTCCCAGTTCATCCCATTGCTCAAAAACCTTCTTCCATATTTGCCTGTTTTCTTCAATCAGTTTTTTAGCATTTTCAGGTCTTTTCTTTATTGCGTATGAGATAAAAACTACCAGTACAATCAAAGTCAATATACTCCAGACAACGTTTTCCCATTCAAAGTAATTGATTGTAAATATCGCCAAAATTAAAAATACGCCAATTGTTATAATGAGATGCATCCAATAGATAGTAGGGTAGTAACCTAAATTGTCGTATATGACTTCATCATCAAGATTAATCTTTTCCTCTTTATTCGCTTTTAACCATTTTCTATAACCAATGAGAGAAGTTTCCCAGCCATACCATTTACTATCCTTGTTTTCAAGAACTAATTGAATATATGCAACAATCCTTGATACACTACTCATTCTATTAACGGTAAACCATAAGTTAAAAAAAAGCAAACCGATAATGACTAAAGGAAAACAGACAGCATACTGCTCTTGAACAAACTGGGTCATAGCAAGACCCACTGTGATAATTAAAATAGGTCTTTCAAAAACATATTTTCTACCATCAAGCAGTTCATTTCGTAATGTTTCATATTCTTTTTCGGCACTATATGTTGGTCCTGCCATATTTTAATTTTTTGTATTATTCCCAAGTCGTGAGAAAGTTACGACAATTAATGGGAAAATAATATAGAGCATAAGTGTATAATTATTCTAAATTGGTTATATGATTTTAGAAAAGTAGCCCAATATTTGAGTACAGACTTTTTCTTCCTAAAGAGTCGGTTTGCGAAGCTGGACTGATTTTTTTACAATCTCTTGGATGTTTTTCACATACTTACCGGTGTAATTTAAGGCAGATCTTTTACCCATTTTATCGGCGAACCAATCTTTGATAACATAATTCACGATTGCTTCTTCAATTAACCGGTCAATTGCTTGCAGAATGTTTTCATTATAAGCCCCTTTGTCTTTAATAGAACATTCACAAGCGGTATCTGATGGTACGACCGAGTTAGACATCCCGTTTGTTATTTTGAGAAGTTTCCTAAAAATTTCATCAGCTCCGTGTTTCATCATCCGGACCACTGTATATTTCTCATCTTCAGATATACCATATTCATCAGTTTGCGGTATTTTTTTCGTCCATAATAGTTTCAGCGATATCGTTTGATATCAGATTTATCTGGTCAAAAATATCGCTATAAGTTCGGAATTAATACGTCTTGACCATTTACCTGACAATTCATACTTTAACCGTTCTGGCGTGCCTATGCCGGAATAGGGGTTTGTTTTAACTCTTCAAAAAGGGAAAAGATCTTTTTAAGCAATGCCTTATTCTCTGATTTTATAAAAGTGTCAAGATCTTCTTCAGCTTCGGGTGACAGCGTTAACCGGTACATTACAAGACCATTTTCTTTTGAGTTCATCGAGGGAATATTCCCTGCCCTTACCTTCTTTCATATGTTTCTCCGCACTACGGATACGTTTCATCATCGCAGGCGAGCTCATGATATATGTTTCTTTTACTGGCCGGGTACACGTTCGCGCTTTATGCTGATATCTTCGCTTGTTTGAGCATAGTCCGTGAGGAACTTTATAAAGGTTTTTGCCTTCTTGCTTTTCTCGTTTATCTTAATGGTGTATGTTGCCATTCGTGAAATATATGATATCGCAAATGACAAAAAAGTCACCATGTAACAATGAAGCTTCCGTATCCTGTTGTTACCTAAATCAGTGTAATTTGCCGTTCTCATGTTTTTCACCCATTTTATTCTTCGCAGAGTTCTGTACTTACCAATTTCCTGTGGAAAATCTCATTCAATTTTATGACCTGTACCAGGCCGATTGCTTACGAATGGGCTACATGCCGTGATGTGGTCCAACCGGGAATAATTGCTGGGTCTTGCAGACCGCTCAAAGGGCCTATTATTATGCGCAGGGCGTGATTTATACTGATCATTTACTATCTGGTCTTTTATAAAAATTTCTTTAAGGGATTCTGCTTTTATCAGATTTCTTTAATATTTC
>CAZSYK010000158.1:0-2305 GCA_964610685.1 uncultured Eubacteriales bacterium
ACCCAATGTCGACCCTCTGACGGTAGTCGACGCGCGGATTGCCGGCGAGGTCGGACGCGCCGTCCATCCAGGTTTGGAAGAGGCCTTTGTCATGGCATGGCGAGGTTCGCGGGATGGTGAAGTCCCGCGCAGCGGCATCGGTGAAGCACGGATCCTCCGCGACGCTGGAGACGCCGTACGCGACCGGTGTGCAGCAATACGAATAGACCGACTCGGCACCGGTGCGGTCGATTGTGCCGCCGGTCGCCACGCGGGCAATGTTGCCGAAGGCGATGGTGTTCACGACGGCACCGCCGGTCGCATAGATTCCTCCGGTGTAGCCACTGCCATTTTTGTCCCTGGAGTCGTTTCCGTAAACCGTGCAGTTGCGTAAAGTACCGCCTTTGATGTAGACGCCGCCCGCGCCGTCGATGACGTTGCCGACGACCAGGCAGTTCTCGGCGATGCCGGAAGACATGTAGAGACCGCCTCCGTGATATCCGGCGCTCGAGAGGGCTGCGCTGTTGTTCGAGATGACGCAGCCGGAAACCAGGCCGGCCGCGCCGACGATGGCGATGCCGCCGCCCTGGGTGTTTGACTGCGCGCTGTTGTTGCGGATGTTGCAACGGCGGACAGTACCTCCGGAAGAGTCGATGAGAATGTTGCCCCCGCTTCCGCTTCCCGCGCCATTTTCCACGGACAGGTCCGCGATCAAGGTATCGGGATGGTTGAGCCGGAAGACGCGGCCGACGCCGCCGCCGCGGCGGACGGTCGTGCGGTCGCGCCCGTTGCCGCAAACCGTGATCGCCGAGGGGAGGTCTATTGTCGAGGTCGTAAAGAAAAGACCGTTCGAAAGCCAGACGTGGGCGCCTGAAGCGGCCGCGGCCATCGCCGCGTTCACGTTTGTGGCCGCGCGCGCCCAGGTGTCGTACGGGAAAACCGATGCGCCGTTGGTGGAGACATAAACGTTTTCCGGGTAGATCAGGATGAATTCCGGCCGGACGATGGAAATAGGCGTGCCACCCTCCGGCGTAACACGCAGCCTGATGGTGTAGATTCCGGGCACGAAGACGGACGTGACCACCTGTGTGCCGGAAACGTAGGTGCCGCTGCCGAGATCCCACTCGAAGGCGCTGGTGGCGGCCTCGAAGCCGGAAACCACGGCGGAAAGCGTCACGGACGTGTCGCCCAGGCCGGTCTGCGCTGTCGCGGTGATCCCGATGTCGGTTTTTGTCGAATCGTACTCGTGGCACCCGATGTCAATCCTGGCGCCGATGATGCGGTCGCTGCCGTCGATGTCGGTATCCGAGACCGAGTGGACGTCGATCCCGTTGTCGATCGCGGAGGATCCGAGGAGGGGGCGGAAGACGGCGTCGAGCATCGGATGCGCGGTGACCGCGCCTACGCCGACCGCGACCGGCGAGCATAGGTTCGTGTACGCGGTGCTGCTGCTGCCGTACCAGTCTGGCTCGCCGCTGGTGCTATCCTTGACGGCCGTGTTGCCCCAGGAGATGCAGTTTGCGACCGTGCCGCCGCTGCGGTAGATGCCGCCGCCTATGCCCCCCGTGTTGCCGCTGATCGTGCAGTTGCGGATCGTGCCGCCGGCGATGCAGATTCCGCCGCCGCTGCCGTTCGCGCTGCCGTCAGTGCTCCTGATGGTGTTCGAGACGATCAGGCAGTTGTCGACCAGACCGGCACTCAGGTAGACCCCGCACCCGCTGCCCGATGCGTCTAGAAGCCGGTTGCCGGTGACGAGGCAGCGCGTGAGGCGCCCGACCGCGCTCGACAGGTAGACTGCCCCGCCGCTTCCGTTGCCTCCCACACCATTGCCCACCAGCCGGCACTCCGCGACCGTTCCGCCGCCCGAAATGAATATCGCACCGCCCACGAGCGATCCTTTTCCGTTCTCGATCGTGAAACCGCGTAGAAGCGCGCCGGAATGGTTTAGAGTGAAGAGCCGGTTGCCGCCACCGCCGCGGAGCGTGGTGCTGCCCGCGCCGTTGAGTGATTGATTCGTGACCGCCTCGCCAATGTATTGGATGGCGCCGACGGTGTAGACGCCGTTTGAGACCGTGACAACGGATCCCGCCGTCGCGAGTGCGAGGGCCTCCTGGAGGGTGTGCGCGGCATTTTCCCACGTGTCGTGCGGGATCGCCGGACTGGCCGATGTGTCGGCAACGCGGATCTCCCGCGCGAAGAGCTTGACAAGGCCGACTTGTTCCAGGAAGAAACTATCCGATGCCGTATCGACGCGGAGGCCGATGTTATGAAAACCAACGGGCAGCGTTACATTCACGGACTCGCCGGTGGCGTCGGCCTCAGTGCC
>CAZSYK010000159.1:0-2302 GCA_964610685.1 uncultured Eubacteriales bacterium
AAGCCAGACCGGGTATCCCTGGGCCTAAGCATGGTTTCTTCTTGGACGCAGCGGTCCTTCAATTACGCGGCGCTAAACGCTGCCGGTATTAACGCAAACGATAGTTGTATCCTCCGGTTTGTGACAAATTTCGAGGAACTGGCGGGTTGGACGGGTTTCGCGTCAGCCGGCTACGGGATTGACGATATATCGATTAATAACGTAGAGATCGCCAGCTATGGCAACTGGGTGACGCTCAACAACGCGGTTCCTTCCAACTCCTATACGGTAAGCAGCAAGACCTGCGGACAGTACGCCTACCAAGTGCGAGCCTATGCCAACAGCGCGTGGCAGGGCTACGGGGACATTGGCGTGACGACGGTGGATCTGCCCAGTTATACCGTCAATTTCCAGACCGATGGCACGCCAGGCGCCACGCTGAACGGAACGACGGCGCAGACGGTGTGCTCGGGAAGCGCTTGCACGTCCGTTACGGCAAACAGTCCCGTCAGCCATATTTTCAGCCAATGGACTTCAGGCGCGTCGCCCTACTCTTCCAACAATCCCCTGACCGTAACCAATGTCACGTCAAATATGACCCTGACGGCGAATTACCTGATCAAGACCTTCACCCTGACCTATAACGCCGGGACGGGCGGAACCATTGTTGGCGCTACGCCGCAGACGGTGAATTACGGCGGCAATGGAACGACTGTCACGGCGACGCCGAACGCCGGGTATCATTTTGTGAGTTGGAGTGACGGCCTGCCGAACCCTGCCCGTCAGGACACCAGTGTCAGCGGTGATATTACGGTTACCGCGAGTTTCGCCGCCGATACCTATACGGTGGTTTTTGACGCCACGGGCGGTAACACACCTGTGCCTGAAAGCAAGGCTGTCACCTACAATACGCCCTACGGTCCCCTCGCAACGACTGCGCGTACAGGCTACGGTTTTAACGGTTGGTTTACCGCTCCTGATGCAGGCAGTCTGATTACGGAAGCCACGATTGTCTCTATCGCATCATCCCACACGCTGTATGCGCACTGGACGGCGAATACCTATACGGTGCAGTACGTTGCCGATCCGTCCTCCGGCGGTTCCGTATCAGGGAACACAACGATTGCACACGCGGGCGCAACGGGTGATTCCGTGGTGGTGCAGGTGACTCCAAACACCGGTTGGTCTGTGGGAGACGTGGATGCCACAAACGGCGTAATCGCCTTCACAAGCGGCAATGAATATCTGTTGTCCGGTGTCACCGACAACACCACCGTAACCGCACACTTTGTGGAGGATACGGTGGAAATTCACACCTGGGTGTACCTGGAAGGCGCGGCCATGGATCAAGGCGGCGCCGTAGTCTATAACGTACCCATGCATGCCACCCTCAATGATCTGCGCATTCTTCCGGGGCAGACATTCGAAGATCCCTTCCTGGGTATTGTCTATTCACCCCCGGGACAGCCCTACAGTGCTGCGCCGTGGTTCTATACCGGCACGGAAGGCGTGGCATTTGATTCCGGCGGCAACCTGTTGAATGGTGATGCCGGGTATCCGCCCACCGTGGTGGACTGGGTGCTGGTTTCCCTGCGCGCCACCGCCGACGGCGGGCCGGTGTGGCAGGCGGCGGCCCTGCTGCATAATGATGGCGCCGTCGAGTTCGTGGACGGTTCGTTGCCCTGCTGCGGCGCGGACCCGGCCGGGCCCTATTACCTTGTCATTGAACACCACAACCACCTGATTGTCATGTCCCGTGAGCCGGTGCCGGTCGTGGACCATACACTGACCTATGATTTCCGCAGCCAACAAAGCTATATCGACGATCCCTTCGGTTTCGGATGGGTGGGGCAGAAAGAGATATTGCCCGGCGTGTATGCCATGTACGGCGGCAATGGCGATCAGGCTTCCGGTGAATATACGGATACCGATATTACAGCGGATGACCAGGGATTCTGGATGCAACAAAACGGCATCTACGGCCTCTACAAGTTTGGCGATTACATTATGAACGGTGACGTCAACAGCGATGACGTGATTCTTTGGGGGTTAAACAACAGCAAGACGACAAGTGTTCCAAGAAACTAACGCATTTCAGTCGCGCGGTGGTCCCGGAACATATCTACACGGGAATGGCTGTTTTGCAGTCTTGAAACCATTCTTATCATCTGAAGGGTTGAGATAGGTTTTACATAAACACTCCAGTCCTACGAATACGAGCGAGGGGAAGATAAGGTGGATTGCGCCGTATAGTTTAGCGGCAGGCGGTGGTACGGGCCGCTTTTTTTTCGTTACTATCGCCTTCCACCATCGGCACATCCGA
>CAZSYK010000160.1:0-2294 GCA_964610685.1 uncultured Eubacteriales bacterium
CCCAGTGGCGCGCCTCCCGCACTTCCTGATGCTGTACCATGACGCGCACTACGGGCTCAGTTCCTGAAAGGCGGACGACCACCCTCCCCTGCCCTCCCATTTCCGGCTCCATTTCCCGCGCGATACAGGCAAGAGACTCCACATCGGGACGACGTTCGGCGCGGCAGGGCACCCGTAGCAGGCATTCCGGCATTTCATGATATACCTGTCCGATCAAAGAAAGCGGCTGTTCCCGTCGAATCATAATTGCCAGCGTCTGCAACGCCGCCACCATGGCGTCGCCCGTCGGGTTGTAATCAAGCATCACAATATGCCCCGAAGGCTCTCCGCCGACGGTCAATCCCTCCCGCCGCATGGTTTCCACCACATTGCGATCACCCACATCGCTGCGAACCACTTTTCCGCCATGCGGTTCCAGGGCTTTTTCAAGGCCCCCGTTCCCCATAATGGTGGTAACGAGCGCGTTTCCGGGCAGCGCCGCGCGCGCGAGCATGTCCGTGCCCACAATGGCGAGGATGGCATTACCGTCTATCAGGCGCCCGTTTTCGTCGGCCATCGCGATACGGTCCCCGTCGCCGTCAAAAGCGACGCCCACGTCGGCTTTTTCACGAATGACTGTGGCGCGCATTTCCTCAGGATAAACGGAACCAAAGCCCTCATTAATGTTCAAACCATTTGGCTGGTTGCCTATGGCGATCACTTCTGCGCCGAGTTCGGCGAAAGTGTTCGGGCCTACCCGGTAGCTTGCGCCGTTCGCGCAGTCGACTACCATGCGAATACCGTCCAGGCGCATCCCCTTGGGAAAAGAATTTTTGACAAATTCGATATAGCGCCCCACGGCATCATCAATTCTTCGGGCCGTGCCTATGTGCTCTCCTGTCGGTCGGACCTGGTCTATTTCGCCGGTCAGGACAAGACGCTGAATTTCATCCTCCAGTGCGTCAGGAATCTTGTAACCGTCCGCGCCGAAAATTTTGATTCCATTGTCCTCATAAGGATTATGGGAGGCGGAAATCATGATGGCGCCGTCGCAACGCAGGCTTCTGGCGATATACGAAACACCCGGTGTCGGGAGGGGGCCGGTAAGCAAAACGCGCAGGCCCATGGAACACAAACCGGCGGTAAGCGCGTTTTCAATCATATAACAGGAACGCCGTGTGTCCTTTCCGATCAATATCGTATGAAGTCGCTGTTCTTTTTTTAAGATATAACCCGCGGCCCTCCCCACCCGCAATGCCACGTCTGCCGTCATGGGATATGTGTTGGCCAACCCGCGAATACCGTCCGTACCAAACAAGCGCTCAGCCATTTTCGTTACCACCTTTTCCCATAACCGCGTCGCACATGCGCGCGATACGCTTCATAGATCTGACATCATGCACACGAACACAGTGTACCCCTTTACATATGCCCAACGCCACGGTTGCCGCCGTTCCTTCCATTCGGTCCGAGGGAGGCGCGTCCAACACGGCGCCGATCATGGATTTATTGGATGTGCCGATTAGAATCGGCATTCCGAGCCGTGTGAATTCGTCCAGCCGGCGCAACAAAAGAAGGTTTTGTTCCACCGTTTTACCGAACCCGAAGCCGGGATCGATCCAAATTCTATTCTCGCGGATGTTTCGGGCCAGAGCGAATTCAACACGCCGGGCGAGGAAGTCATACACCTCATTGATGACATTTTCGTAACGGGGAGCATTCTGCATGGTCTTCGGCGTACCCTGCATATGCATCAAGACACACATAACCCCTGTTTGGGCAATCAAATCCGCCATGTCCGGATCATGACGCAATGCGGTAATATCATTGATCATAATGGCGCCACGTTGAATCGCGTAAGCAGCAACGCCTGCCTTGCAGGTGTCCACGGATACCGGGAGACCAGTGTTCAACGCAGCGTCAAACGCGGGAGCCAGACGTTCAATTTCCTCATCCTGCGACACCGAAGCCGCCCCCGGACGCGAGGATTCAGCCCCCAAGTCCAGCAAATCGGCGCCTTCATCAGCCAACTGACGGATGCGGCTTTGAATCTTTTCCGGGTTAGTATGGAGTCCGCCGTCATAAAAGGAATCAGGGGTGGCATTAAAAATACCCATAACATGCGTATAATGCCTGCTGTTGAGTCGGGAGAAAAGGATCTCATCCACGGGTGTTATAACCCTTCAGCGTGGTTACGTTTTGGAAATACCTACCGGATCTAGAGCCGGAGAAACGGCGTTCAGGCGGTTTCCGGAACTGCGGCACCCGGATTGATGCCGTGCGTATTTTCCACCGGCGCAGCAGGTTCCGTATCC
>CAZSYK010000161.1:0-685 GCA_964610685.1 uncultured Eubacteriales bacterium
GATAAGGCGCTGGAAGCTCGAAGCGGTGATACCAGTTGGTATGGATCCATCGGTGCCGGGGATCAAGGCACTGTGTACGGTTACGCCACAAACGAAACGCAGGAAATGCTGCCATTACCGGTCGTTTTGGCCCACAGGATTACACGCCGCTTAGACTCGGTGCGCAAAGAGGGTCTGATCAAAGGCTTGCTGCCGGACGGAAAAGCTCAGGTGACAATTGAGTATGAAAACGGCGAAGCAAAGCGCGTGAAGACAATTATTGTTTCTGCTCAGCATATTGCAGACAAATCGACAAAGGATTTGCGAGAGGATATTATTCGTTGGGTGTTATGGAACGCCTTTGAGAAGTTCCCCTTTGATAATGATACAGAAATCCTTGTGAACCCTTCTGGCCGTTTTGTGGAGGGCGGGCCTTCAGCAGACACAGGGCTTACCGGAAGGAAGCTCATGGTTGACACCTATGGTGGCCTTGCTCCTCATGGTGGCGGAGCATTCTCCGGAAAGGATCCAACTAAGGTTGATCGCAGCGGCGCATATATGGCTCGCTACATCGCCAAGCACATCGTTTGGAGTGATTATGCGAAGTGTTGTGTGGTCAGTATTTCTTATGCCATTGGCAAGGCGGATCCAGTTGCCTTTGAAGTAGACACACTGGGAACGGGCACTGTACCCGATGCCGTTTTAC
>CAZSYK010000161.1:695-2285 GCA_964610685.1 uncultured Eubacteriales bacterium
AGTAAGTTTTCTTTTTATTTTCGGGCGTTTTGTCGCAGGAAACTACCAACGCAAGCGAGAGGAAAATCAACCATCGGAACATAAGTACTGCGATTTTGAACGCTGCAAAGGTATTTAATTTAAGACCGGCAGCAATGATTGAAAAGCTAAACCTTCGAAACACCATTTATGCGGATACCACGACCTATGGTCATTTTGGAAAATGGCAGGGCTCGTGGGAGGATGTCAATCAATACAAGGATTATAGAGAGGCGGTGACAGCGCTTGTTGATTGAAAAAATACCAGTAGCGAAGCTGAATCCGGCTACATATAATCCCCGAAAGGATCTAAAGCCCGGAGATAAAGAGTACGAAAAGCTAAAGCGTTCCATTTCCGAGTTTGGTTATGTGGAGCCTGTGATCTGGAATAAGCAGACCGGCAATGTGGTCGGCGGCCATCAAAGGCTTAAAGTATTATCTGATCTCGGTCAGACGGAAATTGACTGCGTGGTAGTCGAGCTGGATGATACACGTGAAAAAGCGCTGAACCTGGCTTTGAATAAAATTCAAGGTGACTGGGATGAGACGAAGCTGGCCGCGATTATGGCAGAGTTTGATGCAACCAGCTTTGATGTATCAATCACCGGCTTTGATGCCGACGAGGTAGATGTGCTCTTAAACAAGTTTTACTCAAAAGAAGCGGTACAAGACGACTTCGATGTCGATAAAGAAAAAGATGCCATCGAAGCCGTCGGTGAAACCCGAACGAAACCCGGAGACATTTGGCTATTGGGTAATCATCGCTTGCTTTGTGGCGATAGCACCAGCGAGCAGGACTTTTCCCGTCTGATGGACGGGGCTCATGCAGCATGTGCTGTGACCTCACCTCCCTATGGTGTGGGCAAGGAATATGAGAAAGCGGGTATCGAGCCTTGGTTTGACACCATGCGACCTGCAATCAAGAACATCTGTAAGCACTCGGACATTATCTGTTGGAACATTGGTGATTTATTTGCGACAGGAACGCAGTTCATTGAGCCAACGGAAATGTACAGCATCGGAATGTTCAATGACAATGGTTTTCGTCCAATTTGGATTCGCATTTGGAAAAAGCAAGGCATGAACTTCGGCAATGCTCCCTATCATCTGGTGACCAATAAGCCGGTGCAGCAGTACGAATATGTGACAGCCTTTGCCGGACAAGAGACAGAGGAATACAACGATCAGGAATATGCTTGGGTATCTGCCTTTGCCGGACACAGTTATAAATTTGTAAAGCGACTTACCAAAGAGGAACGAAAAAAGTGGGGCTATGCCGGTATCTGGGAGATTGCTACGGTACGCGCCAACAAAGAACATCCTGCCATGTTTCCGGTGGAGCTGCCTTGGCGGTGCATTAAGATGCACTCGGACAGAGGCGGGATTGTATTGGAACCCTTCGGCGGCTGTGGTACAACCCTCATTGCCTGCGAGCAAACCGAACGCCGCTGTTATGCGATGGAGATCTCTCCGGTGTACTGCGATTTAATCGTCAAGCGGTGGGAAACCTTTACGGGTGAAACTGCCTTAAAACTGGAGGTATAGCATGGAAAACACAATGGTTATAAAGCG
>CAZSYK010000162.1:0-2275 GCA_964610685.1 uncultured Eubacteriales bacterium
AACAAGGCGGTCATAAATTCTTTTCGCTGTATGCTTTTGGTTTTTAATATTTTCCGCTTCATCTGTTGCGAAACACGATGTAACAAACTCAATGATTTCCTCGGTAATTACTGTAGGATATCGGCCGCTTACGCCTAGTCTTTGCCAAGGCACGTGAGTGCCGTCAAAGTATTTCTTGACAGTGTTGCGGGATATTCCTAAATGCTTGGCTATCCCACGTTGAGACATACCTTCCTGCTCATACAGATATCGAATTTTTTCATAAACATCCACTTCAATTGCCACCCTTTCGCCTCCTGCACATCAACCGTTCCTTGTTGTGTTGATAATACAAGATTTTTTGATGATAGTGGCTCATTATTTTCCTGGCGTTTTTACCTGAAGTGGATCACTTTTATTCTAGCGTTTATACCTTTATATGTTTTTGCCAAAAAAACTAGAAATGTAACCCTATTCATAAGTGAAATTTGCGCCATAATAGCACTATTATTTTGAGCATAGTTTATTGTTACAATATGTCCTAATCTCTTTTTCCCATCAATAGGTTCATCTTCAAGAATAGGTGCTCTTGTAATTCTTGTTAGCTGATAGTCCGGTTTTATACCTTTTCGAATATAATCCCTTATTTTGTCAAATGAACTGTTAAGCATAAAATCTCTACCTTGCCAATAAGCAAGATAATTGAACCCAATTTTAGCAAGTGTACGGATTACAATATCATCAAATTCTCTCTCTATCTTGCAACGAAGAACATCATCATTACATCCTCGAACTTCTTTTCTTTGCTCATAAAAAACATCAGTAATGCCAGACTCATTTAGCTTTTTCTTAGCTGTTTCAATATCACAGTTAAGAATAATTAAGCCTTCCTTATTGTTCATATCAAAATCATTTTCAATCAGAGTGCCTTTGCTTGGAATGTCATCTAATAAAAAGAAGTGATAGCTGTTGGTTTTCTTATTGAGAAAGCCTACTTGAGGAGCTAATGTAGCTTCTATTTTATTATGAAAAACTCGTAGCCCAGTAAAGGGTTGTTTTTCCCTCGTAGTGACTTTTAACTTACTCCTTCTGCCTAAATCCTTATAATCACGTGGTTCCTTGAAATAATCGAATCTTAATAAACCTTCAACAGTATCTCTTGCTAAGCATATTTCTAAATTATCTCCAAAAAACTTATTGCATTCGTCACACACTATTTTATTTAGCGTGAAGTTATTATCGAATAGCCCAAATGACTGCGGAATAACGTGTTCAGCTTTCATATAATGACTGATATCTTTTTCTTCAAGGCAGTATATGCAAATCATATCCCCAGAACCTTTCTAACAAATCGCCATTTCATCTAACGGTCCAGATTTCCCGACGTCCCCCGGCCTTAAGGCGATGGCCGGGCCTTACGTTTTGCTCGCAAATCTTAGGCCCGGTCGAGCTGGGTCATACCTGACTTAGGCCGGGGGATGTGTTGCGCACGCCCCATATGCTTTGTACCGACTATAATTTTTAGCAGCTCCCCTTATCGCAACCAAGCCGCCTTGTGCGGCGCCGCGGGAAAACGTTGTTATGTGTGCGTGCGGCGTCCTCATGTTCAGCAGTTGCCATGGAGGGCAACCCCTTAACTTAATGAATTTACATATGCAAATTTACCCGTTTCCTATTCTGGTCATTCACTCTGTCTAGGCAACCGAAACATTCATCATCTTTTACATATCTTCCTTTCTTAACTTTGCTGTCACATGGTTTATGTGTTTTAATTTTACTATTTTATTTTGGGGGCAACCGGTTCTTTTAATATGACGTCCATTCTGTCTAGATAAATACGATCTTTACCATTTCTTTTTTACGTCTGCTTTTAACAAAGACCTTCACTCTGTCTAGGCAAACCGAAACATGCATTTTTCCCAGACATGCTGTTTTTCCAGGTTGGGCTATTTCATCCGTACCATTTGTTTTATGTTCTCTCTTTTTTTATAAAGAGACATACAATTTGTCAGGATAAAATTTAAACATTCATTTCCCTGGACATGCTGTTTTTCACTGATTTGTTGTTGGTTCGTAAGCCACCTTTTCCAATGAGATTTCCATTTCTTTTGTTGCAGACACTCTTCACATAGATTTTGGCTTAACCAACATGATAGAAATTTTCTTTTCGATTCACCCGTCATAATTTCGATTAATTATGCTCCGCGCAGGAAGCGCGGGGTAAATACGCCGCATGTCATATAACGGTCCAGATTTCCCGACGTCCCCCGGCCTTAAGGCGATGGCCGGGCCTTAC
>CAZSYK010000163.1:0-2271 GCA_964610685.1 uncultured Eubacteriales bacterium
CAACAGATTTTAGAACAACTTTAACCGATTTTGAAAAACAAATTTTCCTAAAAATTCTTTTACATCCGAATAAATTTTCAGTAGGTAAAGCAATTTCTGTCACAAAACATATTTTGGCAAGGACAGAACCTGTAGAAGTTTCGGATATAACTTTCAGGCGATATGCAAATTGGCTCAGAGATAACCATTTTGATATTTGGACACTTGCAAGAGATGGAGAAAAAGCTTTAAAGGATAACGTTGAACCATTTATCAAACGTGATATTTCAAAGCTTAATGTCGGAGACGTTTTAATCGCCGATGGTCATAAATTAGCGTTTCTTGTTCAAAACCCATTCGCAGGAAAACCTTGCAGGGCAAGTTTAATCGGGTTTTTAGACTGGAAGTCAAGCTATCTTTGCGGATATGAAATTATGCTTGAAGAAAACACACAAAGCATCGCATCAGCTCTTAGAAATTCGATAATAAACCTGCAAAATATTCCAAAAATTGTTTATCAAGATAACAGCAGAGCCTTTAGGGCTAAATACTTCACCCAAAACGATTTTCAAGAAAGCGGATTTGAAGGTTTGTATGCAAAACTCGGAATAAAAACAGTATTTGCAAAGCCATACAATGCCAGAGCAAAAGTCATTGAAAGATTTTTCCTTGAATTCCAAGAAAGCTTTGAAAAGCTGTTGCCGACATATTCAGGTTCAAGTATAGAAAACAAACCTGCACATTTTAAGCGGAATGAAAATTTTCATACAAAATATTTTAAGCCAAATTACATTCCGACAATCGATGAAGTAAAGAAGCTTCTTGATACATGGCTTGAATTCAAGCATTCGCAAATTTGCCCCAATGATAAAAATAAAACCATAAAGGGAGTTTTTGAATCAAGAGAAAAAATCAAAATTGACACTTCCAAATTCGATTACCTGATGATGTCGCAGGAGATTAAAACAATTTATCGAAACGGAATTAGGTTTTTAAACACTTTTTATTGGTCTGAAAAATTGTACGGATTAAAGACAAAAGTTATCATAAAATATAGTCTTTTTGATTTAACTTCAATCAGGGTTTATTCAATTAAAAATCAATTCATCTGCATCGCAAAAAGAGTTGAAAGTACACATCCGATGGCATATCATTTTGGGGAGATAAAAGATATTGAAGATTTTAAGCAAAAAATCCAAAGACCGAAAAAGCTTAAAAATAAAACGCTAAAGGAAATTGGAAAATATTTACCGAAAGAAGATATTAGATTTATTGAAGAAGAAATGCAAGTCTCCGAGTGTCATTCTGAATTTATTTCAGAATCTATCCTACAGTCAAATACTGATAAGATCCTGTGGGAAACCAGACATTTTACACGAAGACAAGCTTCGGTAAAAGTAGTCAAACAAGTTCAGGATGACGTAATAGCTAATAATCTTCCTATCTTCAAAACTAACTTTGAAAAATACGAATTCTTAATGCAACAAGGCTGCACAAACCAAAACGACAGAATTTGGCTCAAACATTACAAAGAAAGCGAGGAATACAAGAATTTATATGAATAAAAAGTTTATTATTACTAAGAATGTGAAAAAATTCATTGAATTAACAGATACATTGAAAAAAGCCCCTGCGAATTTACCTAAAATGGCATTGGTTTATGGCGATTTTGGGTTAGGTAAATCTCAGACAATTCTTTGGTGGGTGACAAATAACGATGCAATATATGTTCGCTGTAACCATAAAATGTCGGGGCGATGGCTTTTGTCAGAAATCGTGGAAGAACTTGATGAAATTCCATATTATCAATCCGCTCAACTTTTTAAACAAATTGAAGAAAAATTGAAATTTAATCCCAAAATTCTTGTAATTGATGAGATTGATTTTCTGCTGAATAATGCTTCAGCGATTGAAGTTGTACGGGATTTGCATGATAAAATGGGAATCCCGATAATTTTGGTCGGAATGAACTTGGCGGAGCAAAAGTTAAAACGGCACAAACATATTTATGACAGACTGCTTGGCATTTTGAAGTTTGAAACTTTTGACAAAAATGATGTGACAAAAATCGTGAAAGAATTGTCAGAAGTAAATTTTACAGAAGAAGCTTTAGAAATTATTGCATCCAAATTTAATCAATTTCGCCAGTTAGTTAAATTTATTAATAAAGTAGAAAACATTGCAAAAATGAACAATTTGGGCTTGATTACTTTGGATATTTTGCAAGGAGTTTTGAGTGAAAGATAATGACTGCGTCATTCTTATGCACTCACTCGGAGATTCGAGAGTCAA
>CAZSYK010000164.1:0-2214 GCA_964610685.1 uncultured Eubacteriales bacterium
GAAAGGCTTGGACTAAAGTCCATAGTTTTGTACTAACGGTTGGAACAATAAACTCAGGAGTGTTCGCCATGTTCTGTGGGTATCCGAATGTAGTGTTGACCCTGCTGACTTTGCTGTCCATGGCAATCCCCGCCGGTGCAGTGAACATGACGCTTCAGCAGACCGCCTCCGGCAGCGCACCAGGTGTCACGCCGCCTCCCGGACTGCAGTGGATTCTTTTCGCGCATCATACCCACACGGACTACAGTGACGGCAGGGATACGGTCCAAAACCGCATCCTGGAAGCCGCTAGTTTCGATGCGGATATTGTCTCGATATGCGACCACAATACCATTCAGCAGTGTAATGATCCCTGGTTTATTGAACTGGATGGCTGCGTACCAATGCGCGGCGACGAATGGGGCGGGATGGGGCGAGGACACGCTTGCGTCCTGAACATGACGGGTGACGACCCGCTCGATGTGAAGCCCGACGGAACCATGTATACCGTTTATGAAATGATTCCCTTGATGCTGGCACGGGGCGGCACCATCTTCATCAACCATCCCTTCGATGATGGGAACCCCTGGCCGCAGGCTTTTGCTCCGGCTGGGATCCGGGGTGTCGGTGTGTGGACAACCCCCTTTCCAAACGCTGATGCCCGGGGTTGGTGGTCCTCCCATATCACGGCGGGACGCATGCTGGTCGGGATTGGAGAAAGCGACCATCATTTGGAGAGAATTCTCTCCACGGAGATCAGTAATTCGCTGGTGCCCTGCAACTACGTACTGGCGGCCAGCAAGCAGCCGGCTGATGTGCAAGCCGCCGTGGAAGCAGGTCGGATAGCGGTTGCCGGATCGGAAGGCGCTGCACGCACGTTTGTATGGTGTGACCAGGACGGCGACGGCCTGTATGAGACGCCCATGGGCACGAACATTGAAGTAACTCAACCCAAACGGCTGCGTTTCAGGGTGGAGGTCTACGGTGGGGCTGGAATATTAGGGAATATCATGGTCTACTCGAGGAACGGCGGCGTCAAGACCACCTTGGGCAGCGGCACCCCCTGGCGCATTGACTATGAGGCAGATGTTATACCTGAAACGAAAGACTACATTCGTTCCGAGCTCAGGGGCGCCTTTGGCGTCTTTCAGTCTTTCTCGAATCCCATCTACATCAACCATGCCCTGACGTGCTTGGTGACAGGTCCTGCATCGCCCACGCAGGACTCGCCTATTGTGTTCACAATCACCTTCAAAGAGCCGATAACCGGCCTGACGGAGGCGGGTATTGCCGTGACGAACGGGACAAAGGGAGTGTTGAGCGGAAACGGGGCCACCTACACCCTTCCAGTGACGCCCCTGAATCAGGGTACGGTAACGTGCCGCGTGCTCGGCAACGTGGTTTGGGACGGGGTAGGGAACGGTAACAGTGAATCAAATCTGCTGAGTGTGATCTATGACACGATCGAGGGTGAGGGCGAACAGGCATGTACAGCGGTATCTCCCTATGGACCGGATGATCCTTGTTACATCGAAGTAATCACGGGGGATGATTATTGTTGCTATAACGCATGGGATGATCAGTGTCAAACCGACTACAATGAATGTGTCGGCCTGGAGGGTGAAGGTGAAACACCTTTAGAAGGCGAGGGTGAAGTACCAGCCGAAGGTGAAGGTGAAGTACCAGCCGAAGGCGAGGGTGAAGTACCAGCCGAAGGTGAAGGTGAAATCCTGCCCGAAGGTGAAGGTGAAATCCTACCCGAAGGTGAAGGTGAAATCCTGCCCGAAGGTGAAGGTGAAATCCTGCCCGAAGGCGAAGGTGAAATCCTGCCCGAAGGCGAAGGTGAAGTCCTGCCCGAAGGCGAGGGCGAAACACCTGCCGAAGGCGAAGGTGAAGTTCCTGTCGAAGGCGAGGGCGAAACACCTGCCGAAGGCGAAGGTGAAGTTCCTGTCGAAGGCGAGGGCGAAGCACCTGCCGAAGGTGAAGGCGAAGCACCTGCCGAAGGCGAGGGTGAAGTGCCAGCCGAAGGCGAGGGTGAAGTACCTGCCGAAGGTGAAGGCGAAGCACCCGTCGAAGGTGAGGGCGAAGTACCTGTCGAAGGCGAGGGTGAAGTACCAGCCGAAGGCGAGGGTGAAGTATTAGCCGAAGGTGAAGGTGAAATCCTGCCCGAGGGTGAAGGTGAAGTCCTGCCCGAGGGTGAGGGCGAAGTACCAGCCGAAGGCGAGGGTGAAGTAT
>CAZSYK010000165.1:0-2209 GCA_964610685.1 uncultured Eubacteriales bacterium
GTATTCGTAGCTAATGTTCTCTCCGTATACAAGGAGCGGAATCTTGAAATAAGCAGCCATGTGCAAGGGATAGGTATAGATAAGCCTGTCAATGTACCATGTCGGTTTTCCGTACTTTTCAAACATAGTCCGCATCAGGCGCTTCTGGGCGCGGATATTCGGTTTTATTGCGATGATTTCGCAACCGAAAGCTTCTGAGATGTTCCTTATGTTGTTCTTTCCCGCTTCAGTCATGGGAAAGTTATCCTCTACGGAAACGAGGAGAGGCGTCATTCCCATTCTTTCTTTCATCACATGCGTCTGGAAGTGGCTGTCCTTGCCTCCGCTGACGGCGATCATACAGTCGTAGCCATAGGGTCCCTTGTTACGATGTTTGTCGCAGAGAGTCTTCAGTTCTTCGTATCGCTTCTCCCAGTTTATCTGTTTTCTGCGTTCGTATGCCCGACACGCCGAGCATACTCCTTCTTCGTCAAATACTATTCCGGGGCGAGTATCGGGCATGACGCATCGTGTACAGTATTTCATCGCTCTTTCCTCCTTGCAGGTATTCCCATAACCAGATATCCTTCCGGAACATCGGACACCACAACAGATCCAGCCGCAACAAGCGCGTTTGCGCCGACCGAAATTCCCTGAATCACGCTCGCACCGGTTCCGATATGCGCTCCCTCTCCCACATGCACACCTCCGGAGAGTACAGCACCTGGAGCGATATGGACGTGCGAAGCTATCCGACAGTCGTGATCAACGACCGCTCCGCTGTTGACAATGCTGTTTTCACCTAAAAAAACACCGCACTGAACTGTTGCTCCCGCCATTATCTGCACTCCGCGACTCAGGATCACCCGCCTTGAAAGATGCGAACATTTGGAAATAACAGGGGGGAAAGCATACCCCTGAGAAGAGTAGCGCTCGAAAAGCGTGCGCCGGATGCTTGGGTCTCCTGTTGAGCCGACCGCATTTACGAGGTGGATCATATCCGGCGAATACTCGTGGAGTATATCATCCTCTCCCAGACACGGGACCGACCATATCGGAAGTTGTTTCTCCGTGGTTTTTTCTGTATATCCCAGAATACGCTTCCCCTGATCGAGCAACATCGCCAGAAGTACACGGGCATGCCCGCCGCCTCCTATAAGAATAAGGGGAAGCGACCTCCTAGAGTGCATCGCCGGCCTCAAAGTCGGACGGTGATGGTTTTCCCAGAAGGTTCCAGTATTCCATCGGGGAGCGTCCATCTCCCGGGCGCTTGGATTCCATCAATTCGGCGGTTAAAATATCATTCGTTGTGATTTTTTGCTTCGCTACAAGGCTCTTCCTCACTATCTCCCGGTTCGCCAGCTCCGAGGGCGACGGGGCCTTGGTTCCGCTCCCCAGAGCCGCCTCCGTCTGCCGGACGGAACGGACAAGCTCCTTCAGTTCGCACGGCTCGAGGGAGGCCTTATGGTCCGGACCGGGCAGCGACTTGTCCAGAGTAAAATGCTTTTCAATCACCGATGCCCCGAGGGCTGCAGCTGCAACGGAGACAGCGATTCCCTCCGTGTGGTCGGAGTAGCCCACGGGAAGGCAGAACGCCTCCCTCATGGTGAGCATGGAGCGGAGGTTGGCCTCCTCGTACGGCGCGGGGTATTCCGTGGTGCAGTGCAGGAGGGTGACGTGCTTTTCCAGCGCCGCCCTTCCTTCCGGAGAGGCGTAGGCTTCCAGGAAGGCATTGAGTGACGGAGGTCCTTTCTCTCCGGCGTATCCGAAGGCGAGGCAGGAGAGGGCGGTCTCCACCTCACCGAGGGTGCTCATGCCAGTGGAGAGGATGGTATGGGCTCCTTTGCGGGCGGCGCGGAGCAAAAGCGGTCCGTTGGTGACCTCACCCGAGCCGAGTTTTATGGTCCTCAGCCCCAGTTCGTCCGTCAGGAAGTCGAGGCTCTCTTCGTCGAAGGGGGTGGAGAGGAAATCAATCCCCCGCGCCGAACACTGTTCGAGCAGTGTTTCATGGACCGCGCGGGGCAGTTCGAGCCGTCGGAGCATCTCGAACTGGCTTTCGCCGGTATCGGTGGTCTGTTTCTGGTACTCGGCCTTGGGCGCGTTTTTCCGGACAAGGCGTTCCGCCGTAAACGTCTGGAACTTGACGGCGTCGGCCCCTGATTCGGCAGCCGCGTCGACGAGCTTCAGGGCCATGTCCAAAGACCCGTTGTGGTTCACGCCCGCCTCGGCG
>CAZSYK010000166.1:0-1563 GCA_964610685.1 uncultured Eubacteriales bacterium
CCTGCTGTGAGTCTGTCGCGGACGAGGAAGCGACAACTCGCGTCCGTCAGTCGGTATCTGGATCAAGGGGCGGTTCGTCCGTGGTCGACGGCTCCGCTAAGCTTGCGGGGCACAAAGCTTCGCGCGCTTGAGCCAGTTCTTTCGTTGTGATTCAGAGAAGAAGACAGCGATTCCAGCGGGGCGATGCCTACCCCACATCTCTTGCGCTACGACGCGGCGATTTTGCTGATCTTTACTTTGGTGTAAAGCTGGCGATGGCCGGTGCGGCGACGGAAGGCCTTACGGCGGCGGAACTTTTGTACGAACAGCTTGGGTCCCTGAGCCACTCCCAGCACCTCGGCCGTCACGGCTACCGCGTTCAACAACGGTTGGCCAAGCTGCAGCCCCTCGTCGTCTCGGTAGGCCAGCACGCGATCGAACTTCAGCTCTGTCCCGCTGGGAACGTCGCGGTAATCGATCTGGAGTTCTTGTCCTTCTTCGACTTTGAATTGTTGTCCGCTGTCTTCGATAATCGCGTACATGGCTGTCCTAATGGGTGCTGTCGCGGCACGGGCCCGGAGGCTGCCTAAGGTAACTAGTCTGGAAACCAACTAGTTTATCGTACCAAGGCCCGGTCCTTCAAGGGCTATGCGGCCGGTTTCGACGCCGCCTGGACGGAACCACGCCCATCTCGGGTATGGTTTGCAGATTCCACTGACGCCGCCAGTGGCCCATACTCGCAGGCTTTCTCCTGCGAGGTGTTGCGCCGGTCCAGGAGGCTGCTCATTCACACGTCGATTCAGGCCTCGAATCTGACTTCGCGATGCTCCGCATCATGACACTCGATGCGCAAGTGTTCTGGTGTAAATCCTTCGATACCAACAACTTGAACCACCATATTTCCCTCGTCCTCCAACCGGGACAGGGTCTTGCGCTTGCGGTTGTTGAGATACTCGGCCACCTCGCTGGCGACCGTGAGACGGATCTCCGCGATCTCCGTACGCTGGGCGGCCAGAATCAACAGCCGGACGACCTCGATGGCCATGCTCTCGACGGACTTGATCACCCCGGTTCCTTTGCAGGCCGGACAATCGCGATACGCGCTGCGTTTCAAGCCCGGTCGTACCCTCTGGCGGGTCATCTCAATCAAGCCAAAGGGGCTGGTTCGGAGGATTTTCGTCCGTGCCCGGTCGCGTTTCACGGAATCCCGCAACGCGCGTTCCACGTTGCGGCGGTGCTTTTCCTTGCGCATGTCGATGAAGTCGTTGACGATCACACCACCCAGATCGCGGAGGCGGATCTGTCGAGCGATTTCCTTGGCGGCCAGAATATTCATCTGATAGGCGGTTTCTTCGGCCGAATCTTCGGCGCGGAAATTGCCGCTGTTGACGTCGATGGCCACGAGGGCTTCCGTCTGGTCGATGACGATGGAGCCGCCTTGTTTGAGCGGAATCTGCCGCTGGTGGATCTTGGCGATCTCTTCCTCCAAGTGGTACTTGTGGAACAGGGGCTCCTTGCCTTCGTAGTGGTGCAAGCGGCTGACATGCCGGGGCATGACTAGTTGAAGGAACTCGCGGGCGCGCT
>CAZSYK010000166.1:1573-2195 GCA_964610685.1 uncultured Eubacteriales bacterium
GACGGTCAGCGCCGCCGGCGTGATGTTGTTGATCGCCAGGCTGCGGTCGGGGTGCCCGGTGATGTCGAAGACCACGTCGACGTCGACCAGCGCTTCGAGGTCCGGGCCGCGCCCACCGGCGATGTAGATCGCGTCGACCTCGTTGGTGAAGATGTCGCGGATCGTACGAATGATCATGTCGCTTTCCTGGTAGATGTCGATCGGGGTCTGCGACTTACGGATTCGCCGAACGATCACTTTCCAGAGCCGCAGCAGGTAGGCCAGATCGCGGGAGAGTTCTTTCTTGGTGCGATCGGAGCCCGCCGTGCGCACGATGAATCCCAGCCCATGCGGCGGTTTCAGTTCCAACATGATGTCGCGCAGACGTCGACGCGTCTCTTCGTCCTCGATCTTTCGCGACACACCCACGCGCCCCAAGGCCGGCATCAGGACCAGATAGCGGCCGGGAATGCTGATGTAAGTCGAGAGCGTGGGCCCTTTGGTGCCGATTCCCTCCTTGATCACCTGGACGAGCACTTCGTCGCCGCGGCGCAGGATCTCTTGGATGGGAGGCTTGATGCGAGGCCGGCCGCCGCTGCGGAACCGGCCGCGCGGTCGGGACGGCTCTTCATCGAGATCGTCG
>CAZSYK010000167.1:0-2189 GCA_964610685.1 uncultured Eubacteriales bacterium
CTTTATTCCGGGTTGAATACCTATGGACAGATATCCTGATTATGTTCAGATTTTTATTTTTTCGCTCAATTCCATGAAAACGTGTCTGTGAGCGAAAATATCAAAATAAGTGAGTAGTTTTAACTGCCGAATTGATATAAAAATTATAGCCGTGAATTTGAATTGGAATAGGCAGAAAGAATAATCAACCGAATATACGTCAAACAGCCATCCGAGAATGTTTTCGGATGGCTGAAAATTAGGATTTTGATAATCTAAACGAAAGCAGGAGTCATTTGTGAAAAATCGGTGATTCTGGTTTTCTTGTCAGTTGTTTCAGCGATTTCTAATAAGTGATTGCAGTAATCAGTAAATCTCATTGATTTCATCAAAACTACGAATTTGCACCAAGTTATGTAATTACCTAGATACTTGGTTGCAACCCCATTGAAGCCAAACATAAAGCGTTTTAAGCGACTGTGAAACGAGTTGATGTGCTGGATATGATAAATCCCATCTACAACGTGATTTCCCCGTTTGACTTGCTTCAAATCAATCTGATTCTCTTTTGCGAATCGTAAGTATGATTTATGCTCATCAGTTACAAGGATAGATTTTGGGTCAAGGCGATTATCGAAAAATCGGCTGATTCCGTTACTGCTCACCCGACCATAACAAACTAGGTCGGCAAGGTAATTGCCCTTGCGGTCTGTCGAGGTCATTACACAAACCTGTTCATTTGAGATGCCACGTTTTGTCGCTCTACCACCACAAATCCGAGAAGGGCGTGGTAAGCCTTTTCTTTGCCCTTTGAAGGATTGTAGGAAGTAGGTTTCATCGGTTTCGACAACCCCACCTACTTTATCAGTCATCATAAAATCACGCAGAGCATATAGGATTTTATGTCGCCAATAGAAGGCAGTTTTGATATTTATATCTAATTCTTCGGCTAATTTTTTGAGTGAATATCCACCTGTGAGCATACGGAAAATATACATGTACCAAGTATCAATACTTTTCTTTGTACCATGTAACGGCGAATTGTGAAGTTCGGTGAAGGTTTGTTTACACTCTTTACAAAAGTAGCGTTGGTGTCTGATTTCTTCCCCAATAAAGCCGTGCTTCTTGATGTTCTTTGAACCGCATTTAAGACAAATTTTTCCATCCGAAAATTTTCTTTCGGTGAACAAATAAGGCTCAACATCAGAATATTTACCTAATACGATTGATTTTGCGAAATCATAAAAGTTCTTTTGTTGGTCAATTGGAAGGCGTTTGAATTGTGCGGTCAGTTCGCCAAAGGTTAAGGTAACGGCAATAGTCATATAATTTAAATGTAACAAGTATTATACTGCAAAATTACTTTTAAGTCAAGGGGTGATTATCTATAACCCTTTTTGAAGCTATATTGAAATATTTCTCTGTTTTTTCGATGCAGATAAATTCCCTAGCAGTGTTTTGACAAGCAATTGCAGTTGTGCCTGAACCAGCGCAGTTATCTAGTACAATTTCGCCTTCTTTTGTGTATGTTTTTATAAGGTATTCAAACAAGGCAACTGGCTTTTGGGTAGGGTGTCCTACTTTTTCTTTTCCAGAATTATTAACAGTATTAATTTTCATTATAGAAGTCGGGTATCGCCAAGTTCTTTTATCATCGAAGCTATGACGAGTAAATTCATTGTAATTGTTACCAGAACTATGATGATAAGATGAATTTTGAGGTTTATGCCCTTCTGAAAATTGGGGGGTATAGGCTGGTTGTTTTTTGTAGAAAATTAATATCTGTTCGTGCTTACGAAGCGGTTGCCTTTTAGCGTTAAGATACCCTGTCGTTTTGTCTTTTTCCCAAATTAAGTCGTAACGATAGTATTTAGCACAGGAAATCATTAATTGTGCGGCAAATAATCCTTGCGCTGTTAAAGCAATAACACCATTGTTTTTAATTATTCTGCAATACTGTTTGAATAACGGTTCTAGTGGGATAATCACATCCCACTTATTTCTTGCGGTTATCCCGTAAGGTAAGTCGCACAAAATCATATCGCAACTTTTATCGGGGATTAATGGCATCACATCCAGACAATCGCCCAAAATTAGTTTGTTAACAAAATCATTTGGATATTCCATCAATAAAAAATCCTCTAGCTATTAGACGAGTGTCAATAGCCGGGCGAAGTTAACCACCCATAGTCGGGTCATGTTTACCAGGC
>CAZSYK010000168.1:0-2185 GCA_964610685.1 uncultured Eubacteriales bacterium
GCATGGATCACTCTTACGTTCCCTTTTTACATATTCCTGGGCGACATGCTTCCACGTTGGCCGTGGGGACCGGAAGGGGGAGTACCAATCATTGTTTTCAAGGGGGGCGATGTCGGCGTACAACTTACTGGAATCATGGCATTTTACCTTGTCATAGCTCCAGCCATGCCAGGTAGGGGTCCCATGCTGCCAGCGTGGATGACACTTCCCTGCTGGCTCGTCGGTTTCGCTGTCGCAGCGTCCATCAATCGTGGAGGATTCCTTGCCCTGCTTATTGCAACCGCTTTTGCCGCTTACTGCGCCAGACTGAAACGAGTCGCTGCAGTGGGGTTTGTATTTGGCCTGTTCGTCCTGGTTGGCGTGTTCAGCTCAGCCAATGACATGCTGCCGGAATACAGGCGTGGCGATCGCGCCATCAGTATCGAACAGCTTTCAACCAACATTCAAAGCATATTTACCGATATCGACAATTTCGGTGGAACCGGAACCAAACGTTGGCGCCTGGAATGGTGGAACTCGATCGTCGAATACACTTTCAACGGGGAGTATTTCTGGACCGGCAAAGGGTTTGGAGTCAACCTCGCTGACGACGACGGGTTTCAGGTTACGGCCGACAAATCGCTACGCAGTCCGCACAATGGTCATCTGACCATCCTCGCTCGCATGGGAGTTCCCGGTTTTGTAATCTGGATCTTGTTTCTCCTGACACTCCTATCCAGGCTATGGATACGTTACAAAAAGTGGAAACTCTGCGGTGAAAATTTCCAGGCCGGAGTCTGCGTATGGGTATTGACCTTTCTGGGGGCAGCCCTGATCAATGCTGCCTTCGATGTTTACCTTGAAGGACCAGTGGGAGGAATCTGGTTCTGGTCGGTGGTTGGCTTGGCCATCGGCTTGATCAATCAGAGGCATGGAACCAACGGCACGCCAGAACTTTACCCAATGGGACGAAACCCTAATGTCCCTCAATCAACTTAAGCTCCTGTCACAGGTGGCGATGAAACTTCTCATCCTCCACAATCACTACCGACAGCCCGGCGGTGAGGACCACGTTTTTGCCGCTGAAACTGCCTTGCTGCGAGAAAAAGGGCATGAGGTGCAAACCATTGTATTCCACAATCGTGATTTGGAGGTCATGCCACCCTGGAAGCAAGCCAAGAATGCAATGTGGAACCGGACGGCGCACCTCCTAGTAAGGGAAAGCATCAGAAGATATCGCCCCCACCTGCTGCATATCCACAACACGTTCCCCTTGGCCTCACCCGCCATCATCCACGCGGCTAAAGTGGAGAAGACTTCTGTTGTCCTGACTCTGCACAACTATCGGCTGATTTGCCCTGGAGCCCTGCTCATGCGCAGTGGCCAGTTGTGCGAGGAGTGTATCGGCAGAACAATCCCTTGGCCGGGGGTGATGCACAAGTGCTGGCGAGGCTCAAGGACGCACACCGCAGTGGCGGCGACCATGCTTGCCACGCAACGTTTTCTGAAAACCTGGTCCGAGCAGGTTGACCTCTATATCGCCTTGTCCGAATTCTCGCGAAAAAAATTCATCCAAGGTGGAATTCCGGACGACAAGATCGTGGTCAAGCCGAATTTCGTAAATGACAGCACGCTAAGCGAGGCGACCGGAGTCACAACTCACGGATTACAGAACACATTTCTGCCATCAGAAAACATCCCCTATGCCCTCTTCGTCGGCCGCTTGTCTCCGGAAAAAGGCATTCAAACCTTGTTGCAGGCATGGCGCACGCTGCCGGAGACCGAGCTCATAGTAGCCGGAGACGGCCCGCTCCTGGGTGAGACTCAACGTTTTATTGATCGATATAATATGAAGGACATTTTGTTTCTGGGCAGACAGTCGCATGTCGAGGTTTACCGGTTCATGAGCAGGGCACGTTTTCTTGTTTTTCCCTCAGAGTGGTATGAAGGATTTCCCATGACCATCGCCGAGGCCTTCGCCAGCAGCCTGCCCGTCATTGCCTCCCGCCTTGGCGCGATGGCAGAAATTGTCGAGTATGGCCGCACGGGGCTACTCTTTGAGCCAGATAATGCGCAAGACTTGGCGAATAAAGTGGCCTGGGCCTGGAAGCATCCTGAAGAGATGGCCGAGATGGGCAAAGAAGCCAGACGCGAATACGAAGCCAAGTACACGGCGCAGCGGAATTATGAGATGCTGATGGAGATT
>CAZSYK010000169.1:0-2172 GCA_964610685.1 uncultured Eubacteriales bacterium
GCAGGCGGGATCCGTGACGAAGTTGTCGATGACGAGCGTGCCTGCGTTGCCGGCCTGGGCGCCGGTCTTGAGATAGACCGTGCCCGCGCCGCCGAACGCCTTCTCGTTCGCGCGTCCGCTGCCGCGCGCGCAGATGGCGCCGGTGTAGGCGCCGAAATCGGCACCGGCGTCGGTGAGCTCGATGGCGATGCGTCCTCCGCCGGATTTCTCATACGTAATGGTCGCGACGGCCGCGCCGGCGGCGCCGTTGGCCATGATGTCGCCTGCGCCGGCGATCGAGGCCGCCGTGATCCAGAGGCTGCCGCCCGCGGCGGACCAGAAAACACCGCTGTTGAGCCCGCTGGCGGTCATCGTGCCGTTGTTGAGGAGCGTTCCGCCGACGTTCAGGCGGATCACCCCGCCGCCGGACTGGCTGTTGACGCCGCCGGAGCCCATGGTGGTCGGGCGGCGGATGGAACCGTAGCAGGCGGCGGCGGTCAGATTGGCGCCATCGGAATAGTACACGCCGCGGCCGCCGTGGCAGGCGCCGTAGTAGATTGGCGACGAGACCGCGCCGGGGCCGTTCTGCTTGGCGTAGCCGAGCCCATCGACGTTGATCTGGCCGCCGGCCGCGATGGTCATGTCGCCGCGCACGGCAAGATTCAGTTTGTATCTATCGTCGTACGTGTTCGCGGTGTGTTTGGCCGTGCCGCCGCTGGCGATGGTGAGATCTCCGGTAAAGATCACGGGGAAGTCGGCGATCAGCGTGGCGCCGCTGCCGAGCGTGACGGACGACGATGTGACGGTGAGATTGGTGTACTGCGCGGAGGCGATGTCGTCGTCGGTCGCGTAGAGGATGATGTCGTTGAAGGTGAAGTCGTCGTCGACGTGCATCGCCGAGCCCGCGTACATCCTGATCTGCCGGTCCGTCGTGCCGCCGCCCATGAACGTCGTGCCGCGGAGGTCGATGGTTGTCCCGGAGCGGACATAGATCCTGACCTTGTTCGTGGTCACCAGCGTGTCGCCGGGATGGAAGGTCGCGTCGCCGCCGGAAAACTCGACATAGGCGTTGTTCTTGAGCACATAGCTCTTCGGGCCGAAGCCGGCGTCCTGCTCGTCGAGGAGGATGCGGGTCTTGAACGCCTCGCTCGTGCCGGTTTCGTTTCCGTCGACGACCAAGATGCCGCCGCCGCGTCCGTCGGCGGCCGTCTCGTAGTAGACCGTTCCCGCGACGCCGCGCTGCGCGTTTCCGGTCCAGGAGCCGACGGCCCGCGCCGAACCCGCAAAGCCGCTGAAGTCGGTCGCCGGGCCGGTCTGCACGAGTGCCACACGCCCGCCGGCGCCGTAATAGCCGCTTGTGACATAGCTGCCGACCGCGCTGACCGAGCCCGTGCCGGCGATGGAGTCGGCGGTCAGCCAGACGCTGCCGCCGGAAGCGCCGTAATACGACTGGATTGTCCCGCTGACATATTTCGTGCCGTCGGCGTCGATGCTGCCGTCGACAACCAGCGCGCCAGCGACGTTGACGAGTATGGCGCCTCCGCCGCACTGACTGTAGCCTTTGCTGCCCGATCCGAGGTTGACCGGCGAGCAGGCCGAACCGTAGCACGGCGCGATGCCGACGTAGGGGCCTCGGTCGCCCTCGCCGCCGTGTCCGGCGCCGCCGTGGGCGGAGGTGGGGGTTCCCGGGCCCTTGCCCACGTCGTAGCCGCGGCCGGTTGTGCTGATCCTCGCCGCCGCGCCGACGGTCATGTCGCCGCCGACGGTGACGCGCAGACGGTAAGTCTCGGCCGAGGAGTTGTCGCGGTGCGTCCAGGTGCCCGAGTTGAGCTTGCAGTTGCCGGTGATGACGAGGTTCGTGAAACCCGAAGCGCCGAAGAGCGTCGCAATGGTGACGGTGCCGGTGTATCCGTCCTGCGTCCAGGAGCCGACCGCGACGTCGAGATCCCAGGTCATGTTCGAGGAGGACGAGGCGGCGAGCACCACTGCGTCGCCTGCGCCGGGCGCCATGCCCCCCTCCCAATTATCGCCGTTGGAAGCCAGGGCGGTGCCACCGCCGCCGGTCCAAGTGATTGCCTGCGCGGAGAAGGGCGACAGCGCCGCGACCGCACAGAAAACCGCGAGCGAGCAGTTGAATGCGCTGGACAATTTCATGGAATGGCTCCCCATACACAATCTATCCGATAAGCTGTA
>CAZSYK010000170.1:0-2164 GCA_964610685.1 uncultured Eubacteriales bacterium
CATTTATTTTTGTAGGAAGATAGAGTGAAGTGCAAAAATATATAGCGTCGCATAAATATTACTTTGTGATTCAATGTCGCAGAATGTTTAATTTTTTTTGAGAAGCAGACAGCAATTCTCAAAAAAAATATTAAACCCATTTTATAACTAGCTTTTGAGCTAGTTTTTTTGTATCCAATAAACATATTTAATATATAAAAAATTAAAAATTAATTTAAAAAAAGTATGAAATTTTTACTCGCAAGTTTTAAAGGAAAAGTATTAGATGATTTTGTAGATAAATTATATTTTCAGATTCCAGATACTTCTAAAATTCTTAAAAGTAATGAATTTGTTTCTTCTTCCAAAGAAAAGATAAAATATACTCAAATTCTGCTTGCAGAGGAAATGGAATTGTGAGATAATAATTGCAATAATATATTTATTTTATATGGAAGCTGATTCTTTTATAGGTTTTATTTTGTTTCTTGTTTTTTTCTATATTTTTTTTATTATTCCAGTTATTTTGGTTTATAAAATTTTAGAAAAAATAATAACAAAAAAAGAAATTGTTTTAGAAAATAAAACTGAGAATGATTCTGAAAATAAAGAAAGAGAAATTTATCCTTACATAAAACAAAAATCTCTTTTTTATCCTTCTGAAAATAGGTTTTATTTTATTTTAAAAGATATTATTGGGGAGAAGTATTTGATTTTTTCAAAAGTTAGAATGTGTGATTTGCTTTATATTCCTTCTATGTATAGAAGTGATTATTTTTCATATTTTGGAAAAATTAAATCTAAGCATATTGATTTTGTAATTTGTGATAAAGAAAATGTTGAGCCTATTCTTGCTATTGAATTAGACGGTAGTTCTCATTTTCGTTTTGACAGAGTAGAGCGTGATGATTTTGTTAATAATATCTTTGCTGATGCAAATTTTCCTCTTCTTAGATTTAGTGTTTCTGTTAATTATTCTAAAGATGAAATTTTTAAACAACTTTCTTTTTATTTGACAAAATTAAATTTAGATATATAATTCTTTTTAATAATTTTAATTACATCTCTATAGGCTTTTGCCTGCCCCAGCTGGGGACTTCGCGGGTAGACTGTAAATATATTTACTGAATTATCCTTTTTTTGATATAATAAAGTTGCCATCCTGGATACATTTTGCCCGCGAAGTAAGATGTTTGAAAGGGTGGCATTTTTATGTATTTAGAAAAGGAAATAGGTGATTATTTAAACTGGAAAGCAAGCTATACTAAAAAAGCTTCTTATACTTATGCTTTACACTTAAGGCGATTTGCTAATTATACCCAAAAAGAATTGGTTGATATTAATTTTGCTGACATAGTTAATTTTTCACTATACTTAAAACAACATTATTCTCTTGCCAATGTTGCTTATTCTATGGCTATCATTAAAAATTTCTTTATTTTCTACAAAAAACAGGGGATTAACTGCTTAGATCCATTTTTCATTAAAATTCCCAAATTTACACCCCATTCTCATTCTGCTATTACTTTTGAAGAATATGATTCTATGCTCTCCGTCTTAGATGAAAATGAATTTTTTACTATTCAAAAGAAACTTATTTTTCGGCTTCTGTGGGAAACTGGTATCCGCGTATCTGAACTTTGCGGCCTTGATATTTCTGACTTAGATAGCAAAAATCCCAAAGCTTTAATCGTAACCAAAAAGAACAACAAACAAAGATGGATATTCTGGACTCAAGAAACTCATAATTTACTTCTAACTTATTTAGGAATTCGGATCTGCTTAAACCAAACCGCCCCTTTATTTATTGCATCTTCACATAATAGGCGAAATAGGATAACTACCCGTACAATACAAAGATGGACAAAAGAAGTCTGTTTTGAGGCTGGTATCACTAGAAAGATTAGCCCACATTCATTTAGACACGCTAAAGCTCACCGTATATTAGACAAGGGTGGAACCGTTAAAGATGTTCAATTCGTTCTTGGGCATAGCGAGAATAACCCAGTTTCCGCATTCTCTTATCTCCGTTTAAATGCAACAGAAGCCGAAAAGAGAGCAGTATTGTTTTTCTAGCCTTGACATCGTTTTAACCGGAGGTATAATTAAATCAAAGCTAGAGCGTCGCACAATGTAGGTTTTACGACATAAATATCCAAAAAGCTGGCTTTAAAAGCCAAACTTG
>CAZSYK010000171.1:0-2141 GCA_964610685.1 uncultured Eubacteriales bacterium
CTCTGTCTAATTCTCCAACTATTTGGTTTATGGCGTATCTATATTCTTTGTCAATTTTGGTAACTTTTGAAAGTGCTGAATATATTATTTCGTATCTATTTAGCTCAATTAGTGATAAGATTCCTTTTACTTTAAGGTCAACATTATTAGAATTTGATTGGTTTAAGGCAAAATCTGCTAAGTAGTTTTCTATTTCAATGCTCCTTTCGGAACTCATTACACATTGGCTTGCTAATAAAATATCTTTAGAAGCAAGTTTCTTTATGAATTCAATTCTCTTATCACCTTTGAGTGAATGAGAAAAATATCTAAGGCTTTGATGATATTTTTTATCTGAAGCTTTATTTAGAAGAAGTTCAATCATAACCCTAGTATTGCTTTTTCTTCTTGTGCATGATAATAATCTTGGTATGCCTGATGAGCAAATGAGTATAGCTCGTCTCTTTTTTCCAAAATGCCAAGTTGGGTTGCTATTTCGATAACATAAATAGTGTCAATTTCAAAACCATATTTTCGTTTGCATTCCACAAAATAATTTAATACTTCATCTTCACTCATCCCTGAGTTTGTGTCTTTTTTTTCTAGACTTTCATAGCCAAGATACCTTAATAACCTATGAATAACTTTTTGATTAAAATTTGCATCCTTTTTTTCGTCCTTTTCTCTTTCGTATAGGCTAAAAATAAATCTGTCAATTATTTCTCCTTCACTTTTCGGTATGTCTCCTTTAACCTTTACTATTTCGATTAACCGAGAAAGCATTAATGGCGTCCTTATTATTTTTTCAAGTCTTTCATCTTTTTTAATTTCATCAAGGATTAAGTTCGATATTTTAGTATTACCATCTGTGTTTCTTTTTAAAAAGGTTTCAATTTGACTTCTGTCCATTTTTTGAAGGAAGAATATTGGGATTCCTTTAAAAATATTTACTTCTTCTGGTCGGTTAGATATTATTATAAAGCAGTTTTTATAATCTGAAAGAAGGGTGTTAATTTCTTTCAGCCTTAAACTTTTTAGACTGTTATTGTCATCTCTTGGTATTTCATTTAAAGCATCTAGAAATAAATTAATTTTCCCTTCCTTAAGCAATTTCTCACCTAAAGCATTGTCAACGCCTATTTTATTGAAAATTGTTTGCTTAATTGAAATTGATTTATCAGTCAATAATCCTAGTGGCAAGTATATGGGTAGTTTGCTTCTACTGTTTCTGAGTTTCTCTTCTGCATCAACATAAGCAAGATATTCAAGTGTGGTGCTTTTTCCCATTCCCGCATCACCCCAAATAATCATTCTATTTTCTGGGACATTATTTTTTCTTAGGTCATCAACTGTGCCCTTTCTTTCATTTCCTTCATTTTCTTCATCGCTTATGTTTTCAATCACATACCCTTGTGTCAACTTGATATTCTCTTGACCTTGTAAATGGATAAATTTACCTATTCGTGATTTAAAGTTTGATTTAACAGATTCAAGATAGTTTTTAAAATCCGGTTCCTTGATTGTAACATCCACGAGAGGCTTTAATTGATTCTTATATTTATTTGTTGCATATAAATATACAACAAGAACACTCTCAATATTTTCATAAAGTTCCCTGTTAGTCCAACTTTCACA
Source organism: uncultured Eubacteriales bacterium (assembly GCA_964610685.1). Lineage (GTDB taxonomy): Bacteria > Bacillota > Clostridia > Oscillospirales > Acutalibacteraceae > UMGS1491. Next base: position 1,615 of record CAZSYK010000171.1, read on the forward strand.
TTGATGACTTTCAATGTTTCTTAAATTGTAAGTCCTAAATAAGTGCTCTCCATAATTTTGAGAATTGTATAGATTTTCTATTTTGTCCTTTTCAAAATCTATTCTATTTGGGTTAAGCTGTAATACATTTATAAATGCTCCTAAACCTGATTTGTTGGATTCTAATTCGCTAAATTTGGTTGGGTTTATTAAAAATAATATTTTCCTTAAGTATTGCTCAATCTTTGCGAATTCTATGAAATAAGCAATATTGTCAACTTTCCTGAGTCCTTTATTTAATATTTTATCTAAAGCATTCGGAACTCTGTGCTCTAAACCGTCCAACCTTAGCTGGGGTTTATTTAAAGGGAATACCAAAGTCTTGTAAAATAAATCAATAGTATCTTTCAGGTCAAAAGCATTGTTTTTTGAGAATACTCTCTGTGTTTCTTTCTCAATAAGTTGTTTTATAGTTGCAATGTCTGTCATAAACTTGTATTAAATCCAAATAACCGAGTATTTTTTAAATTTATTTCAATCATTACTAT
>CAZSYK010000172.1:0-2140 GCA_964610685.1 uncultured Eubacteriales bacterium
CTGGCGTGCTTCCGGACTGCCTGCCTATACGGTGTGGCAATCCACCAGCGCCTGGGATTTCATCCCCTACATCGGCATGCCGCCGCAAGACGCCGATGCCTCAGTTGAAATGCGCATGATGTCGGGCGAGTACCGCGCGGGTGCTTTTCAAATCAGCAATGCGGGCGAAGAAGATGCTGTGTTCCAACTACGAATAGAAGGACTGCCCGGCGGACTGAACCCGCCCTGCGTGACTGTTCATGAAGTGGCCTGGACAGATACCTATAACCTGCGTCCTGTGGCGGCGGCTTTGCCGGAAGCGACACGTGAAGGAGATGCCTACCGTATCACAGTGCCATGCGGCCTGACGCGGCAAGTGTGGCTGACGTTTCATCCCACCGATGAGCCCGCGGGCCGGCATGAAGGCATCCTTACCCTGACCAGCGGCGACAACACCTATGCCGTTCCCCTGACCCTGCACGTTTACCCGGTGCAATTCCCGGACAAGACCACGCTCCATTGTGGCGGTTGGGACTACGTGGACTCCGGCGGCGCTTACGGAATAACCCCTGAAAACCGGGGGCCTTTCCTTGAGCACTTGCGGGCCCATTTCGTGGACACGCCCTGGGCGAAAAGCGGTGTAATTCCCGCCGCCAAGTTCGATACCGGCGCCTATGTCCCGGGCGATACGGCAGCCTTTGACGAATGGATCGCACTTTGGCCCAACGCCCCGAGGTATTACATCTTCGCGGCAGTGAGCGGTCAAATCGGTCCTTACAAAATGGACGACCCTGGTTTTGACCCGGCGGTTCAGGCGTGGGCACAATTCCTGGCCTCCCACGCACAGAGCAAGGGTATTGCCCCGGAAAACATATCCCTGCTGCTCGTGGATGAACCCCATGACAACGCGCAGGACGCCGTTATTCTCGCCTGGGCGAAAGCCATCCGCACCGCGAATACCGGACTACAAATCTGGGAAGACCCGACTTACGGAGATATGACGCTGGCCAATCAGGAGATGGTGGCGGTATGCCATGTGCTCTGCCCTAACCGGCAGATTTTTGAAGGCAAAGGGGCCGACTACCATGCCTATTTCGCCGCGCGCCAGCAGGAAGGGATACGCCTGGAATTTTACTCCTGCAGCGGTCCCGCGCGTCTGCTTGACCCCTATTCCTATTACCGTATGCAGCCTTGGCTGTGCTGGCGATGGGATGCGGATGCTTCCCATTTCTGGGCCTTCGGCGACAACGGGCGTTATCCTTCCTGGAACGAATACCTGGGCACCCGAAACGCGTATTCCCCCATTTTTATCGAAGAGACCTCCGTCACAGCCGCCAAGGAGATGGAAGCCATCCGCGAAGGCATTGAAGACTATGAATACCTGGTGGTGCTTCGTGACGCACTGACCGCTGCCGAGTTGAAAGGCATCACAAGCCCGGCGCTCGACAAGGCACGGGAATTGTTATCCGGCGCCGCGACACGGGTATTGGAAACCGGTTCGGGCTCCATTATGTGGCTGACGGAGCGCCAACGGACCGAGGCCGACACGGTTCGTGTGGAGATTTTGGAAGTCCTTGCAGCCCTGCAATAGTACCTGTTATCATCCCCTGTGTTCGTTCCACTCAACAGGTATGAGATGCTTTTCTCTGTGCAATTTGTGCTTTTTGTGGCCGGTTCTTAATTTGTCAAGAGCCACAAGTGGCTCAAAAACTCACAACAAGATTTGGTTGCAACGAAACCGTATCCTCGATGACAGCAATACCCCGCACCGTGGCATATTCCAATGCGCCCTGGCCTGTGACAAAGAAAGGAAATGGGAATGATAGAAACCATTGACCGCGCACTCTCAACAGTAAGCGGCTGGGTTTGGGGGCCCCCCTTGCTTATTCTGCTCCTTGGGACGCATGTATTCCTGACGGTGCGTCTCCGGTTTATCCAGCGCTACCTGCCCCTCAGAAAGCTGATCCAGAAAACTTCTTGCGCGCATGGCTTCGATATAATGAAAGGCCTTCTCGTCATAATAGTTTTCCAGCATGAAAACGGCCGCCGTTTCATAAAGATCATAAACTTTTTCCATGTAGCTGCGTTTCATTTCGGTAAATACTGTTTGACGGCGTATCTTCTCCAGCTTGGCCACCCCTTCTTCGTAAAGCTTCAGGGC
>CAZSYK010000173.1:0-2139 GCA_964610685.1 uncultured Eubacteriales bacterium
TTCAAATTTATGTTTTTATCCCTAACTGTCAGATTAAATCAAAACTAATTCATATAATCATTTTTATGTCCGCATTGTCTGTCTTTTTACACTTGTTGCTGTCTTAACCCCCAATATTTTATGACCGCGTGTTAGCCGCTTTTGCTCCTTCTAAATTCATGGTAAGTTGTTTTGGAATCGCATATATTTTAGGTTTACTTGTCAATTGCGATTCTTCTTTTTCAATTCTACTTCTCATATTTAGATTAGAAATACTGTCCTTAACATCGAAGTTTGTCAACAATGCTTCGTAAACCGCATTTCTATTATCTTCTTTCGCACCAACATGATAAAAGTGTTCCATCGTGGAAATTTTGCAATTCTTCCATACTGAGAAAACATAATCATTTGTTCGATACTTATTACTAAGCCATGTTGAGAGAATGTATTTTGCTTTTGATGCCTCTAACCCGTTATTCAATAAAATTTCTTCTTCCTCTGTCCAAGAGTCAAAATAGTCCACATGACGTCCAAGATATGGAGGGTCAGAATAAACTAAATCTGTTGGATTAATTTCTTTTAAAGTATCTTTAAAGTCCTGATTAACGAACGTATAGTTACCTGAATCTATAATTTGAGAAATGTAACCAACTTGATTTGAAATCTTTGTAACTAAAGCTTGTGCAAACCTATTAGGTTTTCTACAAAAAGGTACGTTGAAACCACCTTTTTTATTAAATCTCATCATTCCATTAAAACAAGAACGACTTAAAAATAAAAAATCTAGTGGATTGCCATTTATATTAAACCTATCACGAACCTCATAGTAATATTCACCTTCAGAGTTTAGTAGTTTTAATCCCTCTTCGGTTAAATGTTTATTTACCAATCCACTTGTAATTTCCTTTTTTTGTAGAGCTTTATAGAAATTTATTAAATGGGGATTGCTATCACACATTAATGCATTTTGGGGTCTAATATTGAATGCGACAACTCCAGTACCCATGAAAGGTTCTACCCATCTTTCATATTTAACGCCGTTTACATTAGAATTAATCCAGTCAACAAGTTTTGTTTTAATTCCTTGTGATTTTATAGGAGGAACAAATATTTTTTTCATTGCTTTTTCCTCCTTTTTGCTCCTTTAGAAACAACCTTATCAAACAAATCTGTTCTTCCCTTAAATTCAAGAAAATCCCAAATATTGGTAATCTTAATTGATTTACCTTCTTTAATCATAGTTGCACTTCCATAATTCATCCAGTATTCATCAAACCAATTTTCACCAAGTTTACTAAATACACCATTTCCAGATTTTAAATCATCTATATCGTTTATAGAACCAATGTTCGCAGTATTTCCTGAACCTTGACTATCGCTCGCTATTTTCCATTTAGGTGCTGCAAAAAAGTCAAAATCTTTAATTACGGAAGTAATTGATTTTAAATTTTCAAGTTTAGTAACTTGCCTGTCAGTTATTGGGTCAGGCTTATCTCCATATTGTTCTTGAAGTTCATTAACTTGATAAATCTCTGTTTCAGCCAAATCATTATCAAAATCTGCTCTTGTATAGATTATTCCTAAACAATAATGACCAATATATTGATTGTATGGAAATTGAATGTTTTTGTCCTTGTCTCGTTCTTTAAAATAAGCACCATGACTACCAAGAGTAAAACCAGCTGTAGATTTATTCCGTCTAAATGTTGTTTTTAAATCAAGTGCAAATTTTACTTTTTCGTTTTGTTTATGAACAAAAGTTAAATCAGGATACCAATTTTGATGTTCTGCCAAAATTATTTTATACCCATTTTTTTCAGCAAATCGCAGAATTTCAGGAAATATATGAATCTCAAGAATTTTTGAAACAATCTTTGTATCTGATGAAATTGTATAAATATTTTTGTAAATATCAATAAATCCTTTAATTGTCCAATCACCAGTATCTGTGGATACGTATTTCTTCAATTCATCAACAAACTCATTTAATACTTTTTCAAATTCTGCAATATATTTTTCCATTCCTATTTGTCCTTTTTTTTGCAAAGATAGTCAATTATTTACTATGTCGCTCGAGGGGGTTTCCTGCAATTGCGGCTAACGGTTGGCGGTATGAAAAGTTGCCGATTGCGGGCGATTTCCTGTCAAGTTACACAAAAG
>CAZSYK010000174.1:0-1215 GCA_964610685.1 uncultured Eubacteriales bacterium
CGAGGCGGCACGGCGGCCGAACATCGTGCTGATCCTTTGCGACGACGTGGGCTTTGCCGACCTGGGCTGCTACGGCGGCGAAATCCGCACCCCCTATCTCGACCGGTTGGCTTCCGAAGGGCTCCGCTTCACGCAGTTCTACAACAACGCGAAATGCGCCCCGACCCGGGCCTCGCTCCTGACGGGGCTCTACTCGCAGCAGGTGGGCTGCACGGACACGCCGGTCGTCATGCGCAACTGCGCCACCCTGGCCGAGGTCCTGCGCGGCGCGGGTTACGCCACCTACATGGCGGGCAAGTGGCACGCCGAGGAGCTGCCCGTCGAGCGCGGATTCGACCGGTATTTCGGCCTCGTGGACGGCTGCTGCAACTACTTCAACCCCGGTGAGCGGCGCCCCGGCGAGCCGAAGCCCGTGGAGCAGAAGTATCCCCGGAAATGGGCGCGGGACGCCGAGGTTATCCAGCCTTTCACACCGGAGAAGAAGGACTTCTACACCACCGACGCCTTCACGGACGCCGCGCTGGAGTACCTCGACGGCCATGCCGGAAAACCGGAGCCGTTCTTTCTGTATCTCCCCTACACCGCCCCGCACTACCCCCTCCAGGCCCCGCCGGAGGACATCGCGAAGTACCGGGGAAAATACTCCTGCGGGTGGGACGCCGTCCGTGCGGCGCGCTTCCAGCGCATGCGCGACATGGGGCTCCTCGACCCGCGCTGGGAGCTCTCGCCGCGCGACCCCGAAATCCCCGCGTGGGACGACGCGGAGGACCCGGAGGCCTGGAAGGCCGCGCCCTACGCCGGAAAGAAGCTGCCCCTGGAGGACGCCGTCAACCGCGACCTCTGGGACCTGAAGATGGCGGTCTACGCCGCCATGGTGGACCGCATGGACCGGAACATCGGCCGCGTGCTGGACAGGCTGGACGCGATGGGCGCGGCGGAGAACACGCTGGTCCTCTTCCTGTCGGACAACGGCGGCTGCGCGGAACTGCGCAACGACACGCCGGACGTGTTGCCCGGCCCCATGGACTCCTACCGCTCCGTGGACCCGCCCTGGGCCAACGCGCAGAACACGCCCTACCGCAAGTTCAAGCGCCATGACCACGAGGGCGGCATCGCCACGCCGTGCATCGCCCGCTGGCCGGGCCGCACCCCCGCGGGCGGCATTGTCCGCCAGGTCGCCCACCTTATTGACGTCATGCCCACGGCGCTGGAGCT
>CAZSYK010000174.1:1225-2122 GCA_964610685.1 uncultured Eubacteriales bacterium
GAGACGGCGGACCGAGAGCTGTTCTGGCAGTTCGGTCCGGACCGCGCCGTGCGCAGCGGCGACTGGAAAGCGGTGAGCGGGGGCAACGGCCCCTGGGAGCTGTACGACTTCGCGGCGGACCGCACGGAGACCAAAGACCTCGCGGCGGCGCACCCCGACGTGGTGGAGCGGCTCTCCGCCGCGTGGGCCGCCTGGGCCGCCCGCGTCGCCGCGCCGCCGCAGCCCGCAAAACGCCCCAACATCCTCTGGCTCTCCTGCGAGGACACGGGCCCGCACCTGGGCTGCTACGGCGACGCCGTCGCGCGCACGCCGGTGCTGGACGCCCTGGCCGCCGCGGGCTGCCGCTACACGCACTGCTACACCACCGCCCCCGTCTGCTCGCCGAACCGGTCGTCCATCATCACGGGGGTCCACGCGACGACGCTCGGCTCGCACCACATGCGCTCGGGCGGCGAGGGGAAGGGCGGCTCCCCCCGGCCCGCCCTGCCGCCGGAGGTGGAATGCTTCCCGGCCCTCCTGCACCGCGCGGGCTACTACTGCTGCAACAACGAGAAGGAGGACTACAACTTCCTCCGCCCGGACGACGTGTGGGACGACTCCAGCAGGCAGGCCCACTGGCGCAACCGGAAGGACAAGGACCAGCCCTTCTTCGCCGTGTTCAACGCCACGGTGAGCCACGAGAGCCAGATCCGCGTGCCGGAGGTCCGGTACGCCAAGAACACGGCCCGGCTCACCGCTGAACAACGGCACGATCCGGCGCGTGCCCCGGTGCCGCCCTTCCATCCCGACACGCCCGAGGTTCGCCAGGACTGGGCGCGCTACTACGACAACATCACGGCCATGGACTATGAGCATGGCGACCGGTTGCGCGAACTGGAGGAGGCCGGCCTGGCGGAA
>CAZSYK010000175.1:0-2114 GCA_964610685.1 uncultured Eubacteriales bacterium
CAGGGTCGCGAGCTTGAGATCATCGACTGTTTTCCACGGTCCCGGGTTTGGCGGGCCCGCGCACAAGCTCAGCCTTGTAATAGCCGTTCCCGTCTCAGCGAGGGCATTGTCATAGCTGTCACCAACGGTTCCCATCGAGGGCGTTGCTGCGATCTCAGCAAGAGGCTCACCGTAATGAATCGAGGTGAATTGGCTGCCCGTATGGCTGTGGTAACGCAGCTATGGAAGATGCCTGCTCCGTGACCAGCGGGCCATCTCGATCGCATCAAGCACCGTCCCGGTTTTCATGTTCGATGCACACCGCCATCCCACAATCGCGCAACTGAATGCGTCAATGATGAAGCAGACGTAAGCGAGGCCCTGCCAGGTCGGCACGAACGTCAAATCCGTCACCCACAACTGGTTCGGCGCGGCAGCACTGAATACGCGGTTCATGAGATCGGGGTGCCGTGGTGCTTTGGGATCAGGCTTCGTGGTCTTGTGCCGTTTCTCGCGACGCACCCCTTCAATCTCGAGAATCTTCATGAGCCTTGCGACCTGGTCACAACCGATCTCGATGCCAGCACGTTTCGCGGCTTTCCAGACCTTGCGCACCCCATACACAAAGTAGTTCGCCTCCCAGATTTCAAGCAGCCGTGGCGCGACCTTCGCATCCCGAATTTGCCGGGCTGATGCTGGCCTGCCGTTCGCGGCGTAATACGTAGACGGGGCCACCTGCAATACTTTGCAGATGCGCTCGACCCCAAGCCGCCGACCAGCGACGATATCGTCCTTATTCGCGTTAATAAACCGCACTAGTTCCGATGTTGGCGCTCGAGCTCCGCCCCGAAGAAAGACGCGGCCCGTTTCAAGATTTCATTCGCGCGCTTGAGCTCACGCACCTCTTGCTCGAGTTCTCGCATTCGTGTTTGATCATCGGTCGTGACTCCGGCTTTGACTCCGTCATCGATGTCAGCTTGGCGCACCCACGCTCGTACCGACTCGACCCCGTAGCCGAGCTGTTCTGCCACGCGCAATGTCGTTCCTTGGCTCATACCAAGCTCGGCACGAGGGTAGGGACCATCCTGACTGCAGCGGCTTTGTCTTCAGCCAAGTAGCGGCGTCCCTTGTTCTTGTGTTGGGGCATGGCTCCATTCTCCATCCGTAACTCTGGAGCCTCCAACAAACCCAGGGCGCTTCACTTTCGTGGATCGGGGCAGTCGAACTGATCGGTCTCGCCGAAAGCAACACCGATATTCCGGGCATGGATCGGGTCGAAGCAGCTGTGTGGCGCGACCGTTTCCGCGATCACGGAAGTATCGATCGGGTCGCAGTTCTCCTCAACGAAAGCCATAATTTTCCGGCGCTCATACCGGGCGATACAGAGTGGCCCCACGCGCTGAATGACCTTGGCGAACGCGCACCCTACGCGCTCTGGGCGAAAGGTGACACTGCCCTGCTCATCAGAGACTCGAGTGAGCTGGTTACGATCACCGGGGCTCGGGCTGCGACAGCCTACGGGGTGCACGTCACCGAAGAGATCACGGATGCACTCATTCGTGCGGATCGCGTCATCGTCGCCGGCGGCGCCTACGGCATTGAGGCTTCCGCGCACAGAGCGGCTCTTGCCAGGAATGGCACCACGATAGCGGTGCTCGCCTCAGGTCTTGACCGCCCCTACCCGGCAGGCCACACGGAACTCATCGAGCGCATCGCGAGCCAGGGTCTGGTGATCACCGAGGTGCCACCTGGCCACGCTCCGACGAGGCAACGGTTCATTGACCGGTCGCGGCTTCTGGTCGCTATGTCCGGTGCGTCGGTGGTTGTCGAGGCCGGTGCCCGCTCGGGCGCGCTGCACACGGTGCAGGAGGCACTGATCCTTGGCCGTGCAGTCGGCGCGGTGCCTGGCCCGGTGACGAGCGCCGCGAGCACCGGCACGAATCGGATGCTCCAGGAAGGACAAGCTCGCGTGATCACTAGCGGCGACGATGTGGTTCGACTGCTGGACAACGAACAGGCATCAACTCACTCAGCTGCAGCCATGGGCACCAACCGTCTCGCGCGCACCCGCACCGCCTCCGCTGCCCCCACGCTCTGAGCCAGACATGATCGCATCCACTCGCGCATGCACACCA
>CAZSYK010000176.1:0-2112 GCA_964610685.1 uncultured Eubacteriales bacterium
TTTTCAGATCAGGATAAATTCTTACTTCCATATCAGGGTCAGCCATTACATCCCCGTTTTGCTTTCCGTTGTGTGCCAATGCGATTGTATCAGATGTGAGCTTATCCACATTTAGAGACATTAAACCGGGGCTAACAAACTTCATATAATCAGTTTGCATTTTCCCGAATTCGTCAATGATTCCCATCTGCTGAAGCCTTGCATAAATCATTTCATACACCGTTCTTCTCATATTCATTCACCTTTTCCCGAGCACAACATAAAAAGAATCAAAAGGCCTGATTAGAAAGGCCTTAGATAACCGATTTCTATAAACTCATCTGCTCCGTCTCCTTCAAAGACTACAACTGCTTCATTGTATGAAGCTCTAATGCCTGTTACTATGCCTTTCCACTTCTGGTTTTCGTATCTGACAGCCATTCCAATTTTAAGGTCTTCAATTCTCATTTGTTGCGCTCCTTGTATGTAATTACAATAAAGTAATTGGGCTTAAAGTATATAAACTTTATTCCTTTAAACTGGATACAGACTTAAAGCATGAATATGATACAAGTAAAGCAGTTTTAGTATAAATATATAAAGTATTAAACTGAACTCTGCGTAATAAACTATATATACTTTAAGCCAGTTTTAGTATTGTATAAGAAAAATCGGATAAGATAAAAGGAGTAGTAGAATGATTCAGAGAAAAGGAAGAGCAACAAAATGGCAGAAAATCCAGAAAGCACTCGAAAGAGCAACAACAATATCCGAAGCTTATCTAATCCTTGAACCTTTCAATCTGACAAATGAGGAAGCTTGCAGGATAGCACAACAATGGCAGATAGGAAGGCAGATTCTTGCGAGACATGGGGTGATCTAAATGATCCCCTTTCTCTGTACATTGAGAAGAGAACGCACCTGCGATAGAGAGAAAAGAAGTTGATTAATCCCCTTCGGGAGTCATAAAGTTTATAAAGTTTAAGTCTACTATATAAAGAATATGACTGGAGAATCTAATAGGCCATCTAATACTGTGCCCATGAAAATAATGTGTAATATAGTGCTGATCCCTAATAGAAATGATGAAGTAGAATATTTCAAAGTGGATTCTAAGGGATACCCTGTGCCTAAAAAAACAGCATACGCAAACAAAGAAGTAACGATTATAGTTGGACACAAGGAGCGGAATAATCTTATGGTTACGCCTGATGACCATGTATTTACTGGCGTTTTTGGGAATAATGGGCGCCTGTCTTCTGTGGGCAAGGAATTAGAGGGTCAAGAACTCACAGTAATTGTACACATCCCTGAAGAAAACTAATTTTTTCACTACATTTCTTTTTCGTTTAATTTCATCTTTGAACTTGTCCCACATTCTGAGCCTTTATAAGAAGCATTTAATAAAAGCAAATGAATTTGCCCAACCATGCCCTGAAAACCTCGCATACTGGCTAATAATAAGCCTCCATTCATTCTGTGAGATTCGGAAGTATAAATCGATCAAGTTGACTAAAAAAATAATCATTATTCAGTGAATTTAAGCTCCTTAAGAAAGAACCGGATAAGGTAGACAAAGAGGAGAACCTGAAGTCATGCACAAAAAGTATGTGTTGAAGTTTCAGAGATTGATTGATCAGAAAGCGATTGAAGCACGAGAGAATAAAAAGAAATAGTTGAAGTTTTGGTAAGGTCTCGAAGGTCTTAAAGGCTAGTTTCAAGACCTCACAGGCGAGGAACCTTCAAAGCCTCGTACCTACAAGAAAAAAGACCCGTGAAAAGACCAGAGCTTTCCAAGCTTCCTAATTTAGACGGTTCCTTGAGCAATCTTTGCTAAAGTAGCTGCTCTGTTCATATGAGCCACCATTGAACTTCCAATCGAATTCAAATCGTTAAGGTCTTCGTATAGAGCAGTTTCGTTATTATTTTTGCTATTATTTGACATATTCAAATAACATTTCCCATAGGATATACTGTCGTTGAGTGCCAAAGCCCACTCTTTCTGCGCTTCCTGTAAATCGGGAGATACAGTAAATTGGTTATTTTCGTTTAGTGCATTCTGAGAATCATCAATCAAATTTTGTGCTGCCATTATAAAGGAGGGATCATTAAAATCTTCTGTTAGATCCATTG
>CAZSYK010000177.1:0-2106 GCA_964610685.1 uncultured Eubacteriales bacterium
TTGCATTTTGAATCGCCCGGCTATTTCTCCGTATATTTTAAACGGCAAACCGGCCACAGCCCCCTGGAATACCGGAAAACCAAAACCTGATTAGCAGGTGATCCCATATCGCTTCTTTGATAAGCTTCTATCTACAGGATTTCTTTCGTGGGAGTTATCCCTTCATTTTGTCAGGATCTTGCCTGGAATCAAAAATATCGGTGATGTAAATATAATCCCCGGAAACCCTGTAGATGATCTTATAATGGCTTACAACCAGACGGCGATGACCTAAATCCAGATGCTCCAGGAATGGTTCCCGTTGGCCTTGTAATGGCTGCAAAAGAAGGGTATCTGCAGCATCCAAAATTTCATCCCGGATTTCAATTAATTTTTCGTGAGTTATTTTGGGGGCAATAAAATTTAAAGCTTCCTCTAAGCTGACAAGAGACTGTTCTGTATAAATAAGTTTCATTAACGACCTAAATTTGCAGTCCTTTGCTCAATCTCTGTCCTTGAAAAAACTTTTCCTGACTGGATGTCACTTTCCGCTTTTTGAGCTCTGCTTTCCAATTTCGCTTTTAAAACTTCTTCTTTACGGAGTCTCTCGTAAAATTCATTAATGGTGTTTTCATTTGCCCGGTGCAAATGACTATGTATAAAGTCTCTTTTTTCAACTACATTCATGATTACCGTCGTTTTACCTCTTGCAAATTTAACGATTAGTACGCATTATTAGTTCCATTCAGGGAATGATATTTCTCCGGAAGCTGGGCAACTCAACATAGGCTATTCCTGGTTCTGGCGCTTATTCAGGAAATACACCGGCATGGCACCCGGATAATGCCTGGCTCAGCTCCGCATCCGGCATGCCTGCGAATCCATAAATACTGCCGTTTAAGCGAGCGCTACCGAACAAACAACCTGAATAGTTTTTTAAAATAAATAGAACAAAAATTTCGTTTGAAGTTCTGGATAAATGGCAACATGCCGGAAAGTGGTTTAACCCAGTCTTGGAGACCGCTCAGAGTCCTTTATTTATTAGCAGTGCCAATATTCTCAATAAAACATGTTCTGTTCATATCGTTCTTTCATTAATCCTTCATAATAGCGTTCAATTTCGTCGACATAATCAGTATACTTTGAAAAAACGTCAGCAGTATGAACGAAAAGTGTCATACTGCTTTCAAGCAATTCAGCAACATCAATAATACTAATCCGTTCGCCTTTTTTAAAAGATGGATTTTGTTCCTTGTCGATAGGGTATCTAAAAGCATCCGAATTCTTGTCAATGAGATGAAATGTGTTGTTTAGCTTCTCAACCTTATTCCACAAATCCTTAAAAGATTTTTTGTCGGCCTTATCAACTCTAATTCCGTAATTCGCCTGTAAATTTTCAACTGCTTTTTCAACATGCATTTTAAAAGCTCTAAATAGACTCTCAAGGTCATGAGTTCCAGCTTTAGTATAGTCGTCCTTTTCTGAATACTTTGCAAAGTATTTGATATTAGTTTTTAGTCCTAACTCCATACAATGTCTAGCTAGAAATAATAACGGATAGGCTATATAATCCACATGGGAATTTGCAACTATTACATCCTTTAACAAAATGTCAAAACTTCTTTTGTAACTTCCTAAATAACTTGGAAAACTGAGGTAATGGTCAATTAAAGCGTTGAACTGGTATTCTGTATATTTGTTTCTTTCTATTTCTATCATAATTTCTAATCACTACTTATAACGGCACTGCGAAAAAACTCCTGTTTTAACGAGTGTTAAATATACGACTTATTAAAATACTTCTTTTGGAACTGACAGGAGGATAATTTCCTATTCCAAACTTCTTGTGCCTTTTCACGATGCAAAACTTTAATTCTTCACAAACGACCGAAATGTCTTTTACTACCGATGCTTTCGAAAGTTCGCTTGCAGAGAAATTATCTTTGTGCAGATAATCGCTTCTGTAAAAGTGAATAATAACCAAAAAATCACTTTCGAAGAAGTGATTTTTTGATCTCTGTACAGAAACACATCATATGTAAAAACGAACCCAGCTATCAAATAAAAATACGGTTTTGCGCCCGCCCAAACCTAATGGTTTGTCCCCTCGAATAAGTCGTTGTCGGT
>CAZSYK010000178.1:0-2102 GCA_964610685.1 uncultured Eubacteriales bacterium
CCTGCAGAAGGCCGTGAAGACGTAGGTTCTTATCTACCCACAGGGTGTTGAGTGTGGTGGCATCAAAGCCGGTAAGGAACATATTGACAACGAGCAGCAGGTCCACTTCCCGGTCTTTCACTCGCTGGGAGACATCCTTATAATAATTTTGAAAATTCTGGCTGGAAGTATCATAGTTCGTTTTGAACATGACGTTGTAATCCGTCATGGCAGCATCCAGGAAATCACGTGAACATTGGTCCAAAGCTTCTGTGTTCTCAAGGTTTTCATCTCCGAGCATCCCCAACTCTTCATCTACCGGATCGTTCACGCCAAAGCTGTATATGGTAGCTATCTTTAACTGCTTATCGCTGGGAAGGTCCGCCATTTGCTTTTTGAACTCGGTATAATACTGCATGGCCACCTTGATGGAAGAGACGGCAAAGATGGAGTTAAAACCGGCCAGCCGGCGGTCCCTGAGCTTGTAAAAACTGTTCCTTTTTGTCTTTCGGTCAAAGTTCTCAAGGATATAACTTACTATATTGGAGATGCGCTGCGGGGCAGCCAACGCCTTTTCCCGGTCTATATCCCAAACCTTTGCGTCAGCAATATCGTCATCCTCCTTCATGGTACGGATGTAGTCAACCCTGAAGGGGAGCACATTTTTATCGTTTATGGCATCTACAATGGTGTAGGTGTGCAGACGGTCCCCAAAAGCCTGGTCAGTGGTGCGTAGGGTAGAGACGCCAAAATTGCCGGCATTAACAGCAAAGATAGGGGTGCCTGTAAAGCCGAAGAGATTGTATTTCTTAAATGTCCGGGTAATGGTCAGGTGCATTTCACCAAACTGGGAGCGGTGGCACTCGTCAAAGATAAGGACAATACGTTGGGTATATGATGGATGATTCTTGTGTTTGTTGATCAGGATCGCCAGCTTTTGAATGGTCGTGATGATGATCCTGGCTTCGGGGGTCTCCAGCTGCCGTTTCAGGATGGCGGTGCTGTTGTTGCTGTTGGCCGCTCCCTTCTGGAACTTGTCATATTCCTTCATGGTCTGATAGTCCAGATCCTTTCTGTCAACCACAAAAAGCACCTTGTCAATGTACGGAAGCTTACTGGCAATCTGGGCCGTTTTAAAGGACGTGAGCGTCTTCCCGCTGCCGGTGGTATGCCAGATGTATCCTCCGCCCTTGACGGTCCCAAATGTCCTGTAATTGTTGGAAACATTGATCCGGGTAAGGATTTTTTCGGTAGCCACAATCTGGTAGGGACGCATGGCCAGCAGGACCCTGTCGGTGGTAAAGACACAATATTTGATCAGCACATTGAGCAGCGTATGTTTGGCAAAGAAGGTCCGGCCAAAGTCCATCAGATCCGGAATGGCTCGGTTGTTGGCATCTGCCCACCAGGAGGTGAATTCAAAGCTGTTGCTGGAGCGTTTCCCTTTCTTGATGCTCCCTTCCGCTGCCTCCCTGATATGTGTGGACCGCGTGGTGTTGCTGTAATACTTGGTATGTGTGCCGTTGGAGATAACAAAAAGCTGCACGTATTCAAAAAGCCCGCTTCCTGCCCAAAACGACTCCCGGCTATAGCGGTTGATCTGGTTGAATGCCTCTTTGATATATACGCCTCTTTTCTTTAGCTCCACATGGACCAGCGGGAGGCCGTTAACAAGGATCGTCACATCGTATCGGTTAGGGCGTTGCCCCTGGTCTGTTTCATACTGGTTGATAACCTGCAGGCTGTTGTTGTGTATGTTGTCTTTATCAATGAGCCGGATGTTCTTTACCGTGCCATCTTCCAGGGTCAATAGCTGGATGTGGTCTTCCTGGATAATATGCGTTTTTTCCTCTACGCCGAGATTTAGGTTTGCCACACCGGATGTAAAGAACTGCTTCCACTCTGCATCGGTAAATTGATATTGGTTGAGTGCCTCGAGCCTGCTGCGCAGATTGGATATTAGATCGCTTTCCGAGGTGATGGGCAGGTACTCATAAGCTTGGGTCTGCAGCAGGTTGATAAAGGCCTTCTCCAGGTCCGCCTCGCTCTGATAAGCGGTTTCCTTGCGGTAAGCAGGCTTGTATTCAGCCACAACGGTGCTTTCCGGATTTTCGGCAACAAGC
>CAZSYK010000179.1:0-2100 GCA_964610685.1 uncultured Eubacteriales bacterium
CCCGGACGGCCGCGACGATGGTCGCGAAATTGTCGTCCAGGAGCACCATGGCGGAGGCCTCTTTGGCCACGTCGGTCCCTGTAATGCCCATCGCCACGCCAATATCCGCTTTTTTCAGCGCGGGGGAGTCGTTCACGCCGTCGCCGGTCATGGCGATCACGTGGCCTTGCTGTTGCAGGGCGTTGACGATCCGCAGCTTGTCCTCGGGCGAAACCCTCGCGTATACGCTGGTGCGGTCTACAATGCCCTGCAGTTCCGCATCGCTCATGGCGCTCAGCACATTGCCTGTGACCGCTTCGGGGTTGTCGGCGATGGTCAGGTGCCGCGCGATGGCCACCGCCGTCAGGGCGTGGTCGCCGGTGATCATCACCGGCCGGATGCCGGCGGTCCGGCACATCTCGACCGCCGTCTTGGCGGCCGCTCGCGGCGGGTCCATCAGGCCCACCAGTCCGACGAAGGTGAGGTCCCGTTCCAGTTCCCCCGTCAGGTCCGTCGGGACGGCGGCCAGCGGGCGAAAGGCGATGCCCAGGACGCGGACCCCTTGCCCGGCCATCTCCTCGGCGATGGCGAGAATGTGCGATCGCCTTTCTGCCGTCATGGGCTCGACCTTGTCGATTGTCCAAACCTGTGACGCCAGTTCGAGAAGCCCATCGATTGCCCCTTTGCTGAACGCCACGTGGCTCCAATCGCCCAGCGGCGGCAGGAGTCCCGCAGATCCCCCTGTCACAGGCATACGATGCACGGTCGTCATTCGCTTGCGGTCCGAGTCGAAGGGGAATTCGGCCACTCGCGGCATGGCGCCCTGTAGATCGCCCTGGAGCAGACCCGCCTGGGCCGCCGCGACCACGAGGGCGCCTTCCGTCGGATCGCCGATCGCGTGAAAACTGTTGCCGTCGGCGGCGGGCTTGAGCGTGGCGTCGTTGCACAAGGCTCCCGAGACCAGCGTCAGGCGAATCGCTGGAGAGATTTGCCCCAGGGAACCGTTCTGCAACGAACCCGTCGCGATTTCGGGCTGACGCTTGTGCAGCGTCTCCGTCAGATCGAGCCGCTCGCCTGCAACCGCAATGACTGTCACGGTCATGCGGTTCTCGGTAAGCGTCCCGGTCTTATCGGAGCAGATGACGTCGACCGCTCCGAGTGTTTCAACCGCGGGCAGTTTGCGAATCAGGGCGTTGCGACGGAGCATCCGTTGCGCCCCGATGGCCAGGGTGATCGTAATGACGGCGGGCAGCCCCTCCGGTACGACGGCCACCGCCACGCTGACGGCCGTCAGGAACATGGTGCCGATGGACTCGCCGCCCAGCACGCCCATGAGCATGACCAACACGGATACGACGACGCCCGCAAGGGCCAGCGTCTTGCCGACCCGGTCGAGCTGCTTCTGCAAGGGGGTGGATTCGGGCACGACCTGCTGAATCATCCCGGCGATCTTGCCCAATTCGGTCCGCATGCCGGTTTCGACCACGACGGCCGTGCCCCGGCCGTAGGTGGCGGCCGTGCCGAGATAGACCATGTTTCGCCGGTCGCCCAGGGGCAGATCGCCGCCCGGAATCGCCGTCGTATTTTTCTCGACGGATTCCGACTCGCCGGTCAGCGTGGCCTCCTGAATGCGGAGGTTGACGCTCTCGATCAGGCGGGCGTCCGCCGGGACCGAGTTGCCGGTCTCCAGCACGATGATATCGCCCGGAACCAGCTCGCACGCCGAGATCTCCAGGAGCCTGCCTTCCCGCCGGACCCGAACGACAGGCACGGCCAGCTTCTTGAGCGAGGCCATCGCCCGTTCCGCGCGGTACTCGGACGCAAAACCGAGCAGGCCGAACAGGATCACAATCGCCCCGATGGCTGCGGTCTCCATCCCCTTGCCCAGCAATCCCGAGACCACCGCCGCGACGATCAGGATCAAAACCATCGTCTGCGTGAACTGCTCCAGCAGCATCCGCAGCGGGCCCTTGCTCGCCTGCTCCTGCAGCTCGTTGGGGCCGTATTGCTTCAGACGGGCAGCCGCTTCGGCCGCCGTCAGGCCGTTTTCAGAGGCCGATAGAGTTTTCAGCACATCGGCTGTGGATTGTGCATGCCAATCGTTCTTCGCCGTGGACATTC
>CAZSYK010000180.1:0-2088 GCA_964610685.1 uncultured Eubacteriales bacterium
GAATTTGCGGTATTTTTCACCAGTTTAAGGGCGATCGTCACTTCGTCCTCGGCAACCACTGCGTCCGTACTCTAACAAAGCAACAATTTCTCGACACCTGCGGTGCGAAAGTAAAGAAGACCTACTACTCGTTCGATTTCGCGGGGCGGCATTTCGTGGTGCTGGACGCCTGTTTTCGCCGCGACGGAACCCCGTACGGTCGCAAGAACTTCGACTGGACCGACGCCAGCCTGCCGCCGGCAGAGCTCGACTGGCTCGCCAGCGATCTGAATTCCACGTCGCTCACGACCCTGGTGTTCTTGCACCACCGCCTGGACATGGGACATCCTTACGCGCCCCGCAACGCCGCCGACGTGCGAGCGATCCTGGAGCGATCCGGCCGGATAGCCGCCGTGTTCCAAGGACATTACCACAAGAACGACTACCGCGAAATCGGCGGCATCCATTACTGCACGTTGGCGGCCATGATCGACGGCTCGGGCGCAGCCAATAGCGCCTACGCGGTCGCCGACATACTCGCCGACGGCTCGATCCGCGTCACCGGCTTCCGCAAGCAGCAGAGCCGCCACTGGCGTGTGCGAGCGTGATGCTGAACTCGTAGGGTGGGCCGGCTCGCCGCAGGCGAACGCAGGCCCACCGTCGCCAAAGGTCGAATGCCGAAAGCCAAATGACGAAGGAATGTCGAACAATGAAATCCGAATGACGAGACAAGAAAGCCCTTTGATCATTTGAGCTTTCGTGCTTCTTTCGTCATTTGGCTTTCGGCATTCGGCCTTTCCTCCGTATCAGCCGGTCGGCCTTTGGCTCCAGCGTGCCGCGTCTCGGCGGGCCTATCCCTTCCTGGCCTCCTCCGGCTTGGAGTGGTTCTCCTCGCCGACGAGCGTGGCCAAGGTTTCGGGAATCTCGACGCCGCCGATGTCCTTCATCACCTGCATCATGGGCGGCAGGGTGCGGGCCATGTTGTGCAGCCAGTTGGCCGTGGCGCTGGCGCCGTTCTGGCTGTTGCCTTCCCACACCACGATCTTGTCGAACTTGATGTTGGAGATCGCCTTGGCCGAGGCGTTGACCAGGTCGTCGAAGTGTTCGAGCATCATCATCTGGAAGGCCTGTTGGGCGCCGCCGCAGGCCTCGATGATCTGCTTGAGGCCTTCGCCCTTCTTGGCCAGCATCTCGTACTGACCGCGGGCCTGGGCCTCGAGCTTGGCGAAGATGGCGGCCGCCTCACCTTCGGCTTCCAGGCGGCGTTTCTGGGCCTCGGCCTCGGCCTCCACGATCGTCTTGGCCTTGTCGGCCTTGGCCGGAGCTTCCAGTTCGGCGCGGCGTTTGGCTTCGATTTCCTGGGCCTCGGCCATGGCCGCCTTGGCCATTGCCAGGTGCTGGGCTTCGAGCACGGCGGCCTCGGCCTCGCGCTTGCGGGTTTCCGCGGCCTGGTAGGCGTCGGCCTGCTTGATCTGCAGGTTCGACATGGACAGGGCCACCTCGGCCTTGGCCGTGTTTTCGCCTTCGATGGCCTTGGCGTCGGCGTCGGCCACCTTGATGCGCATCTCGCGCTCGGAATTCTTCACTTCCGACTCGCGCTGGAAAGCGGCCGTGCGCTCGCCGATCTGCTGGAGCTTGTCCAACTCGGCCACGCGGATCTTCATCTCGCGTTCGGCGTCCTTGATCTGCGCTTCGCGCTGGAAAACGGCCGCCTGGGAGCCGACCTGCTGTTCCTTGTCCAACTCGGCCAGCCGGATCACCTGATCGCGGATCGCCTCGCGCGTGCCGATCTCGCGGACCTTGGTGGCGTTGGCCACCTGGATCGATTTCTCGCGCTCGGCCTCGGCCACGCGAATGGCGCCCATCTTCTCGTTGTCGGCCACGTCGCCACGCGCCTTCTGGATGGCCTGGGTGGCCGCCTTCTGGCCGATGGCCTCGATATAGCCCGACTCGTCGGTGATGTCCGTGATGTTGACGTTGATCAGCACCAGGCCGATCTTGCCCAGTTCCGGCTCCAGCGAGTTCTGGATGTTGGCCAGGAACTTCTCGCGGTCGCGGTTGATGTCCTCGATCTGCATCGAGGCGATCACCTGGCGGAGCTGGCCGAAG
>CAZSYK010000181.1:0-2086 GCA_964610685.1 uncultured Eubacteriales bacterium
GACCCCGCCTTGCGCGGCGTCTGGATGTCGGCCTCTTCGCCTGCCTGAACCGCCGCCTTTGCAAGCTCCTTGTCCTCGGCGCTCAACTGGCCAGGCTTGTACATCTTTGCGCCTGTGTATAGCATCGTTCCCGTTGACCTGTACCCGCGTTTAAGCGCGTCAGCAGACACCGATCCTATTCCCCTGCCCTTCTGCGCCTTGTCGTAGGCGTCCTCGATAATGCCCGACACGTTGCCGAGAACAGCGTCGTCCGTATTAAGGAAGTCGTTTGATTTCAGACTCTTGCGAATGTCACCGATATTGAACCCGTCGATACCGGAGACATTGCGCTTCTCAATGTAGTCAAGCTGGCCGAGAAGTCGTTGCCGTGCGTCCAGCTTACGATTCGCAACGTCGGTGAACGCCTTGCGCCGTTCCACCTTCGCCACCGTCGCTTCTGGATTGTCGGAAAAAGCGTCAGCAAAGAACAGTCCCTTGCCCTTGCCGTTCACGTCTCCGTCCACGACCTCCCACGCGCCTTCTCCAAGGTACTTTGCCTTCGCTTCCTTGCCGCTCTTGTCGGTGCGGAAATAGACCTTGCCGGGTTTCCACTCCGCATCGTGAGCCTGAACGTCGAAGTCCAAAGGTTCAGGATCGCCTTCGATCTCGTCGATGCCGATGACCTGTGCGCCGACACCATCGTCGTCTTCGACCGGGATAGCCTCGCCCTCGATCTCGTCAATGGCGATAAAGTTGTCCATGATCGTCTCCGTGAAAGGTTACTGCAACAGCGTGAAGCCGACACCATTGAACAACGCCTTAACCTTGCGCCCGCTGTGCGTGATGAGGTAGGTCTTGCCCTTAACATACTTGCCGGTGCCGCCTCCGTCGCCGCCCCCGCCGTCGATAGCGTTCATGGCTGCGATGATCTCTTGCCGTTCCGTGTTGTCCGCCGCGTTCTCAAGCGCCTTTGTCAACGCCTTCAACTGTTCTTTCTCGATAGCCGTCAGTTCGCCGCTTGCAGGTTCGCCCGTCTCCGTAGCCCTGCTTCTGGACGCGCCAGCGTTCCCTGCACTACCGCCTGCCCACTTGGAATCGTCAAGCCCGCCGAACTCTGACACCACGCCGCGCCATTCATCATCCGGCATCTCCACCGGAACGCCGTCGTTCCCTACGAACACCGTCTTCCCGTCCCTCGTTCGGTATGCGTCAACAGGCACAGGCATACCGTACTCCTTGAAGATAGGTTCCGCCGCCTTCACCAGCGTTGCGTTCTTCTTCGATCCAGGCTGGCCGTCCGCATTGCTCGCAAACCACGCCATGAACGCGCCGAGAGACATCTTCCGCTTGCCGTCCTGCTCTTGCAGCTTCGCGGCGTTCTCTTCAAGCATCTTCATCTGATGCGTGAATGCCTGCCTCTTCTGGCTCTGAAGCTCCGTAGCCCACTCGTCCTTCTTCGCCTCCCTGCCACGGCGGTACGTGCGCTCGTCCTCTCCGATCTTACGCAGGTACGCCTCGCGGTCGGCGCTCATGCCCAACTTGCGCTCGGCCAAGCCTAGCTCTTTGCCAAACTCGGCCTCGCGCCTTTGCGTGCTTGTGTCGAACTGCCTTGCGCGTTCCTTCAGCGCATCTTCCTGCAAGTCAAGCTGTTTGCGCTGCAAATGCTCTCGTTCTCTGTTTGAACGCACTTCCTCGTCGTAGTTCGCCCTTGTGGCCGAACCCCTGAACAATCCCGATCCTGCGCTACCGAAAACCGCCATAGCAAGCCTCTCTTTCTTCTTCGATCATCACTTGAACGCGCCAAGCCAACCGGCCATTTCAGCCGCTCCCTGCGCCTGATCCGCGTAGTAGTGCGCCGCCGTCGTGCCAGCGTTGATGTCGAGTCCAGCCCTGTTGCCAGCAAGCTGACCGGAAAGGCTCGCAATCTGCATCCGCTGTTCGTTCGCCATTAGCGGTGCCTTCGTCTTCGCTCCCGCCACAGCCGCCGCAAGCGCCCTGCCCCAATCGTCTCGCAACGACGCATAGCGCCCGCTTGTAGGATCGACGCCCATGCGCGACAGATTCCGCTGGTTCTGGCCCCACACGTTGTCGTAGGCGTTCTGCACGT
>CAZSYK010000182.1:0-2071 GCA_964610685.1 uncultured Eubacteriales bacterium
AGGAAAAGCAATCAATGATGCGGATGGATCAACAGATGTCACTGCGCCCGGAGTTGCGTCAGTTCCTCGCGCCACAAATGCAGCAATCCCTGCACATGTTGCAGATGAATAGTTTCGAGTTGGATCAGTTCATCGAAGAAAACCTGGAAATAAATCCCTTTTTGGAGCGTCTTAACGGCCGGGAGACCTCCCTATCCGAAATCGCCGGCATGCCCGGAAGCCCCACAGGCGAAATGGATGAACAGGCGGAGCAGGACTATGAACAGGCCGTGCTGGGCCGGTCCGAATGGAAAACGGAACGGGATTATACGGAACGTTATCACGAAGGGGGCGCCGCCGGACGCAATACCGACCTCGATGAGGTGTGGCAATATTACCAGGATTCCATAACACAGGACGAATCCTTGAGCGCCCATCTGCTGGACCAACTGCGCATTGCCGCCCTTTCCCCGGAGGACCACGCCATTGGCGAGCGCATCATTATCAATGACATAGACAACCGGGGTTATTTTACCGGTGACACCCATGAAATTGCCGAGGACTTGGGAGTCCTTGAAGAACAGGTCCGCCGCGTTCTGGATACGATCAAGAAATTTGAACCTACAGGCGTGGGAGCGGCTGATGTGGTGGAATGCTTGCTCATGCAGTGCGAGGTGGAATATCCCGGGGATGAGGAATTGAAGCGCCTGCTGGAAAGCCATTGGAAGGCCCTGACCCAGGGTCGCATCCTGCAGATAGCCGAGGCCATGGGCGTCACGCCAGAACGGGTCATGGAACTGAAGGGCATGCTGAGCCGTCTGGATCCTTTTCCGGGCCGTGAATACGGCGCCGGAACGCCCCCGTATATTATGCCCGAAGTCACGGTGGAAAAGATCGACGAGGATTACATTGTGACGCTGACCTCTGAATCCATGGGCTCCGTCCTGATCAATGATGCCTATATCAAAGAAATCCGCAGCCGGAAGATGCACGACGATGAGCGTGCCTACGTGCGGGATCATCTTGAATCGGCGCGTTTCCTGATACGCAATATCGAACGGCGCCGCGACACGATTCTCAAGACGGCCCAGGCGATCGTGGACTTGCAGCGCGAGTTCATGGAAAAAGGCGCGGCTTTCATGAAGCCGCTGACCCTGGAAGAAGTCGCCGAGAAGGTCGGGGTGCATGAAAGCACCATCTCCCGTACGGTCAACGGCAAATACATCCAGACTCCGCAGGGCCTGTTTGAACTGAAATATTTCTTTTCTTCCGGGGTTCGTTCGGACGACGGCGGCGCGCAATCCTCAACGGCGGTCTGCGCCCTTATCAAAGAGATCATTGAAAAAGAGGAGCGGCGCAACCCCCTGAGCGACCAAAAAATCGCCGACCTGCTCAAGGAACAGGGCATCCATGCCGCCCGCCGCACGGTGACCAAGTACCGGGAGCAAAGCGGTATTCTCCCTGCCAAAATGAGACGCACCTATTAACGTCAGGCTTCCTGATCTCGTCGGGGTTATTCAATGATTACTCGGAATCCGCTTTGGCACTTTTTTAATGCCATGTTCGTATAAGACCGCAAGAAAGGGAGAAGCGCCGGGATAAGCCGGCAAGGAGCTGTAAGTGAAAGTCTTATACAATGAAGGAACAGCGAACCACACTGGCCCCGCGCCATGGCCGCTTTCCCGCGAGGAACTGTGGCAAGCGCTGGTAGGGGAGTGCACGGGCAGGGTATTGAGCCGCGAAAATTTGCGTGTCCGGGGCGACGACGATATTCCCTTATCCGGATTTGTCATTACCCCAAAATCTTTTCTGCTTTGACAACGTAAAAATGGCCGGGTGGAGCGGGCCTTTGTATGGTGTACTTGAAACATTCCTGTGTCCTAATCAACAAACAGGCAAAAACATGGGCATAAACCGAAGCGAAACCCGCCTTTCTTCTGGCAGACAGAGGCTTTTGCGGTTTCTTCGAATTTTTTTGGTTGCTCGGACAGGGAATAGATTCCGTCATGAGACTGCATCAACGTCGCAGCGCCGGGGCACGCATCACCAAGAGGATCGGACCCGGAGACGCGCTTGTGCAATGGACAAAAAT
>CAZSYK010000183.1:0-2059 GCA_964610685.1 uncultured Eubacteriales bacterium
TAATATTACTTACATAATTAATTATTAATACTATTCAATTTAATGAAAAAATTTATGTGCCGCAATTCAATGCTATTTGATTTTTGCAAGATTTTAAAACCGGTAGCAATTTCTTTTGTTCTTGCCGGAATGTTTATGTTTACTACTCCTGCTTTTGCAGGCATAAACCCAACGAAAGGCGACCCGGAAGGTGTTGTTTCTGGATGGGCAGTGAGTTCTCCCGAAAGTACTCAACCTGTTGAAACTTATATAATGGCATGTACAACGCCAGGAACACCATCCTCAGCTAGTGTCTCAAGTATAGGAACAACAACTGCAACAGCATCTTGGGGAGCTAGCACTTGTACAGGGTGTTCATTGACGTATTACTGGTCTGTTGGCAGTTCCTCACATACTTATTCAAGTGGTTATACAGCCAGAGGCACAACAACAAATTTGTCCGCTTCAGTAACTGGTCTTGCCTGCGGAACGACTTATTATTTGAAAGTTTATGCCTATAATTCCTGTGGAGTTAGTGGTGGCACTATAACATCAAGTGCCTTCACAACAATTATTACCGGTGCTGTAACAGTAGGCGGAGCAGGAACATTTTGTGGAAGTACCACACTAACAGCTAGCGGAGGTTCTGAAGGAACAATATATTTTCAGGGAACCACCAGTAATGGAACTAGTACATCACTTGGAGGTTCTTCAGCGACAGTTACTGCATCTGGTACCTATTATTTCCGGGCTTATAATAGTACATGCGGCAAATGGGGGGCTCAGGGAAATGCAGCTGTTACTATATTAACACAACCGTCAACTCCTGTAGCTTCTGCTGATGTGGCGATTTGTAAAGGAAGTAGTACTAATATTTCTGCAACCTCTACTAATGCAACTTACATTTATTGGTACACCGGTAGTTGCACAGGAACATTTGCCTTTTCATCTAACCTCGGAGCCGACAAGTCAGTTGCTCCAACAAGCACCATAACCTATTATGCCAGAGGATGGAATTCAAATGGTTGCGAATCGCCTTCATGCGATCCGGTTAAAATATCGGTACGAACACCGCCTACGGCACCTACCGGTATTTCAGGAGGGCCAACTATTTGTAGCGGTGATGGGCAAACCCTGACACCTACAGGAGGCAGTGAAGGATCGGGATGCACCTACCAATGGTATTCCGGCGGATGTGGCAGTGGAAGCGTTCTCGCAACGACTTCCGCGTATACTCCAACCGTCTCGGCAACTTATTTTGTCAGAAGGGTCGGAAACACAGAATGTACAAATACAACCGGCTGTGCAAGTAAAGCTGTTACTGTTACCCCGGTACCAACTATTACGGCCTCTCCTACTTCAGTTTGTTCTGGTGGAACTTCAATTTTATCGGCTTCAGTTTCGGGAGCTTATATTTACTGGTACTCAGTTTCTTGTAATGGTACTTTTCTTGGATCAGGTGATTCATACACCACTCCTTCACTTACATCCAATACTACGTATTATGCACAGTCATACAATATTTCTACAGGTTGTAAAACTGGTTGCGAAAGTGTTACGGTAACGGTAGATTTAACAGCACCCACGTATGATGGTTATTCAAATGTTGGCGGTTACACGTATTATGACGGAACAAATTACTGGGTAAAAGGTGGCAATAAACTTACTATTGACATTAAACATAGCGATAATGTTGATGTAAAAACACAATATTTAACATTTTGCCATGACAACTGTACTCCAAATGGATGTGGTGACGCTCCCCATGAAATAAAATCATATAACACCGATGGCTCATTTACCGACTGGATGGCAAACGACTCGTATCTTAATATTACTGGTACCAGTATTGTTGCAGGTGGCTGGGGCAACACCACTATTACCAACCGATGGACAACAGAAGTTTCTGCTTCCTGCCCTGACTGGGATTGGTATCCTTATACTTATTTACATGATTGGTGCAGCAATGGTGTAGGATATACTGCTCTGGGTAAATGGATACGGGTGGATAATACAGCTCCGACACGTGATGTGGCATCCGTTAATGATGCCTGTTGGATAACCAATGGAACCAATGAAT
>CAZSYK010000184.1:0-2049 GCA_964610685.1 uncultured Eubacteriales bacterium
GTTTCTGGAAAGGTTTGGATCTGATCAGCCAGAACGCTGCTCCACCGATGGCGGTGACGAATACCAGGATTACAATCAGCTGCATGGCAGCAGGGCTGGAATCAGGATTTGTTGTTTCTGGCTTTGTTGGCGATGGCTTGGCTTGTTCTGATTCTTGTGAATCAGGAAGTTTTGTGATGGTCTCAATTTCTTCGGTCAGGCCTTCATCGTTCAGGATCGCGATCAAGTCCTGATCATCAACCAGATTGAGGAAGTAGACATTCTCCTGATTAGCAGAGCGGTCAATGACAATGTAGAAAACACTCTCATCTCTGGTTTTGACGGTGATGAACTGCTTGTCGCTCTCATCGGTTCTGATGAAGTCATCGATCAGGGTCAGATTACCGTCAGGCGTAAAAGAGACCGCGTCCTCATGGATCACGGTCTCTTGTGTTTCTGCTTGTTGAGTTGTTGCTTCGGTACTCTCGCTGGTGGTTAGCTCCATCGCTGAAACGTTGCTGCCAAGTAAGGTTATTGCCAGTGTTATCAGCAGCGTTGCGATGGCGGCAAGGCTTTTGCCGGTTGGTTTACGCTTCCTCATCGGATACCTCCCCTGGTTTTGTTTCAAGATCAAGTTGTGCCTGTTGCTTGAACGATTGGATAAAGGCAGCTAGTTGTTCGGGTGTCGCAGATACGCTTCTGACCATATCAACGATCTCAGTTTTCTCCAGTTCGTCTCTTTTCTGCCGCAGCTCAGTGAGTTTGTCCTGTAGCTGCTTGATGCGTTTTTCAGTTTTCTCGATCTCTTGATCGATCTTCTCAATTTTCGCGTTCATTTAGTTCCTCCATAATTTTCTATTCATTTGCTTGTTTGATCACAAAGATTGGATTGATATATTGGTCGTTCATGGTTATTTCCAGATGCAGATGGCTGCCGGTGCTGGTGCCGGTGTTTCCTGCTGTCGCGATAACTTTTCCCTGTAAGACTGATTGACCTATGCTTACCGTGATGGTGTCGCAGTGTGCGTATACTGATCGCAAGCCTTCTGCGTTTTCGATGACGACATAGTTGCCATAACCGGTTTCACCATGCTGGACATGGGCTACAACACCAGCATGTACAGCCTGAATAGGCGTTCCGGTTGGCACGCTGATATCGAGGCCGCGATGAATGCGCAGATCATTGTAAATGGGATGAACTCGCCACCCATAGCGACTGCTGATCCGGTTACTCCAGGCAAAGTCGAATGGTGATCCTAACTGCCGATAGCTTGTCAGAAGATTGAGGTTATACTCGTATGCTTGTCTATGGCCAGCATCCATACTCTCAACAATCTGATTCCAATCTGTTTGAACCAGTCTGATGCTTAGCACGGATATGCTCTGCTGAGATGTGCTGCCAGTGTCTTCTCTCTCGGATAATGTCAGTGTGTATAGTTGTTGAAATAGGTTTTGCAGGTTTATATTCTGATCTTCTTCGGCGGTTTCATCAGATGTCGCATTAAGATAGGCTGCCAGCATGAACGGATCATGGGTGACATTTGCCAGATTGTACTCATATCGGTCATATCCGGGTAAAAGCTGCTCAATTTTACCTATTTCGTATTCTAGGTTTGCTTCTAAACGTGTCATCTCAAGATCCGCTTCACTGATCGCAAAATAATCGACAGGTGCATGTGATCCTGACGAAAGAGCGCCGAGACCTGCGAGCGCCAGCTGTGTGAATGATGCGGCGAATGTCATTATGAGCAGAGCGGCGATGATAATCAGTAGGATGATGAGTGCGCCTTTCTTATGAGCAGCAACATACTTGAACAGCTTCGCGCCGTAATCGGCAGCTTTTCTGCTCGCTTTTTTGGCGGCGACTGCGGAAGTCTTGGTGCTGTCTTTTTGACTCTTTCGTTTGGCGGCGGCGTATGATTTACGGATTCTGCGTTTCTGATAATAGTGTTTGGGATTGTTGGCAGTGACTATTCTCTGCGATTCATTTAGCAGCAGCCTGCCACCGTCCGCGCTGGCATTATCGGGATCAGCGTTGTCCTGAGCGTATGCGCGGCTGACAAATCCTGA
>CAZSYK010000185.1:0-2037 GCA_964610685.1 uncultured Eubacteriales bacterium
AGCGCCCGAATCTCGCTCACCCTCGCCCGGTCAGCCTTCACTGCGTCGTTGCGGACGGCCTCAACATCAATTTCCTTAACTTCCTCCACCACCAGAGTTTTTTCTTCAGGCATTTCATTAATTCCTCCTTCATCAATTTCTGTTTCGATCGAACGCCCCACGCCGACGGACGCGTCAGCCGGGACGGATACAATGGAGATTTCAAGCGGCTCCCAGCGGACGGCTGTATCTACGGGGATGTCCCCCTTCGTTTCGCTCCACTCAAGGACGCGATACCCTACGGATACGCCCTTGAGGCTCCCCTTGAGCACCTTCTGGTAGATGCGCTCAGACTCCGAATCCTCATCAAACCTGACCGTCGCCTTCCCGCGTCCGTCCTCGATCCATACCCGCTCGATGCCGCCTATGGGCTCATCACGGTTATGGTTGAACAGCATCGTTCCAAGCCCCTCCAGACGGGAGAGGTCGACCGCCTCAGGTGCATGGCTCAAAACCTCGTCATAGACCCGCCCGTCCCAGTCCATACGGCGGTACGGCACCTCGCTGGAAAACGAAAGCTCCACCGTCCGCGAATCCTGGACGATGGAGCCGGTGTCAATCGCTATTTCCCGGTACAGGGTCTCAGGTTTGTCCCTGCTCTTCTTCTGGTTCTTCTTCGACATCATTAACCTCCTTCCCCGGTTCTGTGTTCAGATTAATTCCAAGGGTGGATGCATACTCCAGTTCCCGCGCCCTTTGTTTCAGCACTTCCTGCCAGTCCAACCCCTTCTGACCGCATATCTCCTCCAGTGTTGAGGCACCGATCAGCAATGCCTGGGTACTGGCGTTAACCTCTTTCAGCGGGTCAACCCACTGCCAGCCAGGAGTAATCCACCGCGCTCCGATGTATCGGCTTTTATTCCGCTCGAAGTCTGGAATTTTGACCAGCCCCGCCAAAACTGCAGACGTCAAAAACGCCTCCCAGACCGGGACGCAGAGATGAATCACGAGGTATTTTTGGAACATCTCGAATGATTTCCTGTCCTCAAGGTGCCCTTGGCGGACTGAACTGTATGAGACTTTCGATAGGTCACGGCTCAGCATTTCGTATGACTGCCCCAGCCCCGCCGCCGCGAGTCGCTGCTGAAGGCTCACGAACTCCCCCGCTCCGGTGTTAGGGTGGTTGGGCTTCGCCTCGATGACAGATTCACCAGGCGCAAGGATTTCAATCATGCCCGGCTCAATGGTCTTGAGGGGGTTGCCGCGCGCGTCGGTCTCGAAATTAGACCGCCCGGTCCCCATAAAGCCAGACGGGTTCTGCTTCGTGACGAACAACGCGAAACAGGCGGCGATACGGGCCGCCACAAGTTCAGCGTCGATGAACTCCCCCGTGTCGCGGATGCGGTTCATGACAATGGCCAGTTCTGACAGCCCGTGAATCTGGGACGGTCGTTTTTTGTTGAATAGGTGGATTATCTGGTCAGCAGGAACCTTGATTGAGTTCCCCGCGTTGTACAGGGGGGTTTCCAGCGCGTCAGGTAGGAAATAATACGCCACGGGGCGCAGATACTCGTCCACCTCTATCCCCTCATGGATGCGCGGCCCCTGCCGCATGGTATCGAGCTGGTCAGGCTCGAATACCTGTAGTTTGAGCGGGAATCTGCCGTTTTTGCTGATGATTTTCCGGACGAATATTTCACCGTCCACGATCCTACGGCGCAAAATCATGGACTGCAACTCAGCGAATGACTGCGCCCCGGACGCGTCGCAGTGCTCTGGACGGCTCCATTCCCGCCATAATTCCTCGATGGCGTCATTCAGACGCTCGTTGGGAGCACCGCTCGCCTTGTTGACGTGCGCCTGCGGAATTATGCCGTTCGCGCCGATGGCGTTGCGGATAATCCCGTTGATTGCGGACTCCACAATATCGGAGTTGCGTTCCAAATCCCGTGCCCGGTAGAGGAGTGCGGACCTGTAGGGGCGGTCTGTCTCCTCTGCGGATAGTTTGCTTACTGGCTGCCAGTTGCCGCCTAGACGGTCATTTTTCGCCGCGTCGTA
>CAZSYK010000186.1:0-212 GCA_964610685.1 uncultured Eubacteriales bacterium
CGCAGGTAACCGCCCTCCCGCCGCAGCGTCGCGTCGGGAAACCGCGCATACAGATCGTCCAGGACGCCCGGCTGGCAAAGCAGCTCCAGCACCTCGGGCTCGCTCCTCCGCTTGAGCAGCGACAGCGGGTCGGGCATGCGTTTGGGCAGCGTCGCCCGCTCATCCAATGCGCGGATCGCGGTCATCCGTGACAGGCGGTATACCGCAGCCTC
>CAZSYK010000186.1:222-2013 GCA_964610685.1 uncultured Eubacteriales bacterium
AATGCGACGCAGACCGGACTGACCGTCAGCGCCGCCGTATCGGGGCGGTACGAAAAAGCGACTTTCATTGTATCACGGATCGCCTCCCGAAGCAAGTATACGGTGGCGCTTTGCTCGCTGTCGGGCGCTTCGTCGCCGACGCGAATCACCGCGGGCAGGTCGGATTCCAGCTGTTCGAGCATGGCGCTGCGCAGCAGCGACGCCGGCGCGCGCAGCAGCGCGTCGTACAGCACCTGCCGCTCCTCCTGCGCGTCCCACGCCTGCGGCGCGTGCAGATAATAGCCGTGGCCGTTGTCCTGATAGGTGGAAAGCTCAAACCCCATCTCCGCCAAAAGCAGCAGATTCCTGCCGACCGCCTTGCGCTCCGCGGTCAGGCCGTAATCGGCCTCGACGCGGTCGATGATCTGCCGCGAGGTCATGGGCGCGTCCGGGCTCGCGTACCGTTCCAGTACGCGCAGGATGCACAGGGACAATGCTTTTTTGCCTTTTCGCTCCGCTTCCATCCCGTTATTCCTCGTAATAATCGCCGCGCTTGTAATCGTACAGGATGTTCTGGTACATGCGAATGTTTTCGATGACCTTGCCCGCGCCGATGGCGACGCAGGCGACCGGATCCTCCGCGACGTAGCAGGGAACGCCCGTCTGCTCGGTGATATATTTATCCAGCCCGTACAGGAGCGAACCGCCGCCCGTCAGGCAGATCCCGTTTTCGGTGATGTCGCCGCACAGCTCCGGCGGCGTCTGTTCCAGCATGTCCTTCAGATGCTCCACGATCGTCCGCAGCGGCTCCGCCAGCGCATAGGTGATCTCGTTGGAGCCAAGCTGCATCGCAATGGGCAGCCCGCCGCCCAGCGAGCGCCCCTTCACATCCATGTCGATCTCGTCCTTGCGCGGGAACGCGCTGCCAAACTCCATCTTCAGCGCCTCCGCCTGCCGGATGCCGATCACGATCCCGTGCTGGCGCTTGAAATACCGCACGATCGCCTCGTCGAGCTTATCGCCCCCGACGCGGATGGATTCGGACACGACCGCCTTGCCAAGCGACGTAACGACCATGTCGCTCGTGCCCGCGCCCACGTCGATCACCAGGTTCCCGCGCGGCGAAAACACGTCCACGCCCGCGCCGACCGCAGCGGCCAGCGGCTCGTCGATCAGATACGTATACCGTGCGCCCGCGCCCTCCGACGTTTCGATGACGGCGCGTTTTTCGACCTCGGTCGCCTTGGCTGGTACCGCGATCACCGCGCGCGGCTTGAAAAAGATGCGGCTGCCGACCATGCGCTGCAAAAACTGCGTCAGCATGCGCTCCGTCGCATCGAACGACGCGATCACGCCGTCCTGCATCGGGCGCATGACGATCAGGTTGTCCGGCGCGCGGCCGAGCATGTCCTTTGCCTCCTGCCCGATCGCCGCGAGTCTGCCCGTGCCGCGCTCGATGGCGACGACAGCGGGCTCGCGCAGTACGATGCCCTTGCCGCGCACGTAGCCCAGCACCATGCTCGTCCCGAGGTCGAGCCCAATATCCGACGATGAAAACAGCTGCATACATACTCTCTCTTGGCGGGTCTTGTCCGCCTGTGGTTGTACCATAATTGTACCATCCGACGCGGCGAAAACAACGAATAAACTGTGAATACCTGTTGACGAATGTATAAACAATGCCCCAAATATGCCGCATTGACCGGCATGCCGCACCGGTATGCGCGCAAACGGCCCCGAAAAAACGAGATCCCGGGGTGGGGCGCGCCCGCGCCGGTGTCCCGCTCCCGCCTGCCGGTGCGCCATCCCCCG
>CAZSYK010000187.1:0-1998 GCA_964610685.1 uncultured Eubacteriales bacterium
GATTCTTCACTCCGTTCAGAATGACAATCAAATCCAGGTCATTCGTTCAGGACGAGAAAACGGTTTGTCATCCTGAGCAACGTGAAGGATCTGTTTTTGATTCTCGTAAAACCACCACCGGATTCTTCGCTGACGCTCAGAATGACAGGAACCCAAATCCAGGTCCTTCCTTCGTTCAGGACAACAACAAATCTGTCATCCTGAGGAGCGTTTTCTGCGACGAAGGATCTGATTTTAAGCCTGCATTCCCGTATTATTATACCAATGAACCTTGAAAGACGTTGGTATTGCCTGATTTGACCTTGTTTTCAGGTTGCAGTTCTCTCCTGTCCTTGGTATAATATACCAAGGACAGGAGGTGATTTTTCCAGTGACGTCCATCGTGCATCTGAAGAACAAAAAGACAGGCGCTGTTTATGTCTACGAGTCCGAAGGTTACTGGGACAAGGAAAAGCAGCAGGCCAGAAACAGGCGGATATGCATAGGCAAGATCGACCCCGAAACCGGGGGGATCATTCCTTCAAAGCGGATGCTGGAGATGGAAGAAGGAGGGGGGTATCCAGCCTCGCGGGGACGTAAGCCTTCGCTGGAGTGCAAAAGGCTTTTTTGCGGCGCCACGCACCTGTTCGACCGGATAGGGGAACGTATCGGCGTCACGGAGGATCTCAGGCACTGTTTTCCTGAAACCTGGAGACAGATACTTTCCGTAGCCTATTATCTCATCCTGGAAGACCGCAACCCCATGAGCCGGTTCCCGAAGTGGGCGGCGACTCACGTTCACCCGTACGGGAAGGACCTGCCGTCACAGAGGAGCAGCGAACTCTTCGGTTCCATAAGCGAAGACGCCAAACAGCGTTTCTTTCAGCTGCAGGCGATGCGCCGCATGGAGAACGAGTATCTTGCCTACGACACCACCTCCATTTCGTCTTTCTCGAAATCGCTGAAGCAGGTCAGGTGGGGGCTGAACAAGGAGCATGACCATCTGCCGCAGATCAACCTGGCGATGATATGCGGAGAATCCTCGAGGCTGCCGGTCTATTTCCGGAAACTTCCCGGCAACATCGCCGACGTGACGACAGTTTTCAAGATCCTCGCCGATATAGACTTCCTCAAGACCGGCAAGGTGAAGCTCGTCATGGACCGTGGCTTTTACAGCAGGGGTAACATCGACGAGATGTACAGGAAACACTACAAGTTCGTCATGTCGGTCAGAAAGTCTCTGAAATTTGTCGCCGAAAGGATAGATGAGGTCAGAAGGGACATGGCTTCACGAAAACATTACGTCTCGAGACTGGGTCTTTATTCACGAACCTTTCGAATCGGCTGGGACTACACCGAAACGAAGGCGCGCTCCGGCGAGCCGGTAAACGGGACAAGAAGGATGTACCTGCACCTTTACTACAACGACCAGAGAGCCACCGACGACAAAATTGCCTTCAACAGGTACCTGGACACGCTTGAAGCGGAACTGGCCTCCGGAGAAAGGGACCCGGAGCATGAAAAGGGGTACGCACGATACTACGGGGTCACAGAGACCCCGGTGCGGGGGGTGTCTTTCATACCAAAGGAAGAAGCCATAGCCGAAACGGAAAAGGATTACGGCTACTTCGCCCTCATATCAAATGGAGTGAAAGACCCTGTAGAAGCTCTGGAGATATACAGAGCCAAGGATCTTATCGAAAAGGCCTTCGGCAATATCAAGGAGAGGCTTAATTTACGGAGAACCTCCGTATCATCGGAAGAAAACCTCGAGGGCAAGATCTTCGTCCAGTTCGTGGCGTTGATATTTCTTTCCTATATCCAGAAAGCTATGAGCGAGCATGATCTTTTCAAACAGCACACGCTTCAGGAACTGCTGGACGAACTGGATATCGTCGAACGCTTTGATCAGACCGGAAAGCGCCATCACATAGGAGAAATAACAAAGAAACAGATGCACCTTTACGAGTGCATGGGGGTAAAATCTCCCGCATAGGTATAAAAAGACGGGAATTTAGG
>CAZSYK010000188.1:0-1983 GCA_964610685.1 uncultured Eubacteriales bacterium
TATGGCCAATCGGAAAGCTTTAAGATAAGGTATGCCTATATTGGGGAAAGCAGTCCAGACCACTGGAAATTTAGAAAGTGGCGGTTCAAGAAGGAGTCCGGAAAGGGAAAACTGGCAATATTGATCGGACGAAAGAATATAGAAAAGATGAATCAGTATTGAGATCCGCCCTAATATTAATATAGTAAATATTTGATATACGAATGAAACTCATCCAGAATTACAGGAGAATTATAATATGGCAGCTGATAAACCGCACATGAATTTAGCAGTGATTGGTCACATTGACCACGGAAAGTCAACATTCGTAGGACGTTTAATGTATGATGCAGGAGCTGTACCTGCTCACATTATCGAGAAGTACAAGGAAGAAGCAAAACAGAAGGGTAAGGAATCCTTCGCTTTTGCATGGGTTATGGACTCTCTTAAGGAAGAGCGTGAAAGAGGTATCACAATCGACATCGCTCACAAGAGATTCGACACAGACAAATTCTACTTTACAGTCGTGGACTGCCCTGGCCACCGTGACTTCGTTAAGAACATGATTACAGGCGCTTCCCAGGCTGATGCAGCTGTTCTCGTTGTCGCAGCTCCTGATGGTGTCATGGCCCAGACCAAGGAACACATCTTCCTTTCCAGGACACTCGGCATCAACCAGCTTATTGTTGCAATCAACAAGATGGATGCAGTAGACTACAGCGAAGCAAGGTACAAGGAAGTCGTTGAGCAGGTATCCGGTATCCTTAAGATGATCGGGTTCAAGCCAAGCGAAATCCCCTTCATCCCGACCTCTGCATTCCACGATGACAACATTATGAAGCTCAGCGACAAGACTCCCTGGTACAAGGGCCCGGCAATCATGGAAGCCCTCAACAGCCTTAAGGAGCCTGAAAAGCCGTCCACTCTCCCTCTCAGGATCCCTGTCGAAGACGCATACACTATCTCCGGTATCGGAACTGTGCCTGTAGGCAGAGTTGAAACCGGTGTAATGAAGAAGGGTGACAAGGTAGTCTTCATGCCCGGCGGAGCCGGCGGTGAAGTTAAGTCCATTGAAATGCACCATGAAGAAATTCCACAGGCAACCCCTGGAGACAACATCGGCTGGAACGTCCGTGGTATCGGAAAGAACGACGTCCGCAGAGGAGACGTTTGTGGCCATGCTGACAACCCACCAAAGGTAGCTGACGAGTTTGTAGGACAGATCGTGGTCCTTCAGCACCCCTCAGCAATCACTGCAGGTTACACACCTGTTTTCCACGCCCACACCTCCCAGATCGCATGCCAGCTGATTGCTCTTAACAAGAAGCTGGACCCGAAGACTGGCCAGGTTAAGGAAGAAAACCCGACTTTCCTTAAGGCAGGAGATGCAGCAATCGTTACCATCAAGCCAACAAAGCCGATGGTCATCGAGCCCGTAAAAGAAATTCCACAGCTCGGCAGGTTCGCTATCCGTGACATGGGTATGACAATTGCCGCAGGCATGTGCATGAGTGTTAAGCAGAAATAACACTTTCCTTTTTTCATTTTTTAAGGAGAAAAAAGGTTATGCAAAAAGCTAGAATAAGATTGTCAGGCATCAGTCCTAAGGATCTGGACGGAGTCTGCAACCAGGTAAAATCAATTGCGGAAAGGACAGGAGTAAATATATCAGGACCTGTTCCACTTCCAACAAAGAAGCTGGTCGTCCCTACAAGGAAGAGTCCAAGCGGTGATGGGACAGCAACATGGGACCACTGGGAAATGCGCGTACACAAGAGGCTCATCGACATCGCAGCCGATGAAAGAGCACTCCGCCAGCTCATGAGAATCCAGGTTCCAAAGGACATAAACATTGAGATTGTCCTCGAAGGATAAATGCAAAAAACGCCAGGTTACAGAACATCTCTGTACCCGGTCTTGCAAATTCCTTTTCACTTCTTTATTCCTGAATATTTATTCTATCCACTTTTGAGAAATTTGCCGGCGGCTGTCTGTATAAAGAAC
>CAZSYK010000189.1:0-1983 GCA_964610685.1 uncultured Eubacteriales bacterium
GGGCGCGCGCATGTCGACCACCGTGGGCGATACGAAGATGAGCAGGCTCGTTACCTCCGCGTCGGATTTCCGGCTGCGGAAAGGAATCCCGATCAGCGGCAGTTTGCCCAATATCGGAATGCGCCGCTCCGACTGGCGCACCACCCGGCTGGACAGGCCGCCCACTACCAGCGTGGTGCCGTCCGGTACGAACACAGTGCCTGTCTGAGAACGGGAGGAAAAGACGGGCAGGTCGACCCCCCGGATGTTATCGATGCGCGAGGTATCGGACACTTCGAGCTGGGTGATATCCAGCTTCACGTAATTATTGGGCATGATGGTCGGTGTCAGGTTCAGGTTGACGCCGATATCCCGCCACGCCACCTTCAGGGTGGGCGTGGTGCCCGAATAACTGACATCCTGGAAAGGCACCTGGCCGCCCGCTTTGATTATGGCGGGAAGCGTGTTGGCGACCATCAGTTCCGGCTTGGAGATGAGGTCGAGTTCCATATTCTGTTCAAGGGTCTGAAACAGGCCGTCTATCGTGCCATTGCCGGTGTCGATGATGCTGAATTCCAGCCCGGCGCCCTGGTAGGCCTGAATGCCGTCCGTGGCCACGCTATTCTGGTCAGGACGCATGGGGGCGCCAAAGAGTTCCGTACTCGGATGGGGCATGGAAACCGTGGAGAACCGTTCCCAGGGGTTCATCGTGCTTAGATTGACGCTTTGTACGGAACCTGTTTGTTCCACGCCACGGACAAAGCGGTTAAATGTCATGTTGGCGCCCAGGTCACGCAGGCCTTTTTCATTCGTTTCACTGATCCAGACCTTTACCTGAACCTGTCGAACGTCTGCGAGTGGAGCCGCCGGAGGCGGTGCAGGCGCGGGTGCAGGCTCCGCCGGGGGCGGCGCGGGCGCGGGTGCAGGTTCCGCCGGGGGCGGTGCGGGCGCAGGTGCAGGCTCCGCCGGAGGCGGTGCGGGCGCAGGTGCAGGTTCCGCCGGGGGCGGTGCGGGCGCAGGCGCGGGATCTTGGGCAAATACAGGCAGAGCAAGCAGGAGACACAGGATAACGCCTCCAAACAGCAGCCGGGCAAACTGGTGTTGTTTAGTCATCAGTCTTGCCCTCCCAGGCTGTTTTCAATGCCTTCGCTGCCGCCGCCCAAGGAATCGATGATGTTTCCAAATAGCCGGTCCGGTCGCTTGGGCCGTATAATTTCTTCTTCTCCCTCGCTCTCTCCTTCAAGCGTTTCTTCCAGGTAGAATTCCTCGCCCTGGGAGACCGTGTAGGCTTTGCGCCAGAGATCCGCCTTCACCATAAACACGAGTTCGCGACGGGATTCCTTTTCAGCGCGATTGCCCAGCGAGGAGGCCAATGGGGCTTCGGGAGTTTCACTCAAAGGCGAAATCCACTCCACTACATTATTGATGATGTTTTCACCCTGCGTCAGCCAGGGCAGTGTGGCCACGTTCTTGTTTTTCGTGTTTCGATAAAGACCGCCCAAAATCAGCACCTGGTCCTGGCGCACCCACACCGTGGTGTCAATGCTGCGTGAAATAAACTCAGGCACCGTGATGGCGTTGGAGGTCTGGGTAAATATCGTACCGGTGCTGGTGCGGTCGTCCAGCGCAACCGTAATGCGCTCCCCTTCTTCATTGATCTCCGCGATCAACTTCAATTGAATGTATACATCGTCCTGGGTCGTTGGATCGCCGTCATCGTCCACCACCTGCAACGCGCTGACCGTCAGGGTGACACCGGTGGCGCGGAACGCGGTCGTTTGCGTGGTGGTGGCGCCGACCACCACGGTATTCTCGTACGACACGTCTTCCGTGGTCTTGATTACCGTGGGCGTGGCGGACCCGACAGGCACCATGACCTTGGGCTGTGACAGGATAAACGCCCGGTTCTGGTCCACAAGGGCTTGCAACACCACCTCGAAATCCCCGTAATAGGTGCTCAGGCGGTCCAGGAAGACCGTAATGCCGCCTGTGGACGTATTGGGA
>CAZSYK010000190.1:0-1982 GCA_964610685.1 uncultured Eubacteriales bacterium
AAATCCGCTTAATCATTCCATCTTTTATTTGTCCGTTTTCTATTGACTAGATCATATGCGGACAACAATTCGGAAGTAGACAAAGAAATCCGGGAAACAAAAGAAAAGATTAATAATCGAGAGGGCAGACTTCGAATCATGGGAGAAATTTTAAGAGGTGTTCATGATATCAAGTACAGAATTTTTGTCATGAAATATCTAGATAACATATCTTCCCGAGAGATAGCGAGAAGATTGAATTATAGTCGTAGACGTATTGATCAGTTGCTGGAAGTAATCGAATTTAATTTAAAATAATAAAAGGTTGCCCAAAGTTTCTCAAATAGTATGATATAATTAAAGAGTAAGCTTATGTTTACATTCTCCTTTCATATAAAGCAGTGCGCCGTTTGGCGTGCTGTTTTTTGTTGTTTATTTATAAGACGTTGGAGTGATTGGTATTAGATATTTTTCAGATGATTTCCGTAAATGGCAGCAAAAGTTTTATAACTCCAAGCAGTGGAAAGAACTCAGAAACGAGATAAGAAAAAGTAAACGAATGCGTTGTGACAAGTGTGGGAAGCTCATACGGGGTAAGAGCATCTGCGATCATATTAATGAGATTACTCCGGATAATAAAAACGATTTGGGAATTATTTTGAATCCTGATAACCTCCAGCTTCTGTGCTTTGACTGTCATAACTCAAAAACTTTCGGAGAAAAAATTAATTTCGGAGTTGAAAAAAGAAAAAATATTAATTTATTTTGATGGATTCTCATAATCCCCCCGGGTGAGGGGAGATCGCCGCCGAAAAAATAACGGTGGTCAAAGGCACAAAAAAACCTCTCCCAAAAATTTGAAGAAAAAATCATGAAAATCCCCCTCAAACCCCATAGAAAGTAGGTGAAAAGTATTTGAGATATTTCGATAACTATGCCGAAAAAATTGAAAACGGTTCCATCCCTGCATGCGAAGAAATCAAAATGGCGGTTGAGCGCATAAAACGCTACAAAAAGCAGTATATTTTCAACCAAGAAGAAGCCGATAGGCGGATAAATTTCATTGAAAACGAGTGCTGCAACACAAAAGGCTCGAACGGCAATTTAAAGCTTGCTTTACCTCAAAAAGTTTGGCTTGAAACGGTTTTTGGTTTTTTCAAAGAAATCGAAATCACGAAAACTGATCCCGACACGATGGAGGAAGTCAAATCAAAGCGTATCTGCCGACTTATCCATGAAGTGCCGATAATCGTATCCAGAGGTTCGGGGAAAACAACGATTGCGGCGGCGCTTGGTTTTGTCGGACAAATTCTTGACGGCGAGCGTGAAGCGGA
The DNA here is from genome assembly GCA_964610685.1 of uncultured Eubacteriales bacterium. Lineage (GTDB taxonomy): Bacteria > Bacillota > Clostridia > Oscillospirales > Acutalibacteraceae > UMGS1491. The sequence goes on from CAZSYK010000190.1 coordinate 1,314, forward strand.
TATCCAGTGCTTGGCTTACACGCGAGAGCAAGCGGGAATACTCTTTAATACTTCAAGATCGATGACATCAAAAGAAGGCTCTGTTTTATGCATGCTCAAGAAGCAGGAATTGCTTTCAAGCACAAAACAAGGCCTTTTATATCGTCCGACAAACAGTTTAATGACGATAAAAACCAGTCGTTACGAAGTTTTGGACGGGACAAGCGGTCACATAAACATTTTCGACGAAGTCCATACATACGACGAAGATTTCATCAAAATCGTTAACGACGGTTCAAGTCGAAAACGTAAAAATTGGATTACCTTCTACATTTCAACAAATGGAACAAAGCGCGGTAAAGTTTTCGATAAATACTACAACTTATGGGTTGACATTTTGTACGGCCGAATTGAAAACGACTCGGTCATGCCGTTTATATATAAGCTTGATGATGCTTCGGAAATACATAATCCGAAAATGTGGGGAAAAGCGATGCCGCTTCTCGGAATAACAACCGAAAAAGAAACTATCGCCAAAGACATTGAAATGAGTAAAAACGATCCTGTCGCACAGGCGGAACTAATGGCGAAAACGTTTAATCTACCGGTAAATAACTATTTGGCATATTTCACCAACGATGAGTGTCTGGGTAACAAAAAAAGCTTCAAACCGAAATTTTTCAAGGGTTC
>CAZSYK010000191.1:0-1972 GCA_964610685.1 uncultured Eubacteriales bacterium
AATGTTAGCATTAGTTAATAATGAACCACAAGTATTAAATTTAAAGCAAGTATTAGTTAATTATATAGACTTCCAAAAAGAAGTTATTACTAGAAGAACTGTATTTGAATTAAATAAAGCAGAAGCAAGAGCTCACATTCTAGAAGGATTAAAAATAGCTCTTGATAATATTGATGAAGTTATAAATATTATTAGAAGTTCAAAAACTTCAGAAATAGCGAGAAATGCTCTTATTGAAATATTCTCATTAACAGAAAAGCAAGCTAATGCAATCTTAGAAATGAGATTAAGAAGATTAACTGGCTTAGAAAGAGATAAGATAGAAGAGGAATATGCAGAGCTTATGAAACAAATTGAATATTTAAATTCTATCTTAGCAAGCGAAGAAAAGTTACTTGGTGTTATTAAAGATGAATTAAGAGAAATCAAAGCTAAATATGGTGATGAAAGAAGAACTGCAATCGAAAAAGTAGTTAATGAAATAGATATAGAAGACTTAATTCAAGAGGAAGAGGTAGTTGTTACATTAACTCACTCTGGATATATTAAGAGAATTTCAGCAGATACTTATTCAGCACAAAGAAGAGGTGGAAAAGGAATTCAAGCAATGTCTACAAAAGAAGATGATTTTGTAGAGCATGTTATGATAACTTCTACTCATTCGGATATATTATTCTTTACTAATAGAGGAAGAGTATATAAATTAAGAACTTATGAAATTCCAGATGCAGGAAGAACTGCTAAGGGAATTAATATAATAAACTTAATTCAAATAGAACCAGATGAAAGAATAGAAACAGTATTAAACGTTAGAGATAACAATAAAGAAGGTTTCTTATTCATGGCAACTAAGTACGGTGTAGTAAAGAAAACACCATTAGAAGAGTTCAAGAATTTAAGAAAGAGTGGATTAATTGCTATTAGTTTACGTGAAGGTGATGAATTACTTAAGGTAAAAATCACTAGGGGAGATGCTAACATAATAGTTATAACTCAAAATGGATATGCACTTAAATTTAATGAACAAGATGTTAGACCAATGGGTAGAACTGCATCAGGGGTTAGAGCTATAAGCTTAAGAGATGATGATATAGCAGTTTGTATGGATATTGCAGTAGATGAAGAAAAATTATTAGTTATTAGTGAAAATGGATATGGTAAGAGAACTGATATAAGTGAATATAAGAGACAACATAGAGGTGGATTAGGATTAATCACGTATAAGATTAGTGAAAAGACTGGTAAATTAGTTGGAGCTACTATGTGTAAGGAAGATGATGAGTTAATGCTTATTAATAGTAGTGGAGTAGCTATTAGAATTAATGTTCAAGATATATCAGTAACTAGCAGATCAGCAATGGGTGTTAGATTAATGAGAACTAAGGAAGAAGAAACAGTAGTTGCAATAACTAAAATAGCATCAACAGGCAAAGAAGAAGAGGAACAATTAGAATTAGAAGGTATAGTTACAGAAGATGTAACTATTAATGATGATAATAATATAGAAGAATAAACAAATGAAGGCATTATATCTTTAGAAAATAAGATATAATGCCTTTGTTATTTATGACTTTTATTAGAGATTTAATTTCAATAGTTGTAATAATTACGTATGATAGAGGGAAAAGTATAGTTAATTAAATGTAATATGATAGATAATCCATAAATACTGTACCTGGTGTATCACTCTATAAAATTCAAAGGAAAATTGAGAAAAAATAAGAAATATAATAATAATTTAATAAAATAGAGAATTATATATATATTATTAGACATAATTCTATGGTAAGATAAATCTCGTCGCTAAGGTCGACAGGGAAACAACAAAAACGATTTTTTAAAAATAAAAAAATCAAAAAAAAGTTGTTGACAGATGTTGAAAGAAGTGATAAGATAAAGAAGTCGCTTGAGAGCGGTGAGATAAATTGGTCTTTGAAAATTGAACAGATATATAAATTAAGAACCAGCAATT
>CAZSYK010000192.1:0-1969 GCA_964610685.1 uncultured Eubacteriales bacterium
TATTTCCTTCGTGAATCGTTCGCCCTTGGCTCAACCTGATTAGTTATCATAATCTAAAAATTTTATTGGTAATTTTTAATTTGTTAATTCTTAATTGATTAAACTATGGGTACAATTAAACAAGGGATACTCGGTGGATTTTCAGGCAAAGTTGGTTCAGTAATCGGCGGCGTCTGGAAGGGTATTTCCTATATGCGCGGCATTCCGTTGAGTGTCGCCAATCCGCAAACTGACGCGCAGCTTACGCAGCGTCAGAAATGGTCGGTTACCATGCGTTTTATTCAGCCGCTGAGCGAGTTTCTGCAGCTGGGATTTAAACAGTATGCTGTGAAGCAGACCGGCATTAATGCCGCTATGTCATACAACATACGGAATGCTCTTACGGGCACTTATCCCAACATCGCGATCGATTATCCGAACGCGCTTGTTGCAAGGGGCAATTTGCCTTCAGCGCTTAACCAGGTTGCCAGTTCTACTGTTGCAGGGACTGTAAAATTCGACTGGGAAGACAACTCAGGCGAGATAGGTGCTGCGGCAACCGATAAAACCCTGTTGGTTGTTTACAATCCCACGCAGAACCAGGCTGTAACGGTCAATCAGCTTGCCGAACGCGGAGACGGTACGCAAACTGTAACCGTTCCGGATTCATTCTCCGGTGACCTGTGCGAGTGCTGGATGGCATTTATTTCGGCTGAAGGGGTTGTTTCAAACAGCGCTTTTGCAGGGGCCGTTACCGTCGCATAGCGACTATGTTCCAGTGTTACAGGGTTTCAATGTTTTAGTTTGAGACCCTGGAACTCTGAGACTCTGAAACTTTAAAACTCTTTTACATCATGAAAACAATAAAGTTGATCTTAATCTTATTGGGCATCTTTCTTTTATTCTTTGCCGGCTGCATTGTCAATATTGTTGGCGATCCTGCTGCTGGTAGAGACGCGATTAATCGCGTCTCTACAGATACGCCTTTGATCAAGCTCATTGCGGCTGGTGTGATTGGCATCTATGAAATCGTTGTCCGTATTGTCCCATCTGTAGGTGACTATTCCGTTGTTTCCTGGATTATCAAAATTCTCAAAAAGGTTTCGGATACCCTGAATATCACCAAAAGCGGATAGCCGGCTTAAACCACGAAGTGGTTGAATTTGAATAACGCCGGGTGTAACCCGGTGCAGAAACATCTCTCAATCTCGGAGCCCTGAAGGGGCTCAACAAATAAAGAAAGTTGAAAGATGAAAAGTAACCATTACATGAAGTTGAACCCTTTCAGGGTTCCGGTGTAGAGGGGCATTCTTTTCCACAGGTTTCACCTGCGGTTATTCAAATTCAACCACTTCGTGGTTAGTCCTTCGTGTAATTGGCTTACGCCGATCTTCGATTCGTCCTAATTCGTGCAAATTATAATTCATCATTCTTAATTCGTAATTAGTTATGAACTCAATATGGAATCCTATTTTAGTATTTAACGGCCTTCAGGTGCCGGTTCAGCTTGTAAGTGCGGTTCAGAAGTCGAAAGTTTCATTTGAAATGATCGATTCACGAGACAAAGCAAAAATCAGGCTGATCAAAACAAATGAGGCCACCAATCAGCCTGTACCGCAACAGTACATCGGCAAAGGTTATCAAAAAGAAAACGAACACATTCTTGTGACACCTGAACTGATTGCTACCTGTCAGCCGAATGTCTCAAACGAGATTGTATTCAGTTATTTCATTGATTGCTGGGAACTGCCTTACCTGCGCATTGAAACTTTTTACTGGGTGCTGCCTGTCAAAGGTGAAGAAATGAATTATGCGCTTGTTCTTAAAGCACTGAACGATCAGAATATGATCGGAATTGCACAGGGTGTTTTTCAAAACTGCTGCAATCTCTTTGCCCTCGGTTCACTCGGTGACCGTCTCGTAATTTACAGAATACGTTTTGATGATCAGATTTCCATGTGCGATGCGCCTGTCCTGCCTCAGATTGACG
>CAZSYK010000193.1:0-1950 GCA_964610685.1 uncultured Eubacteriales bacterium
TTGACTTTGTTTATTAACTTAAAAATAGGCCATAATTTATTTGGCCACTAGTGAATTTGAATGATGAAGACAAATTTTGACACAGTTTATTATCACTAAGTAATTGGAAACAATTATAATTTTATCAATCTATAATTAAAATATTATGTTCTTAATTAAATGAAAAAAAAAATTGCTCATATAATTACCAGTCTTGGACGGGGGGGGGCTGAAACAATGTTGTTCAAGCTAATTACGGCGCCTAATAGTTCGAATTTTGATATTTTTATTATTTCCTTAACTGATGATGTTTATTACAAAAATATAATATGTGAAAAGGGTGTTAAAGTTAGTATTGTCAACCTTAAAAAACACAAAATTTCAGGGATTATTGAAGTTTTAAAAATATGTAGAAAATTTGATATTATCCAAACGTGGATGTATCATGCTGACTTTATTGGGCTTCTTATTAAAATTATTTGGCCTCAAAAAATTGTCGTCTGGGGAATAAGACATGGTAATTTATCATTAACTAAAAACAAAATTTCAACTTTAGTATTAGCAAAAATCAATGCGATTTTTTCAAAATTAATTGATGCGATTATTGTTTGTTCTAATGCGAGTATTCTTTCTCACAAAAAATTCGGATACAATACATCGAAAATGAGATTAATACCTAATGGCTTCGATACAGATATGTACTCCCGTGTCATTAGTGACAACAAATATCTGTTAAAATATCTAAACAATAACAATGATTATAATGAAATAAGAATATTACTTTGTGTTGGTAGATGGGATGTACAAAAAGATCAACCGAATCTAATAAAAGCTTTAAGTTATATAAATAGATCTAATAAATTTGTTTTATTTATGTGTGGTGAAGGATTATCTCACTCAAATAAAAAGCTAATCAAATTAATTAAATATTATGATCTTGAAAGTAGAATTGTTTTACTCGGTCATAGAGACGACATAAATTTAATTATGTCTTCGAGTGATATTTTTATTAATCCATCTCTCGGTGAAGGGTTCCCTAATGTAGTTGGCGAAGCCATGGCTAGCGAGTGCTATTGTATTGTAACTAATGTAGGTGACTCAAAGCTAATAGTAGAACCTTTTGGATCAGTTGTTGAACCTAATAATCCAAAAGAATTGGCGAACAAAATTCAGACTGCATTGCAAATGGATAAGGATGAACTTAAATATATTGGGAAAAAAGCAAGGCAGCGAGTGATTCAGAATTATTCTTTAGAATCTATTGTGAGTCAATATAATACTTTATATATGGAATTACTATATCCTGTATAAAAATAACAAATTATTCAATAAGAATAAATACATAACAGAATAATAATTAGTCTAATAGGAATAGCTGCCTTTGTAGATTTTATATGCATGTTATAATGGAATATCAATGGTTTGTGCGGTCAGATTCAAAAAGTGAACGAAGTATGTAAGTAAGCATCCGATAAAACCCTTATAAAGTTACCAACTTCGAGCAGACATTGTCAGTCACTCATATAAATTAGTATGATTTTTGTTAAAGTTGTAAGAACTTCAGTGAAGTTGACAGAAAGTTGTACAAGTTCTTGTAAAGTATAATACTCCCGTAAATTCAGACCACAGGGTAAGTTTAACAAAAACACTTAAATTTACTCATTATGTCAACAACAAGAAAGAAACACAGTGCCGCCTTCAAGGCCCAGGTGGCCATAGAGGCAATCAAGGAACAGGAGACCTTAAGCGAACTGGCCAAGCGATTTGAAATACATCCCCAGATGATCTCCAATTGGAAGCGTGAATTTATTTCCCGGGGATCAGAGATCTTTTCCACCAAAGCACCTGATGAAGAAGCTGTAAAACGGGAAAAGGCCTTGTATGAAAAGATCGGGCGATTGGAGGTAGAAGTGGATTTTTGCAAACGGGTATCAGAGCAATTGGGGATACTGAAACCCTCGAAAAAGTGAT
>CAZSYK010000194.1:0-1940 GCA_964610685.1 uncultured Eubacteriales bacterium
TCGAGGCGGGCCACATGGCCGCCGTCTCCAACGGCGTGGCCTATCCGGCGGCGGATCTCGCCGGGTATGTCGTCATCGGCCGGTTCGACGCCGCGGCCGCGGCCGGCGCGACGGTCGCCGTGCGCCGCGGCGTGTTCCGCTGGGACAACGACGGCTCGTTCACGGACGCCGACATCGGCATCCGCTGCTATGTCTCGACGAACGCCGCGAGCGGCAGCTACAGCGTTACGTCCCTGGCGACCGCGGTCAACGACATTCCCGCCGGCTACATCGTCGACGTCGACGACGACGGCGTCTGGGTTGACACGTACAACGACTCCCCGCTGATCTCGACGAGTGTCGCCTCCATGGCGATCGCCGGCAACGCCACGGTCGGCGGCACGCTGGGCGTGACGGGCGCGTCGACGCTTGCCGGGGCTACGACGATTTCCAATGCGTCTATCATCTTCTCGGCTTTGCCAACCGCGACCAACGGCCTGGCATCCGGGCGGCTCTGGACGACGAACGACACAGTCATGATTGTTCCTTAACTCTCTGAAGCGAGAACCGCACGGACCCGGGCAAGTCCCTAAAAGGCCCATGTTCTCCACACCAACCCCAACCCCGGACACAATCCCATGATCATCAATCGCACCAACATGGACAGCCTCTTCCAGACCTTCAACACGAAGTTCAACGAGGCACAGAAGCACGCCCAGGAGCGCGCCTTCGGCAACGACCTGCTGCTGGACGAGATCGCCCTGGCGCTGCCCGTGACGGGCGCCGCCACGGTGCATCCCTGGATCGAGCAGATCCGCGGCATCCGCGAATGGATCGGCGACAGGCTCATCAGCAACCTCAAGCTCGGCAAGCTCACGGTGACGAACCGCGACTTCGAGAACACGGTCGCGGTGCCGGCCAACGACATCGAGGACGATCAATACGGCGTCTTCGCGCCGCTGATCGGCATGATGGGTGCCGACGCCCAGACGCTCTGGATCAAGCTCGCCGTCGACGCGCTGCTCGGCAACGGCACCTGGGCGGACGGCAATCCGTTCTTCTGCGCCTCACGCGTGCTGGGCGACAGCACCATCACCAACGCCGTGACGACGTCCCTGTCGCAGACCGCCGTCGAGGCGGGCATCGCCGCCATGCGCGGCTGGACGCTCAACGGCGGCGAGCCCGCCGAGGTCGCGCCCCGCTACCTGGTGTGCGGGCCGACGCTGGAGGCCACCGCCAAGGCCATCTGCGAGGCCGAGATCGTCGCCAACACCGAGGGCACGGCCGGCGTCTCCAACGTGAGCCCGGCGCGCGCGCTGAAGGTGCGGGTTTCGAACCGCATCGTCGGCACCCACGCCAACAAGTGGTTCATCGCCGGCGTCAAGGGCGGCCTGCCGCCCGTGGTCGTGCAGCAGCGCAAGCTGCCCGTCCTCACGCGCAAGGACCGCCCCGAGGACGACAACGTCTTCAACCAGAACCAGTTCCTCTACGGCGTCCACGCGCGCGGCGAGAGCTTCCTGTCGCTGCCGTTCCTGGCCTACGCCGGTGGCCTCGGCAGCGTCGCGGCCTTCGACCCCTCCCTGGCAGAGTAACCCATGCCCATGGTCCCCGCCGTCCGGCCCCGCGTTACTCCGGCGGCGCGCCGGGCGGCGGGAGACCTCTTCACCATCAACGTCCAACCATCAACCTGACATGATCGCCGAAGCCGACATCATCCCCTTCATCCCCCGCGCCTGGATCGCGGAGGCGACGGACGATGCCGGTTCCGGATCGGGAGAGACCAATGCCACAATTCTGGCGCAGATATCCACGGCCGCCGAGCGGCGCGCCGCAGGCTGCTTCGGCGGCACCGTGCCCGCCGGACACGCCGGGGAAGCGCGCGAAGCGGCCATCTGCTTCGTCTGCGAAATCCTCCTCAACCGGCGCGGCTACAGCGACCGCCAAAACCCCTACGCCGCGCA
>CAZSYK010000195.1:0-1302 GCA_964610685.1 uncultured Eubacteriales bacterium
GAATCATTCAAAAAATCAAAAATGTTTATTATCTAGTAAAAATTAATAATTATTACATTGCAACAAATGAAGAATTATTAAAAACTGCTTTCGAACATGGATTTGCAATAAGTAAAGGTGATAAAAATGAATAATAAATTTTTATCTGATTATATTATTTTGTTTTTATCTGCTCAAAACGAATTATTGGAAACGATTTTATCAAATAAAAATTTTAATAGAATGAATATTCTAAAAGATTTATCGAAAGTGGTAACAAAAACAATAGCTAATACATATGATATATTGTATGAGTTAAACAACGAAGAAAAAAAATACATACATAATAAAAACGAATTAGAAAAAATTAGAAAAGATATATTAAAAAAAGATACATTAAAAATTTATGACCAAAATATAAAAAAACAAGTTGCAAAAAATCTACATTATGCTCAAACTTTAGATTCAATCATGTTACATGTTTTACCTGATATAGATGACGATAATTATGTTATTGTTGGTAAAATTATCGACATTTATGAAACTATCAATGATTTATTTGAATAAAATTTAAAAAAGGGGAGATTTAAAATGAAAAATGTAAATGAAATGGAAATGATTAGAAATGCTAAAAATGGTGATGAAATCGCCAAAGAAATGATTGTTAAACAATATAAACCATTAGTTAATCATATCATTCGTAAATATTACAATAATTGTCAAGGTGATTTTAGAGAAGATTTAGTTTCAGAGGGTGTTTTTGGTATCTTAGTTGCTATCGACAAATACGAAGAAGATAAATCAAGTTTCTTTACATTCTGTTTTATGCAAGTTCGTTATTATATTCAAAAATATTTAACTGCTCCTGTTAAAGATAGCAAAAACTATGGTCGTAGCTTTGATAATCCTATTAATAACGATGGGGAAAATGCTATTACTTTATATGATGTTTTAGCGGATGATAAAGTTAATATTGAAGATGATTTAATCTTAAAAGAACAAAAGAAACAAATGTGGGCATTAATTGATAAATATTGTACTCCAAATGAGATTAGTACTTTACGTTTATTGGCGACTGATAATATGACATATGAAGCAATTGCTAAACATTTAGATACAACCGTATCTGCTATTGTTAGACGTAGAGATAGAGCATTGAAAAAAATTCAAAAACATTTATAAGAAGGTGTTGAAAATGGATAAAGATGAAGCGTTAAAGAAAGTCGATGAAATTTCAAGAATAGTTTTAGCACTTCATATCAGTTTATTAAATAGAAGACATAAATATGTCAAAAGATAACTGTAGTAGCAATCATACTGAAT
>CAZSYK010000195.1:1312-1921 GCA_964610685.1 uncultured Eubacteriales bacterium
GGCTATTGGAGCATACCAACATTACCGCAAATATGAGATTGTCCCAAATAACGATTACAGATTATAATGGACTGTCAAGATATGAGCAGAGTGTCTTTTTTACCACTTTCGTTTTTCTGCAGTTTTGGAATCTTTTTAATGCAAAAGCATATAAAACCAATAAAAGTACATGGCATTTGAAAGATTGCGGCAGTTTCATCTTTATTCTCCTATTTATCTTAGTGGGGCAATTGGTAATTGTTTATATGATTTGAAAGAGATTATTAAGAAACTTTAATAATTTACTTAGTTAATTATATGTATTATTGCCCAAAATGTCAATAAAAAAGGAGAGAAAAAAATGAAAAAATACGAAGATATGATTAATGAGGAAGTAGAATATTGGGTAGAGGAGTTTATTGAAGACGATTATAATATATTTAAGATAGAGATGGATGAAGATTTTGACATTGAAATGTTAGACGAAAAATTATTATCAGAATATCCTGAGATTGCAGAATTGAATGAGCAAAGCTAATTAGCATAATGCGAATTATAGCATTGGCATCTATATTCACCTAACTTGCCACATTTCGTCTGAAAACCCGCTAATATAGTTTATATTCTATC
>CAZSYK010000196.1:0-1919 GCA_964610685.1 uncultured Eubacteriales bacterium
GCTCGCCGCGTACTCGCCAATCACCCGTTCCCACGACGCCCGCGCCGCCGCGCGCTGTTCCGCAACACTTGTCTGCTTCTCGTCCATGATCCTGGTTTCTTTCAGGCCGCCAGTATCAACGAACGCACGGACGAGGAGAATATGCGGCTCGTGAGACGCTTACGCTGGTTCGACAATTATCGCGCGAGCCGCCAGGCCTTCCCCGCATCGTATGCGACTACCCATGCTGCTCCGCTGATGATGGCGCCCCAAAGAACACCGAACCGTAGAAGCACAATGACGCCGGGGATGAGAAGAGTCGCCGCGATTGCGAAAAGAACTCTCCCTGCCGAGCGACAGGGTGCGTGGCGCCATGCTACCACACCGAAGATCATGAGCAAGAAGCTACACGTCAGAAAGACGTAGTGCGCGACGACGTAGTCGGTGTCATACGCACCGGACAAGATGAGCATTAACTCAAGACCGAATCCAAAGTAACCGAGAACAAAGGACACAGTGCCCCAAAACTTGAGGCTAAAGCGGAGCCAGGCAACATCGTGCCCGACCGTGTCCATGGCTGAATGTCCATTTGTTCTGTTGGAGCTACTGTCTGCATTTCGGGCCGGACCAGATCTGGCCAGGGCTGCGTATGCCGCACCAAGCCATAAAAATACGGTGCCAAGCGCACCAATCCATGCATAGGAGTTCATCGTGGCGGCATAGTTGGGCGGAAGAAACTCGTTGGCACGGGAGTAGGGATTGTAGCTGATCCTCAGAATCGAAGTCGCTACAAGGCCGATCACTGCTGGGGCGAGGCATAACGCGAGTAGGCGCCAGAGCCGCTTGCTTGCCTCTCCACGCAAAGTGCGGCGAACGATCAACCATGCAATGCCAACGGTGCAGAGAAGCAGTACCTGACAAGCGAGAAAACCGACAAAACCGCAGTGCATCAATATACTCATGAATCACCTCGTGTGTTTTTCTTCTCGTCGAACGTCAGCCCTCTGCGGCGGCGCGGTAGCGACGTACGCAGCAGGGCATGGTTCTGCAGGTTGTCTATTCACTCACATCACCCACAGCCACACCAACACCAACGCGATTGTTCCAGCAATAAACGACGCGACATAGACGCGGCGGAAGAGCGGAACCTGATTGCCAACGATTGATGCGGTATTGGCCCACATTCCCGGGTGAGACTCGCTGGTGGGAACCCTCGGAAACATGCACCGTAAAGATATCCAGCCAATTCCTAAAAGCACGGCGGTGATAATAATGAAGAGAAAGGCCGCGAAGAGCCAATTACCGATTCCTGCAAGGAATCCGCCACCACGATAGAATGTGGTCCACCCGCTGGGGTATTTCCATACATACCCATCAGGTGCTCTCTCCCCCATTTCGCCAGTTTTGAACGCGTCAGATGTTAAGTCTCCAAATGCAAAGAGCAGGCCAGCTAGTATTGCAGGCGTCACCAACCCCAGTAAGCACGCAACAAGAACAGCAATAGCCATGTAGAACTGCTTTGGCCATGGCCGCGTTCCCCGACTATCGACATACCAATCGAAAGTACGGAGACTCGACCACCACTTGATCTGACCAGATCGGATCAAGGTCTTTACATCAGAAATGGACAAGCCGTTCTTTGATGCGTATTCCGCAAGTCCCACATAGTGCTTAGGAGGCATGACAAGCGCCCCGCACTTCGCACAAGTATCGAGCAAGATGCCATCCGGTGCTTTGCAGTTCGTAATTGCCCCACACTCATTGCATAGCCACAACACATTAACTGGCGGATTCGGGGCTCCGCATTTGCAGATTTCGTTGTCGTTTTCATTTTGCCTCGCGCACAGCCGGCACTTCCACATCTGTTCCTCCGTCTTTCATGCAGAACATTAGATAGCCGTCCAGACGGGATCCGCTGGTTCTCGGCGTTGAATGGCACA
>CAZSYK010000197.1:0-1897 GCA_964610685.1 uncultured Eubacteriales bacterium
CCGACTTTGGTAGTGTCCTTCCATACCAAATACAACTCACTCATTACCTGTTGCTCACGCAAAGGTCGGTACACCACGTTGTCGACATGTGTACGCTGAACTGAAGCCGGCACAAGCGTTATACCGAAGTCCGCACTGACAAGCCCAAGCGAAGCATAAATCTGCCCCATCTCGAATTCGGGCGAGGGTGAGAATCCTGCTCGTCCGCACAATTGCTTGATTATTAAATGGTAGTCCGGTGCCACCTCTTTCTTGTAGTTGATAACCCGTAGCTTCGCACAGTCCTTGATTGAAATCTTGCGCTTCGCGGCCAACGGGTTGTCCTTGGCTATAGCAACATAGAAATGCTCGCGAAGGAGCAATACATTCCTCAGATCCGAACCCGCCGGCACTGACCGCACAAATGCCAAATCAATATCTCCCCTATTCAGAGCATTAACCTGTTCAGCAGATGAAAACCAACGAAGTTCAATCGTCACGTCAGGATATTGCTGCTGGAACTCACGCAGCAATGGCGGCAGCAAGGTATAGGCTATGTGCTCAAAAAAGCCAACAGCAATACGACCGACCTCCCCACGTGCAGCCCGTTTTGAGTCCACTACCGCTGCCCCCGCCGCTGCGAGGATCTGGTGGGCGCGCTCGGCGAACACTTCACCCGCCGATGAAAGCGAAATTCGCCTGCCGTGCCTCTCGAACAACGGCACCCCTATTTCCTCCTCTAGCTCCCTTATCTGCCGACTTAGTGGTGGCTGTGCCATATGCAGCGCCTCCGCTGCCTTGGTGAAATTGAGGTGCTTCGCAACCACCAGAAAGTAGCGAAGGTGTCGCAACTCCATATCCAACCTCTTAGGTATCAATAAACGACTTATTATATCTTTTACATTCTCCACCAGACAATCTACGATTATGCTCTCATATCACTAACTGGAGACTCAACAGATGAAACTCACGGACGACCAATTAGCTACATATAAACGCGATGGCTTCATTGTGCTGCCTTCCCTTTTCTCTGCGGAAGAAGTACAGACAATGAAAGCTGAACTGCGCCGAGTACAAAAAATAGAGACCGATCATCTCGTACGAGAAAAGACGGGAGGAGTTGCCAAAACCATTTATAAAGTCCACGAGAAAGACAGCCCTACAGCATCGTCCATTTTTCATGGGGCAGTACGGGCGCCACGGTTGCTGGAACCAGCCAAACAACTGCTTGAAGACCAAGAACTGTACGTCTATCACACTAAATGCAATCTGAAGACCGCAATTGACGGCTCGGTATGGCAATGGCACCAAGACTTCGGAACTTGGCATGTTGACGGCGTGAAAGAACCCAACATGACAACAGCACTTATCATGATGGATGAGCCCACCGAAATAGGTGGCTGCCTGTATTTCATTCCCGGCAGTCACAAGTTAGGTTCGCTAGATCCTGCATTCGACGAGGCCACTGGCTATCGTTTTTATGTAGTACCCAAACAAACAATGCTCGACATTTTCCCCAAGCACCCAAATCCAGTTCCTATTATCGGTAAGCCCGGCACTGTCGTGTTCTTCGATTCAAACATTGTGCATGCGTCAGGCCATAACCTTTCCGGGGAAGATCGCTGGCAAGCATACGTGGTTTACAACCAAGTAAAAAACAAGCCCGCCAATGTAAATAACCCTCGCCCCGACTACGTCAGATCGACAAACTTCACGCCTTTGGAAACAGGTAGCGATGAAATTCTCAGTGGCACAACGACTGCTTGAACAGGTGTGAATACGCAGACCGTACTACTTCCGGATGCATGCTTCTATTATGCGTTCGGAAGTACCCGTGCTCCACGTCAGTCAAGACCAGGCGGTAAACATTTCGAGGGTAAACTAATGAGACAACGTTATCCTCAACCTGAACGGGGTC
>CAZSYK010000198.1:0-1886 GCA_964610685.1 uncultured Eubacteriales bacterium
CCTCGCCAGAATCTTCACAGGCATGCACAGCTACGCAACATAGGGGTGAATTGAGAATCCCTGGAGGGCAACGATGAATCGTCGGGACTTCATCAAAGCAGGCGTCGGGGCGGGGCTTTGCGGTGCGACCCTGGCATCAGGGCGGGCCACAGTCGCAGGTAATAAGAAGCAGCGACCGAACATCCTCTGGATCACGATGGACGACGCCCGGGCTGATACGTTGGGCTGCTATGGACGCCCCTGGGTCCGTACGCCGCACATGGACGCCATCGCGACCCGCGGCGTTCGCTTCGAGACGGCCATCGTGCAGAACCCTGTGTGCGTCCCATCCCGTCTCTCGATGAAATCGGGGCACTATCCGCACACCTTCGGCCTCACAGCCATGGGCAAGCCGGCCGCCGTAACGCCGGAGTACATGAAGCGAGCCCGCGAGGTCCCCAACCTGCTCAACGCCTGGACTGACATCGGCATGGCGCCCATCAACATCGGCAAGACGCACGCCTGGCAGCGGGACTGGGCCTACCAGCGGGATGTCCCGGAGGATTTCGACGTGTTCGGCCGGCCCCGGGAGGCAAAGCTCAAGGCCAGGCTCGATGAAACCGGCTGCAAATACCCCGCGGTCGTAACCAAGACCCACGGCTGGGCCATCGGAGGGACCGTGCCGCTCGAACCCCAGGAAACGAATACGTGGAAGATCGGTGACCTGGCCGTCGAGAAACTCACGGAACTGGCGGGCGAGGGCAAGCCCTTCTTTCTGCGGGTCTCGTTCCACGCACCCCACGTGCCCTGCCTTGTGCCACCGGCGTATTTCATCGACCCGGCCAAGATCGACCTGCCCTTGCCGAGCGAGACTGAGCTTGCAAGCAAGCCCCGATTCGAACGGGAGCAGTTGCACGTCTATGCCGGCGGCCTGGACCTGACTCGCGGGCAGATCGGGATCGCCCGCGGCACCTACTACGGCATGGTTTCGCTCGTCGATGAGCAGGTGGGCCGACTGGTGAATTGCCTGAGAAAGGCCGGGATTCTCGACAATACGCTCCTCGCGATCAACTCCGACCAGGGCTGGCAACTGGGCGAGCATGGGCTTTGGAAGAAGCGAGTCCTGTACGACGACAACGTCAAGGCCCCGCTGGTACTGAGTTGCCCGGCCCTGCTGCCGAGCGGCAAAACGATCACCGAGCCGGTCGAGATGATCGACTTCGTCCCGACGCTGATGGACCTTTCCGGCCTGGACGTGCCGAACTCGATCCCTGGCCGGAGCCTGATGCCCCTGATCCGGGGCGAAGTCACTAAGTGGCGAGAGGCCTGCTTCTGCGAGATCGACCACAGCATGTCCATGTACGACGAGTTGCGGGAACACAGCGGCCGGCGGATCATGGCGCGGACCAAAGAATGGAAACTCGTCTGGTTTATGGACGAACACGTAGCGGACAAGGATGGGGCCTTGTACAATCTGCGACAGGACCCGGGTGAAAAAGTGAACCTGTATGGCCGGCCCGAGCACAGGGATGCAGTCGAGCACCTTGAGCGACTGTGCCACGAGTGGGATCGGGCAACGTGAGAATGCAACCGATGGGGACTGGAGGTGACAAAGCAATGTCAAACGTAAGGCGAATACTGTTGGTGTCCATGACTGTTGTCCTGTGTGCATCACTGGAGCTTTCAGCGATCACGATCTCGCGGAACGGGCAGGCAACCGCGACAATCGTGGTTGCCCCCGATGCGTCCGAGCCCGAACAATATGCGGCTGCGGAACTGGCCAGGTTCCTGGGACAGATCGCCGGTGGAGAATTCACGGTGCAACGCGAAGAGAACAAACAATCCTCCTGCGTCTTCGTCGGGCCGGGGGCCGCGAAATGGGCCGATGCCCAATTTTCGGCCGATGG
>CAZSYK010000199.1:0-1882 GCA_964610685.1 uncultured Eubacteriales bacterium
AGAAGGCGCAGCGACCGGGGGGTTTTGCAGGAGCCTCAGAGACGAACGACAGAACGGAAGAGATGTCATTCGCCAATGCGGGGGCGATCTGCACTTGGCGCGCGGCCGGGCCGGACGGCGGGAAGCTTTGGGTGCATCCCCTGTGCCGCCCGCTTCCCACGGGCCGCAAAGGGCCCTTCACGCCATTGGCAAATGGGTCCCTCCTGACCGTGGATGCCGCCGGCATCTCAATCAGCGAGAATGATGGTGCGACCTGGCCGCGGACGTTTCCCGCCGCGCACGGCCAGGAGCCCACGGAACCGGCGGCCTGCGCCGTGGTGGAAACGGCGGCGGGCACGCTCGTCATGGCCAATCTGGACACGATGGACGGTTGGTGCTCGTATGGAATCGGCGCAATCCGGAAGACTGCACGTAGCCCCTGTGGCGGACCGGAATGGGCTTTTCGGAATTCCCGGCCTCCTGGCACCGCGAGGAACTCTCGATTGCCTTGTCGGACGATGACGGAGGAACTTGGTCGCGGCCGCTCGTGATCGCGAGACTCAGGGGCGGACAGGTGAGCTATCCCCACGTGATCGAACGGCGGGAGGGGGAACTCTGGATCACGGCCGGCTTTGCCTCCCGCAAGTGGTTCAACGAAGATCCTGTTCCGTTCGGGGTCTCCATCCGCGAGTCTGACCTGCTTGCCGCGGCACGAGCCTGACCGCCCGGATTACCGGCATACCACCCGCTCCGCCATCAGGAGTTTCTTCGACTGGATCACCCAACGGTAGCGAACCGCGGATCAGCAAGAAACCCGCGCGGCAGGACAATCGATGCGGCCAGGTCTGGCGAGAACAGCCCTGGGCCGCCTCCCCGCCCGACTAGCGGCCACCTTTCTTTCGTTTGACGCGATCCGGGGGAATGTCTATCTTACGGAGTATGTCTGACATAACTGCCTTCGCCGATTCCGCGCTGCATGGCGCGCTTGCCGTCCGGTGGACGGGACATATGGCGAAGCGGGCAACGGAAGACGTGTCGGTAGACCGGCGAGGGGGGCGGGTGCATGATCTATGGATAAGAGACTTGCTGCGGAACATGGGGTGGTCTGTCGCTTGTCGGGCGAACGGTTCGGGTATTTCGGCTGGCCCACGGTGGCACGGATGGACGACGGAACGCTGCTGGTGGCCAGTTCGGGGCTTCGTTCCGAGCATGTTTGCCCGTTCGGCAAGACGGTGCTGAACGTCAGCCGCGACAACGGACGCACCTGGTCGGGGCCCCGCGCCATCCAGGACTCCATGATCGACGACCGCGACGCGGGAATCGTCAACCTCGGCGGCCGGCGCCTGCTGGTCACCTGGTTCCGGTCCGACGCTCGCCTGTACCTCAACGATCGCTGGCCAACCGGCACCGAACGAAAGGCTTGGGAAGCGGCATTTGCGACGTGGACCGACAAAGACGTCAACGCCCTGCTGGGTTCCTGGGTGATGCTCAGCGACGACGGCGGCGAGACCTGGGGCGATCCACTGCGGGCGCCGGTATCGACGCCCCACGGCCCTGTGCGGTTGGCGGACGGGTCTCTGCTTTACCTGGGCAAATCCTACGCGACATGGGCTGACATGAACAAAGGGCAGATCATAGCAGCCCGCAGTGCCGATGGCGGTCGCGCATGGGAAACGCTCGGCGCCGTGCCCGTCTACCCGGGCACCGATCCTGCCAACTACCATGAGCCGCACCTCGTCGAACTGCCGTCGGGCCGACTGCTGGGGATGATCCGCATCGAGAACCATAGCGGCAAGTCACTGGACAAGGTCGGCATCCCCCCGTTCAGCATGATGCAGACCGAGTCCGATGATGGGGGAAAAACGTGGACGCTTGCCCGTCCGCTCGGATTTCTCGGTTCGCG
>CAZSYK010000200.1:0-1856 GCA_964610685.1 uncultured Eubacteriales bacterium
GCACCTGCGCAAGTCAACCCCAAGCTAAGTGTTGCCGCCATAAATTTTCTGACAAACATAAACCCACAACCTTTCTAAATTATAAATATATTTTACTCTCTTAATATTTTTTATCAACGATTTTTAGGTTTTTTTGCAGAAATTTACATATTTTGAAATTTAATGTGCTTGTTTTTTGACATTACAAAGTGTAAAGATATATTTTGATGTTTTCCGTAGCAATTAGTTATCCGGCAGGGTAACTTAAAACGGCAAGCCTCGTCTATCCAAAATTTTAATAGATAAACTTGATAAATCTTTAGTAAGCTGACTAAGCATAGCGACTGCATCGGGTGCATCGTCATGTTTTGCTTTTCCTGTAACCGTGAATCCTAAAAGGTTTTGCATAAAGCGTTTGTACTCTAAGTTTTGTTTTGATTTATGAAGAAAAATAAAATGCTTTTTCACAAAATCGCTTTCGGTTACGATTTTTGTAATTTTGTTGCTTGATGTGAAAAATGTGCGGATGGAAGTATGACCTCCGCGCTTTTTTATTTGTTCATCAACGTCTTTAGCATAATAATCTCCGCCATTGTTTGATTCTACGTCCATTCGGCTGACTTTATTATTCACACACATACTCGCAACCAAAGGCTTCGTTATTTCAGGCAGTCCGTTATTAAACACGACTTCGTGGATATAAACCGAATTGCCATAAACATACCCACATGGAGCACAAACGTAGTCTTTTCCTTGACCTTTGCTATCACAAACTGTTATTACTGCATCAGGTTTTTGTTTTGGAAGCTCAAAGAAATATTGAAGATCATCTTCGGCGTAAAGCAAGCCTTCACGCTCGACAGGCTCTTGCATATAAATTGACCGCCAGGATATATCATCCATATTTTCTTTTAAATTAAGAAAATAATCGGTAGAAAAACCAACTCGATAATCATATTCAAAGTTAGAGTAGCCCTGAATGTTTAAGGCTGGCAATTTCACAAATTTGGATTTTTCATCGTCAAAATATCTTTGCTCTAAACGCCCAATTGGGTCGTGAATCGACCACCTTGTGCCGATTATCAGCATTTTACAATTTTCTTTCATGCGGGACATAAAATCATTTGAAAATTTAGTCCAAAGAATGTCCATTCTTTCTCTATTTAATGCTTCTTCCGAACCCGAAACCATATCATCGGCATACGCTAAAACTTCGCACCTTGTAGCTCCGGTAAGTCCGCTGTCAATCGAACGGCAAGTGAGTGTTTTAAAGCGTTTTATCTTTTGCAAATCTATTGTTTCGTCTTTGGAGTTCGTTGCAACAAGCGGTGAATCAGGGAAAATTTCTAAGAATTTGTACTCAGGGTCTTTTATGATTTGAAGTGCTCCATCAAAAAATGATCGTGTCAACTTATCGGCATACGCTGTTGCAACGTTGGGCTTTAATGGTTCTTTACCCATCAACCACGTTATGTAAAATATTCCAATCGTGGATTTCCCCGTTCCCGGTGGCATGGAAAGAGCTAATCTCATTAATTTCCCATCTGCTAAGTCTTGTAAATTTCGAACAACAGAGCGCAAAATTTTTAATCTCGGTTGATAAAATCGCTTTTGCGGTTCTCTGTCTTTTTCCATGTAAAGCAAGTATGAGTGAAAATCAAACGGCGCAGCATACAAAAATGTCTGCCAATACTTTTTGAGTAACCGCTTTCTTTCATTTGTCATTAAATCTTGATTTGACAGCATTAAGTTTATTCTTTTTCGCATTTCAAGATTAATTCCCAAGGCATGAGAAATATCATCTTCACGGTTATATAAAGTTCGGAGTGCCTCGCACTTTTGGATGTATAAGTCGTTCTGCATGTCAGAGTATTTTC
>CAZSYK010000201.1:0-1821 GCA_964610685.1 uncultured Eubacteriales bacterium
TTCTTAATACTGTTTATAACTTTTACTCTTTTTATTTGTTTTTACCCTGGAATACTAAGGAGTTAATTGCGCGAACGGCTGCAACGAGCGCCATCTAGGGTTTACATTAATGCGCGCCATCTAAGCGAACCACTGCAACGAGCCCCATCAAGGTTCTTTGGTACATTACCTTATGGATTATTTCTTTTAAGCTTATATATAATAACAAAAGATGCTATTATCATCAGAATCGTTGTTATACATAAAGATATGATTTCGCTATACCCAAAAACGCCTTTTCTAATGTATAAAAAAAAGCTTATAAAAACGAATCCTATTATATCTGAAAAGATAAGGATCTTGATTTTATTTTTATTTATCGGTTTCATTTTTTTTAACGGTATCTAAATCATTTACAAACTTTCTTAATTGATAATAACCAAAAATATTGGCTCTAATTTTTAATATCCTTCTCCTCCTTTCAAATATTGAAAAAACATATTCTTTTGTAGGTAATCCGGCATATTCTAATTGAAAAGTATAATTAAGTTCTTTAATATTAAATCTTCTTTGTGATTTTTTGAACAAAAACTTATTTTGTAATATTGTAACAGTCCCATTAATCTCATCAAGTATTAAACATACAATTTCAAAATATGGTAATTGCAATAACAATATTATTAAAGAAAATAATAATGCAATAATGAATCTCATAAAAGAAATATTACCACTGCCAAAAATGATCAAACAAAATATTATCAACGCTAATGGAGTAATAATTAAGAATCGCTTTATAATATTTGCTTTATAATACTTCAATTTATTTTACAGAATTTGGTAATTAACATATTATATATTATTTTTTTTCTGTTTTTATATTTTCTGTTTTTGTATAAGATTTAGAATAGCTAAATTCTTTTTTATCCTTTCCCTCACCTGTGGAATATTTATAATTAGCAGTTACTGTTGTTGTTTTAGTACCTGCATCTTTATTTTCTATTTGTGTGGTAGAAAATGATGTGCTAAAATTATTAACCGTTGAAGGATCAACGCCAGCTATTGTTTTTCCAACTTCGACAGTAAATTCAATAGTCTGTAAAGTTTGATCAACTGCTTCTATAGCGTTCTTCAAATTTGGAGCATTTGCAAATGAATTCCATGCTGTAGGAAGAAATGACAAACCATTTTGAATGACGCTAGGACTTAACGCGCCAGCAATATTCCATAAACTAGCATAATCCGATTTTAATCCATATGCTATCAGACCAATAATATTATCACCTTTGGGCATTTTAGGATTATCACCATTAACTGATGCATCAATTACTTGAGAAATACCTATAGAAATTTGAGATAACGAAAGGTCTAATGCAAGAGTACCACCTAATGCCGCTCCAAGGCCTGCAGAACCATAAATATAGCCACACGAAGCTACAGTTCCCAATGTGCCACAAACGATATTCACACAGCCTTTTGCAATTTGACTGGCACCAACATTAGCAGTCAATGGTTTTTTATAATCTTCTGCTTCTGGCATTTTATTGTAATCATTAACTACCCCTTCTTTTCCATCCAAATCAATCATCAAAATAGGGTTATTACTTGCAAACTGGTAAGATGACAATTCAGGATATTTTCTATCTTTTATAATAATTGGATCTGAAGAAATAAACCTACCCGTTAGGGCGTTGTACATACGCATTCCGTAGTCTTGGAAAGAGCCTGTAATGCCGTACACCTCGTTATCGTTCTCTTTCCCATTAAATCCAAACCTATAGCTATTAGTACTAAAGTTTCTACCGGGCATTAGCATGCCGAATGCATAATAGTCTTGAGCGCTTG
>CAZSYK010000202.1:0-1810 GCA_964610685.1 uncultured Eubacteriales bacterium
AAGAAGGATCAATAAATCCCTCAAATTCATCAAATCCTCTCCGAAGAGGATGAAAATCATAGCCCATACCGCAGTGCCATTTCCCAACCAGGCCCGTTACATATCCTTTTTCCTGAAAATAATTGGCAATGGTTAATTCATCCTGTTTCAATCTGCTTAACTCAGGAAATCTTTCCATATTAAGGGTAATACAACCTGTACGATGAGGATATTTTCCTGTTAACAATGCAGCCCTCGCAGGGGCGCAAACCGGTGCAGCCGAATAGGCGTGCGTAAAATATAAGCTTTCATCAATCAACTTATCAAGTACAGGAGTATTATTAATTTGCTGATTAAACTTTGATATATCGCCAATCCCCATATCATCGGCCAAAATAAGAATAACGTTAGGAGAATTTTTTTTGTCTTCACTTTTAAAATTGTTACCATACAAGCAAGTAGCTAAAAAAAAAGTCACAATAACTCCCATATATTTTTTCTGTATCTTCCAAATGTCCATATTTTTTTGTAGACAATGCAACTTAGTCATACCTCAATCATTTTTAAAATATTAATCATTGTCAAAAAAACATACAAATTATTTGTTATAATTCTACGAAAATCTGTATCCCAATAGTTCAACAATAGTTTTAAAAAAAGAAACGCAGGATGGGATCTTACTCTCCAACTCCTGCGTACTTTTAACTTAAGAATTAATAACCAAAATTCTGTTTTAAACTTGGATTTTTCTCACTTGCCCAGAAAGGAATTGGCATGAGATAGTACTTATTCGTAATCATTTCTTTTTCAACCTCCCTTTCATTGTGCCAATTTCTTATAATTTCTTCAGTGAGTCTTCCTGTCCTTTGGCAGTCAAAATAATAGTGGCCTTCGTATGCAAGTTCCCATTTTCTTTCTTCAAAAATAAGATCACGTAAACTTTTCTGGTCAATCGGTAATTCAATAGGAGATAAATCTACACGTTCTCTTACCTGATTAATACCCTCCAATGTATTTTCATTAGGCCCATTGATTTCGTTTAAAACTTCTGACTGCATAAGAAGTATATCTGCATATCGAAGAATAATAACGTCATCGCCATAATCAGTCCGTCCGGTTGATTCAATATTGGGATAATCATAATCACTCAGAAGCTTTTTCACATGCGGTTTCATAAATGTGGATGTCTCGCCCCAACGTATAACCTTTCCACCGGAATTGGTGTATTCTGTCAGAAAGGTGGTATGATACCTTGGATTATCAACACTGTTGTGATTAATAAAGTCTGTCATGAATACATCATTAGCACGAGCCTGAAGAATAGAATATGGCGTTATATTTGCACCACGTATGCCATATCGTAAAACCAGATCATTTCCTTCGCCTGATTGACCTGCTTCAGCAGTACTAACAAATTGAATGGAAAATAAAATTTCTTCATTATTATCATAAACATTGTCATATAGTCCCCCAAAAACATTTTGATAATCTTGTAATAACGAAAACTTTCCTGAATGAATAATTTCCTCTACTTTTTGTAAACATAAATTATAATTTGAAGGATCTCCATTCTCGAGTTGCCCATTATTATAATTATACTGTTTCCCTGCCATAGTCAGATATAATTTAGCCAACATTCCCTTGGCTGACCATTTGGTCACTCTTCCAACACCTGAAGAGTTATACTCCGAAGGTAAATTCTCTTCACAAAACTGTAACTCTTTAATAATAAATTCATGGATTACATCACGATCAACCTGTTTTAAAAAGTCACTATCAAATGTGTCCTTCGAAGAACTATCTGGAATTAATACATCCGCCAATTTATCGG
>CAZSYK010000203.1:0-1805 GCA_964610685.1 uncultured Eubacteriales bacterium
TCCGACAAACGAGACTGTACCATGAATCGTTCCCTTAACACAGAATTTACTTCGAGACTTGCGTGCCCTAAATGCCACGCCTCATTCCCTGACCAGATCGATAATACCCTGCTATGCTCTTGTGGCTCTCGATATAATTATGTCAATGGGGTTGCCGACCTACGATACAGCACTTTCCCATTAAACGATTTGTTTGATGACGATGCAATACGAGCTGAAATACTTGGCACAAATGAAGAAGGCTTGACCATTGAAGCCTTAGTTCGTGCCTGTTATCAGTTGCCAAATAGCCGTACACCTGAAGCACTGGACATTACCGTTCGTTCTATGTTGTCAGGTCGCACACGTATGCAAAACATGGTACAACGTTTTTCGAATTTGATAACCATGGCCGGCTGGGCGATAATCCATCACAATTGTGCCTTGGAGTTAGGTTGTGGTTGTGGTTTGACCACCGGAGTGCTCTTGGACTATTACAGAACAGTTGTTGGCGTTAATCCGGCGCTAGACGAGATGGTCATTGCAAGGCGCGTTAATCACGAACACTTTGGCGATTCTTTAGTCTTGATATGCGCTTTTGGCGAGCATTTACCTTTTTCGGACAACACTTTTGACTATATTATTGCAACAGACGTGATCGAGCATGTAGGCGATCCGCAGAAGGTTCTGAAGGAAATTCAGCGCGTTCTGGCGCCCAATGGCATTTGTACCATGAATTCGCCAAATAAGTATAATGTGCGTTCGCCTGACGAGCATGTACATTTGCGTTTTATTGGCTTTGTTCCAAGGCGCTTTCGAGAGCTTTATGTGCGATTGCGTTGCCACGGAGCCTCTTGGAATAAGAGGAATGTGCGGCTCATATCATACGGTCAACTTGTCAAGATGCTGCGATCACTTGATCAATGCGATTATTATATTGCGGAAGAACACCCAGGGCAACGTATCGCTTCAACCCTGGCCTTGAATGCTTTTTTCAAGACACAGTGCTATCGATGGATTAAGGTGCGATTTGGTTCTGAACACTCGTTTGTTTTCCGTAAACGCAATTCATAGTCGAATCTCTTTGTTTTTTCAACAACACTGACAGGCCTTTGGATGATAATTGGAATTGTTACTCTGCAAGAAACAAACAACTATGGCGCGGTTTTGCAGGCGTTCGCACTTCAGGCTGCGCTTCAGAAGCTTGGCCATATGCCTTTCTTTCCGTCTGTTCAGCCCTCCTTAATGTACCGCAGGGGTATCCGGAAAGTAATCGGCCGTTCCTTTGGCGAAACAAGCGCCAAGTGCTATGAATTGTTGAAGTTCTTTTTTTTTGAAAGGTTTCGAACGCGTTATCTAAGGCGCACGACGAACCCGAAGCGCATCCTGGCCGCGGAATTTCTTCGCAATCCGGTGCACGTTCCGGCCTATATTACCGGAAGCGATCAGGTCTGGAACCCTAAAGCAACGCTTCCCGGTTCACCCGACCGGGCCCTATTCTGGCTCGCCTTTCTGGATGATCGTATACGGCGGATCGCATATGGCCCCAGCTTCGGAACCTCAGATATCCCGAACGGGGAGAAGCCGGAACTCATGCGTTACATCAGCAGGTTTGATTATGTTAGCGTTCGAGAAAGCGACGCGCTGCCCATAGTTGCTGAGCTGGGAAGGAGCGCCGCATGGGTTTGCGATCCTACCCTGCTGCTGACTGCCGAAGACTATGAGTGCTTGATGCCCACGCCCACTGAATGCAAAGCAGGCGAGCATTATTTGTATGAGTATGTTCTTCATTGGGAGACGGCCGTTCCGGTTCGGCAAGTGCGTGA
>CAZSYK010000204.1:0-1798 GCA_964610685.1 uncultured Eubacteriales bacterium
CAATTGCTGCGACTGAGGGCGCAGCGCGACACGCGGCTTGATGGCGGCTTTGGCATCGGCTTCGTTGGAGACTGCATCGTGGGTCGGCTTTGCGGCCGGCGGGCGCACGACGCCACGTCGCTTAGTCTTGCCATGCTGCTTAACCCCCTTCTTAAGCAGGCCGACGAGCAGTTGCTTAACGAGCTTGAGATAGACCCCCGCCAACTGCCCGACTTGATCGCCGCCGACTGCCCCGCCGGCGGAATCGGCGCGGATATCGCAAGGCTTACGTCGCTTCCTGAGGGAATTCCCGTCTCTCCCGCTGTGCACGACCAGTACGCCTGCGCCCTTGGGCTCGGCGTCAGTGCCCCCGGCGACGTGATGCTTGGCGCGGGCACTGCCTGGGTTCTGGTGGCGGTGGACGACAAGCCGCCAGGCAAGCCCTGCGATGGCGCGTTTCTTGCGCCGCATCCGATTGAGGGCTTGTGGGGCGAACTGCTGACGCTCAACGACGGCGGATCATCGTTCAAATGGGCCATTGACCTGTGCGGATTGCAGAACGAAACGGCTGGGGAGATTGACGAGCGGCTCATCGCCGCCGGGCCTGGCGCGGATGGATTGGTGTTCCATCCTCAGCTTGCCGCGGGCAAAGGACGCATCACGGGCATTTCCATCGCCCACAACGCCAATCATCTGCTGCGAGCGGTGGTCGAGGGCCTTGCGTTCGAGGTTCGCCGACGCCTGGATATGCTCCGGTCGGCCGGCGCCAAACCAGGCGTTCTTTGCGCGGGCGGAAAGGCCGCCGCAAGCCCCGCGACGCGGCGGGTCATCGCCGACGCCGTCGGCCTGCCTGTTCGATGCATGCCCCAAAGCGAAACAAGCGCGCTTGGCGCTGCCATCATCGCCGCCAGAATGGTTCAACCCACGGCGAGCTGGGCCCAAGTGGTCGCGCGAATGTCGCCGGGCGGCGACGTTGTCGAGCCGTCGGGCGACGCGGATGCATACACACGCCTCTATGAACGCTATATCGCCGGCCCCGGAGCGTAAGCAGAATGAACGAGCATCTGCATCATGTCTGGTCGTACAACGATGTTGACAGGCGGTTCTGGCAGGAACACCTTGAGGATTTCGTGCCGCACGACATTTACGACGCCCACACCCACGTCAACTCGCCCGAGCTGAGGCTCGAGCAGATGACCGACGAAAAACGCCGGCAATACTGGGTGAACGAGGTGCTCGAACCGATATCCGCCGACGACGCCGACAGATGCCACCGGATCGTCTATCCCGGCAGGAAGTTTTCGTGCCTGGCGATGGGCATGCCCGATCTGGCCTACGACATCAAGGGCGGCAACGAAGACCTTCGCCTCGGCTGCGAACGTTACGGTTGGGACGCCCTGGCTGTAATCAGCCCGCACTGGTCGCGACAGGAGGTGCTTGCCGCCATAGATCGGCGTCAAGCCGTACTACGCGATGATCGGGCAGGATCCGACCTCGCGCGACAAGTATCTTGAGGCGGATATCTTCGACTTTCTGCCGCACCACCAGCTTGAAGTGTTGAATGCCCGCGGGTCGTGGGTGACGCTTCACGTGCCCAAGTCGGCCCGGCTGGGGCATGCGAGCAACATCTCGCAGATACGCCGTATTCGCGAGCAGTATCCCGACATCACGCTGGTCATAGCCCACCTTGGCAGAAGCTACACGCTGCCTCACGCCCAGGAATCGCTACCCCTGCTGGCCGAGGATGACAGGCTGTATTTCGACAACTCGGCGGTGCTCAACCCGCAGGTGCATCGTTATGCCCTTGAGCTTCTGGGAC
>CAZSYK010000205.1:0-1785 GCA_964610685.1 uncultured Eubacteriales bacterium
TAGTATCTCTCTTTCAACGGTGAAAATTGCATCGGGAACAGCTTTTTTATTTGCAAGGTTTTTTATCCAGAGCGGAAGACTCCCTGCCGGATCGGTATAGATGTAATAATCAACCCTAATCTCATCGGGTTTTACCTGCGTGAATTTCCAGTAACCCTGATTTATTACAACTCTGACTTTCTTTTCGTTGACCGGGTATTTCGGATCTTCAAACGGCTCCCATGTCACAGAAATGGAACCGTCGCTGTTTTTCACTTCACATGATTTCACCAGATAATCCCTGTCTGAAGCCATAGGTGCGTCGATTACATTGTATGACCAGTCACACTCAGCAGTTTTTTTCATCTGATCGGCAAATTTGATGTATTTGAAGATCTCGGGATGATTTTTCCTGTCAAAAATGACCTCGACAGCTTCCTTGACAGTTCCGGTGATGGTTGCGACAGCTTTGACCTCTTTAATGCCGGCATCTCCCATTTCGCGGTTGTAAAGTTTAATGTTCTTTGAATCATCGACAAGAACCCACTCGGGGGAATTTTGAGCAAAAACAGGAACTAAGTTCAAAAACAGTAAAAATAGAATCACAATTTTCATATCAACCTCCAAAAAAGCGTTCGGATTTTACAGTTATTTCAACAAAATGTCAAAAGAGAGATAAAAATTTAATTTTTTGATTGACAAAACGGCTGTAATAATTATATTTCTGCTGTCTTAAAGGGGGCGAGATAGCTCAGCTGGCTAGAGCAGCGGACTCATATCCCGCAGGTCGAGTGTTCAAGTCACTCTCTCGCTACCACCTTTTTTCAAGTTCATAGAAATTTAATTTACCTTGACTGAAATTATTCGCCAAAGTAATATATGTAGTTTTTATTGTTTATTTATGGAGTGTGATCATGAAAAGATTTTTTGTTATTTTAACAGTTTTATTATTAGCGTTTTTTGTTGTGTCCTGCGATGACGATGGTGACAATGGCAATACCGGTGACACAGGCGACACAGGAAACACCGGCGACACAGGAAACACCGGCGACACAGGAAACACCGGCGACACAGGCAATACCGGCGACACAGGCAATACCGGTGACACAGGCAATACCGGCGACACAGGCAATACCGGTGACACAGGAAATACCGGTGACACAGGCAACACTGGTGACACAGGCAACACCGGTGACACAGGCAATACCGGCGACACAGGCAATACCGGCGACACAGGCAATACCGGCGACACAGGCAACACTGGTGACACAGGCAACACTGGTGACACAGGCAACACTGGTGACACAGGCAATACCGGCGACACAGGAAACACCGGTGACACAGGCAACACCGGCTCGATCATTGCAAACTATGATTTCAGCCAGTGGGCAGGAACTCCTGAACTGCCTGTTGCGTGGAATGCCGGGGATTATGAAACACCCGTAATAACACTTGCAAAATTTGACAGGGGTTCAGGCAATTTCGCCCTTCAGATTTCTCACGCATCCCACGACAAAAATATTTACGCTGTTACGACAGAGCCATTCAATGCTGTTGATGCTCTTCCAACAAAAATTAAATTTGAACTTGCAACAGATCAGACATCAAAAATGTCTATCAACATTAACTGTCCAAATGGCACTGCTCCGGCTGATCAGGTGAGAACATTCTATATCTTTGATTCAGCAAATAAAAAGTTCATAAACAATGATCAGAACCAGTATAATGTCATTGATTTTGGTGACACCGATTTTCATCAGACAGAAATTGTTGTCGGTTCTGAGGTAACTGCTGCAATGTGGAATT
>CAZSYK010000206.1:0-1777 GCA_964610685.1 uncultured Eubacteriales bacterium
AAACCAAGCCGCTTGAATCCTTTCAAGGGTATGGGGGGGGCCTTTTCATCAAACATGCCGTTTAAATGCTTGTGGGAAAGGAAAAACAGCACCACATCGGATGCTTCCTTCGCGTTTTCCTCATAGGTACAACGCCCGTCTTTGAATTGCAGCCGGGCTGAAATACCCCTTAGAACACGAAAGCGGATGGATATATCCCAAGCCTTGATCATGGCTGCGGTTTCAGGGTCCAGATCGGGCAATTCTTCAAGATTTCTCAGCACCGCATTCAAATTCAGCCGTGCTTTCAGTGTGTCATATATCATGGGTTTCCACCTTGCTGTCTTTGAGGAAACAAAGCCTGTCACCGACGTCTTAATCTATACACCGGGGGAACCACAAACAAGAAAATTCACATAGTCGCCACGCTTTGGCATACTCCTTGAAAGCCACGCCCAACAGGCACCCGAAAGCGAAAACGACACGCGTAAAAACATTTTCGGGGTTGTGGACATTGCCCGCGTTAGACTATCAGAAACAGTGTTCTGTTTCAACTTGTCTGAAGCGTGGATTCGTGGATTCAGTTTCTAAGTCAAAAGGAACGCCCTGCGTATATTTCAAACCGTCCCCCCGTGTCCTTTTCAATGGAAAAAGCCGCGGAAAGGCGCCTTGCCTTTCCGCGGCTTCACGAGAACGAAGGGTTGCCGATCGCGGTTATTTTTGCGTCAATCGGGTTTCCGGATGTTCATAATCATTTTTGGCATAATCGCGATACTTCGGCGGGACGTCGGTGAGGGCATCTTTCGCCAACCACTGCAACTGGCCTTCCATCAGCAGTTTTGCGACCTTGTTATACTTCTTGTTGAAGTTCTTTTTGGCAATCTTGAAGTTCATCTCGATGCGCCGTTTCGCCTCGCAGCAGAACAGGTCCACCAATTCCTGGGGCGTCTGGTCTCCCGGATTGGTGTTCAACAGGCGTTCGGCATAGGAAAGGGCGGCGGACATAACGAACAGGTCCGTGCCGATATCCACGAAATTGCCCAAGATAACCTGCTCAACTTCGAGCTTCGGCCCGTAAAGCGCCATGGTGTGGAAGATCTTCCTGGCCAGCCGCTTGCAGGTTTTTGACGCATACGCCAGATGCGCCTTATTGGCGGAATTCAGTTGTTTGACCCCGAAATTGGTCGAAGCGGGCATATAGGTGCTCGGATACCACTTCACATAGAATTTCAAGGCTTTCATAATGAGCCCGACTTTGCCGCCCTGTCCGGGTTTAGGCTTAATGATCGGCATGGCAAGACTGAAATGTGTATCGAGCGCTTCACGGGCCATAATCAGGTGCATCACTTCGGACGATCCCTCGAAAATACGTCCAATGCGCATATCGCGCAGCGCAATCTCCGCGGCGGTCGGTTTTTCGCCACGCTGGTACAGGGACAACGGATTTTCATAACCCCGGCCACCACGCACCTGAACATAGTCATCCAGGCACTTCCATACATATTCCGAACAAAAATACTTGGCCGCCGCGGCTTCGAGGCGAATGTCAGCGCCCTTATTGTCCGCGAAGGCACACGTCAACGAAACCATGGCCTGCATCGCGAATAAATGCGAGGTGTAATAGGCGATTTTCCTGGAAATGGATTGATGCTTGCCTACGGACTGCCCCCACTGCACGCGTTCGGTGGTCCACTGTTCCATTTCTTTTATGAACATCTTGAGCGCACCGATACCGGCGGCAGGCAAGCCAAGACGGCCTGTGTTGAGGGTAGTCAAGGCAATTTTCAAGCCCATGCCC
>CAZSYK010000207.1:0-1773 GCA_964610685.1 uncultured Eubacteriales bacterium
CGTGGACTTCGGTCGCGAAATCTACAACGCCTGGCGGGTGTCGGAAGGAGAACTGCCCTTCCGGGACATCGCCCACTACTCCGGACCGCTTTCCATGTGCTTCAACGGCGCGTTTTTCCGGTTGGCGGGCGTGTCCATGCACCATCTGTTCGCTCTCAATTTCGCTGTCTGGCTCGGAATTCTTTGGGCCCTCTGGCGCATTCTCTCTCACATTGCCTCCACCGGCGCGCGCATGGTCGCCCTGTCCGTCTTCATCCTGCTGATGTCGTTTTCGCGCCTGACCGGCAACGGAAACTACAACTATTTGGCGCCCTATTCGCACGAACTGACCCACGGCCTGCTGCTGGGACTGCTGGCACTGCTGGTCGCCGACCGGGCCTGGCGCGGAAAAGATCGATCCGTCCGATGGTTGGCTGCCACCGGTGTCTTGCTCGGCCTGGTTCTGCTGACCAAGCCGGAAGTAGCCGTGTCGGCGTGGGCCGGCGTGTTCGCCGGCCTGGCGGCCCGGTGCCGGCAGGCCGGCGCATTCCGATGGAGAGAGATGGCAACCGATGCCATTCTTCTGCTCGCTGCAGCGACCGCCATCGTGGCAACGATGGTTGTCATCCTGACGCTGTACATGCCCCTGACGACCGCTCTTGCCGGCATCCTGCTCCCTTGGCAAAACCTGTTTAATCCGCAAGTCACCCACCTGCCCTATTTCAAGCTCTTCATGGGCACCGATCGCATCGGACTCAGTTTACTGCATCTGCTGCCCATGACGGCATTGTTCGGCGGGGGGGCGGCGGTTCTCGGATGGCTGGACCGCCGACCGGGGCGGGCGCGGGAACGGGCTGCCGCCGTGGTGCTCATCGCCGCGGCGGCATGGATTGTTTGTCGGTTCGTGCATTCCAGCGAATTCGCCCGCGCTTTGCCGGTCTTCGCCGGTGCCATCGCCATCGCGTCCGGCTGGCGGCTGCGGCACGGGAATCCAACCGGGTCGGGGAGTGAACACCATGCCGAACGACTGCGCTGGATGCTCGGCGTGTTTTCGCTGGCGTTACTGCTGAAGATTTTTCTGTTTGCCCGCATCTGGCACTATGGTTTCGTGCTGGCCGCCCCCGCCATGCTGCTGGTCATCGCTTCGTCGCTTGATGACGCGCCGCGCCGTTGGTTCACGAGCCCGTCCGTCCGCGGCCTGTGGAGAATCCTGGTCATCGGCATCCTGCTGTGCTTTGGTTCATCGGAATGGAAAACCGGCGTGGGAAACCTCCGGCAATTGACGCAGTCAATCGGAGCAAATGGCGACCGCTACCGCTCCGACTCCAACGCCGGTTTGCTGGAGGCGTTTATGTCCCACGCCCGCCAACATCTGCCGCCCGGCTCTACCCTTGCGGTCCTGCCCGAAGGCGCCATGCTCAACTATCTGCTGCGAATACCCTCCCCGGTCCCGTATTCCGTTCTGATGCCGCCGGAAGTCATGACCTTCGGCGAAGACGCCATTCTCAACGCCTATCAGTCCGTTCCGCCGGATTATGTTCTGCTGCTGCACAAGGACACGTCTGATTTCGGATTCCGTTTCTTCGGCATCCACTACGCTGTGTCGTTCCGTCTGTGGCTGCAGAACGACTATCGTCCGGTCTGGTCCATAGGCTCCCCGCCCTTGCAGGACGAAGCCGGCGGAATGCTCCTCTTGCAGCGGGCCAATCTCCAGCCGCCCCTGTAGCTGTGCGCGCTGAGCGCAACCGGCTCCCCGATCCACCACGCCCTGTAGCTGCGCTCGTTGAGCGCGGC
>CAZSYK010000208.1:0-1772 GCA_964610685.1 uncultured Eubacteriales bacterium
GTTTTCCATCCCGAGCTGACGGGCAGCACCGCCTTTCACCGCTATTTCGCCGCCCGGAAGACCGGGCGGGAAGACATCCAGGCCGAGGTACGGCGGGGCCTGCGACGTGATGCCATCCTGCACAGCGTCGGGGCCAACAGCGTCCACGGCCTGCGACGCAGCCTCGGCGACAAGAGGAAGGCCGTGACGCTTTTGCTGGCTGATGACGAATGGGGCGCCTGGAGTGACCAGAGAGTCGCCGACCAGTGCGGCGTGAGTCGTCAATACGTGAACCGCATCCGCAACTCACTTGCCACTGTTGCTAGTGAGCAGACCCGGCGCTACGTGAACAAGCACGGCACGACCGGCACCATGAACACCCGCCGCATCGGCCAGTCCTCCAAACGGCGCCCGGACGGCGAAGGCCGCATCGCCAAGGACGCCTACCGGCCCCGGCAGTTTCACGGCGAAGACGGCCCCGTGCCCATGCGGACCATCGCGCTGCCGCTGAACAACCCCCAGCAGGCCGCCCGGTCGATGATCGGCCTGTACGGCGAAGACTACATCCGCCAACTCGTTCACGAACTGAACCTGATCCTGAAAGGAGAGCCGAGCAATGACTGACCCGAAGACCGCCGCCGCGATGAGCACGACGATCATGGACGTGGGCCCCGACCTGGCCGCCCGCTGGCTGGAGGGCAACGTCCGCAACCGCCGCATCGACCAGAAGCACGTCGACTGCCTGGCCCAGGAGATGAAGGCCGGCCGCTGGAAGGCGTCGCACCAGGGCATCGCCTTCGACACCAGCGGCACCCTCGTCGACGGCCAGCACCGGCTGTGGGCCATTCTCCAGTCGGGCTGCACCATCCGCCTGGCGGTGTCCTTCAATCTGCCGCCGGAGAGCATCGACACCATCGACGGCGGCAAGGCCCGCACCGTGGTGGACCGCCTGGTGCTGGGCGGCACGCTGGGCGCGGAGGGCGTGACCAAGGCCCACGTTGCCACGCTGCGGGAAACGGCCCGCGGCCTGAAGCACCTGCCGAAGATGGCGTATCACCAGGAAGCGGAACTGATGGCCAGGCACCTCGATGCCGTCCGTTTTGCCGCCGCCCACGTGGCCACCCGTGCCCAGGGCGTCGGAGTGGCCTACGTCCGCGCGGTCGTCGCCCGGGCCTGGTACTCGGTGGACCACGAGCAACTGGAGCGGTTCTGCCGGGTGCTCTCCTCGGGCCTGCCCGAGGCCGCCTGCGACGCCGGGATCATCCGCCTCCGCGACCAGCTCATGGCCACCGGCAGCACGCGCAACCGCGGCGTGCAGCGCGAGCTCTATGGCAAGGTCGAGCGGGCCCTACTGACCTGGCTCAAGGGCGAGGTCCGCTCGGCCCTGCGGCCGGTGCTGGAAGAGCA
Source organism: uncultured Eubacteriales bacterium (assembly GCA_964610685.1). Classification (GTDB taxonomy): domain Bacteria; phylum Bacillota; class Clostridia; order Oscillospirales; family Acutalibacteraceae; genus UMGS1491. Next base: position 1,387 of record CAZSYK010000208.1, read on the forward strand.
CTTCCCGCTGCCGGAGGAACTGAAGAACTGACGTTGTTGCCGGGGCCGCGGCCGGGAGATTGCCGCCCGGCCGCGCCCGGCCCGTTGTCATAAGAGAAGCCACCTGACACCTGACCGGAGAATAACTGAATGGTAGCCCAACCCAGACGCATCTACGTGTCCGGCCCGATGACGGGCCTGCCGGACCACAACTTCCCCGCCTTCCACGCCGCCGCGGCGCGACTGCGCGAGGCAGGTTACGAAGTGATCGATCCGGCCGAGAACTTTGGCGGCCGCACTGACCTGCCGCGTGAGACCTACCTGCGGGCCGACGTGATCCTCGTGGCGCAGTGCGAGGCCATCGCCATGCTGCCCTACCGCATGCGCCACGCCGACCGCGAAGGCGA
>CAZSYK010000209.1:0-1013 GCA_964610685.1 uncultured Eubacteriales bacterium
CAGGGTATGACAAAGTTAATTTATTAACAAGCAAAAAATATAACAAACTTATTGGTGAAGACACAAAGACACTAATCACAAATTATACAAAAATAAATAATAATCCTAATAGTATTGGGGTTACAAGTTATATGTATAAAATTAAAACAACGATGGAAGGTTTAACCAATTTACATTTAACCATCAAGAACATAGCAGATGGATATGGCATGACAAACTCTTTTAGTCTTGCAACAGCAGAAAGTTATATTTACTATGAAGGAACAAGCCCTATAACTGACGACTTTTTGACGAATGGTATTGGATGGACAAATGGAGAAACAGGCAAAGGATTAGACACATTTTTTGAAGCGTTAAACTTTGACTATAAATATACAAATGGTGTTTTAGAAGTTGGGTTAACTCCTTACTTTAAAGCTGGGAAAGAACTAACCGAGTTTGATTTTGAAGTAGAAACTCCACTTGAATATGTGTTAGACAGTTCCGTTGACAATGGGCTTGTAAAAGTAACGTTTGATAATAATGCAGCTATCTTGCAAAATGTTTATGATGATAACAATGAAACATGGGGAACATCGTTAAAAGACGTATCAAACAATGAAAAAGCAACCATTGATTTTAGTGATGGAACAATTACATTTAACACATCATATCCAAGTGCGATAGAAGGGCAAAGCAACATAACAGTTGAGTTTAGCAAAGCAATTAGTGGCAACGCAGATAAAATTAACAAGTGCCGTTTTGGTGCGTTATATGGCGTCAATGGTGGTAGAAACAATTTGTTTGTTAGCGGGAACACTACATATCCTAACGTTGATTTTCACTCACAAGAGAGTTATTTAGTAGCACCAACGTTTGATAAGCAAATTAAATCATATAGTAATTTTACATACTTTCCAGATACAAATTACACCGCATTTGGAAGTGATTTAAGCAGTATTGTTGACTATAAACTATTAACAGACGGAACACAAATGGTTATAAAGTCATACAACGCCAATGAGCCAAGCGTT
>CAZSYK010000209.1:1023-1765 GCA_964610685.1 uncultured Eubacteriales bacterium
CGTTTATTTTAGAGCTGCAAGCCTTATTGATGCCATTGATGATTATGGAAATCAAATAAAATCCCCAACAGGATACGTGTATAAAGACATTGTTTACCCTATACAACCAGGAACACCTGGCTTGTCATGTATAAACCGATATGGCAATGCAAACCTTAATGGCGACATTCTAATCCTTGATAATAAGGGCGTATATGGGGTTGAGTTGGCGAAGAACATTCAAGCCCAAGAACGATATGCCTATTCCAGAAGCCGAGTTATAGAGCCAAAATTGAAGTTATTAGACTTAACAAAAGCGATAAGCTTTGTTCATGATGGGAAGTATTATCTTGCAACAAATGATGAGGATAACTTGTGCTATGTAGCTGATAGCAAGTATATGTATAAAATCAAAGGTGATGATCCACAATCATTTAATTATGAATGGTGGGTATTAGACAATATTCCAGCATACCTATTCTTTGTAATGGATGGAGCATTGTGCTTTGGTGGGATTGACGGTGCTATATGCAAGTTCCGAGATGGTTTATATCAAGACATGTATCGAAGATATTTACCTAATGGTGCATTAACATATAACATGGCAAACAATATCTTCACAATAGCTAGTGAATATGAAAGCTATATACCTGAAATTGCAAGTAAAAATGTAATTAAAATGTTTTTATTATCAACTGATTTAGCAGTAACTAAACTATCATTTGAAGATATGACAGTAGATGAAGATGGAGAAACAATACAT
>CAZSYK010000210.1:0-1761 GCA_964610685.1 uncultured Eubacteriales bacterium
CTTATGATGCCCCCATTGCCACGGAGGTTGTCTTTTGTCGCACCGTGTTGACATGCCTGGGAGCCGCATGGGATTGGAGTCTCGTTTCCAACCCCATCCTTTCGCTACACCTCCCGCCCCTCCCTTCTGCCCTCACCCCCGTCCTGCTTGTGCTATCTCACAATCTTCCCACGGTGAAGCAGTTGAAGTCCTCGAGCCTTTTCTTCAAGATCCGTCAGCGACAAGCGCCGCCAGGATTGATATCCAGCCTTCTGAGCAACTATTCTTGACGCATATTGTGTCGCGGCAGGGGCCGAGTACGTAATATGCGTGACGTAGAATACGAGTCGAAGATGAAGGAGAAAGACCAAGATGAACGAGAATGACGCGAAGGCCACCGAACCGACCACATCGCCGGCGACTGCGGAACCTGAGCGCAAGAAGCCCGTTCAGCAGAAGCGCGCTGCCAAACCAAGCTCTACTAAGGCCACGAAGACAGACGCCAAGCGCCAGCGGCGCACGACGATGTTTCCCGCGGCCTCTTTCGAAGAGGCCCTCACGATCCCGAACGCAATCCAGAAACATGCGTCGGGACAGAAGGTCAGGCGCCTCACCCTGTTCGATCAGATGGGCAAGTCACCCGACAGCGGCACTAGCCGGATGCTTGTCGTCAACTCAAACAAGTACGGCTTGTCAAAGGGCAGCTACGCTGCGGAACATCTCGAACTGACGCCGGACGGGAAACTCGCGACTGGCATCGACGTTCCCCCACGTGACAGGCTAGCGGCACGGTTCAAACTAGCTATAGAGAAGGTGCTGCCATTCAAACAGTTGTACGACTCCCAAAAGGGAAATCGGCTCCCTGCTTCGTCCGTGCTTGAAGATATAGCCAAAGAAAATGGCGTGCCTGCCGATGATGCTAAGGAATGCGTTGAGATGTTCATCGTGAACGCGAAGTTCCTCGGCATCCTAAAGCCTATTGCTGGAGCGGAGCGCATCATCCCGATTGAGCAGGCACTAGAAGAACTGCCCTCGACAGCGACGAAATCGCATGAGTCCGAGCTGGCAAGCGCATCTATTGTCACTGAACCGACCTCACAAACCAAGCCAGACTCCGGCGAACACGCCTGGGATGACGTTTGCTTCTACATCTCACCCATTGGAGAGGAGGGGTCCGAACACAGAATTCACTCTGACCTGTTCCTCGGGTCGCTGGTGGAACCAGCGCTGGAAGAGTTCAAACTGCACGTCGTGCGCGCGGACAAGATTGGGAAGCCGGGAATGATCACAGCACAGGTTGTGGAATACATCCTGCGAGCCAAATTGATCGTTGCCGACCTCTCGTTCCACAACCCAAATGTCTTTTACGAACTCTCTCTTCGCCATGCGTGCCGTCTACCAACCGTCCAGATCATAAGGAAGTCCGACAAGATTCCCTTCGACCTCGATCAATTCCGGACTATCCAGATCGACACCAGCAGCATCTTCACAATGGTTCCGAACCTTCAATCCTATAAGGCGGAAATCGCCACGCAGGTGCGAATGGCCCTCAAGGATCCGGACTCTGTTGACAATCCCCTGACAACGTTCTGCCCGACGCTGAGGGTGACCTTCTAGGGAAGAACAACTCCAGCAACGGCCTGCTCCCGTATTGCTCACCGCGCGGACGCGGGTGAGCAAACAGAGAGGCCGGGTGTTGGAATAATGATAGGCTCATATCATGGGTGGAAAACACGGTTTCTCATTCTCGTGGAAACGAGCAACGGGCATTTCTGGAATGAA
>CAZSYK010000211.1:0-1757 GCA_964610685.1 uncultured Eubacteriales bacterium
CTCGAAGCTGACCGCGCCAAGGGTGCCGATCCTGAAGACCGCGACGAGTACATTGCGAAGAATATCTTCTGGGTGCCGAAGGAGGCGCGCTGGTCAAACCTCAAGGCTAACGCCAAGCAACCGACAATCGGCAAGGTCGTGGATGACGCCATGCTCGCCATCGAGCGCGACAACCCCTCGCTCAAGGGAGTGCTGCCCAAGGACTACGCCCACCCACGCCTCGACAAGCAGCGACTCGGCCAACTCATCGACATGGTCGGCAATATCGGCCTGGGCGATAGGGCAAACCGTTCTAAGGACATCCTCGGCCGCGTCTACGAGTACTTCCTTTCCCAGTTTGCCAGCGCCGAAGGCAAGAAGGGCGGCCAGTTCTATACGCCTCGCTGCGTGGTGGGCGTGCTGGTCGAGATGCTCGCCCCGTACAAGGGTCGCGTCTATGACCCCGCCTGTGGCTCCGGCGGTATGTTCGTCCAGTCGGAGAAGTTCGTCGAGGCGCACGGCGGCAAGATCGGCGACATCAGCATCTATGGCCAGGAGTCCAACCACACCACATGGCGACTGGCGAAGATGAACCTGGCCATTCGCGGCATCGATGGCAACCTCGGCAAGGAGCATGCCGACAGCTTCCACCGCGACCTTCATCCGGATCTCAAGGCCGACTATGTCCTGGCCAATCCGCCCTTCAACGACAGCGACTGGCGCGGCGAATTGCTCAAGGACGACAAGCGATGGCAGTTCGGCACACCGCCCGCAGGGAACGCCAACTTCGCCTGGGTCCAGCACTTCATCCACCACTTGGCACCGACCGGGCTCGCGGGATTTGTTTTGGCCAACGGCTCGATGTCTTCCAACCAGTCCGGCGAGGGGGAAATCCGCAAGGCCATTGTCGAAGCGGATCTGGTGGATTGCATGGTGTCGATGCCCGGCCAACTCTTCTATTCCACACAGATCCCCGTCTGCCTCTGGTTTCTCACGCGCAACAAGAGCAACGGGCGATTCCGCAAGCGGCCCGGCGAAACGCTGTTCATCGACGCTCGCAAGCTGGGCAGCATGATTGACCGCGTTCACCGCGACCTCACGGACGAGGACATCCGCAAGATCGCCGACACCTACCATGCATGGCGCGGCGATGAGCGCTGCGAGATCGCATACGCCGACGTGGCGGGCTTCTGCAAGAGCGCTACGCTCGACGACATCCGGCACCACGGGCACGTTCTCACCCCTGGCCGATACGTCGGAGCAGCCGAGGTCGAGGACGACGGTGAGCCGTTCGAAGAGAAGATGGCCCGCCTGACAGCCGCCCTGCGCGAGCAGACCGCCAAGTCAGAGAAGCTAGACGAGATCATCTGGGCTAACCTGGAGGACATCGGCTATGGCGGATGAATGGGTCACGAAAAGAATTGGTGACTGTGGCAAGGTCATCACAGGCAAGACTCCATCTACACAGGTTGCTGAGTACTTTGGTGGAGAATATCCATTTATCACTATTCCCGACCTTGACGGACGGCGTGACATATCGACTACCGCCAGGTCACTCTCGCAGCGCGGTGCAGATGCTCTCCGCACATGCCAACTTCCGGCGGGAGCGGTAATGATGTCATGCATCGCCACTATCGGGAAATGTGGTGTGACTGTTCGCCCCAGTTTCACGAATCAGCAGATTAACAGCGTGATATGCGATAGTGGTATGTCTGCCAAGTATCTTGTCACCGGGCACCCCAAAACCAGCCACCCGCGGGCAGTCAAAACCAGCCACC
>CAZSYK010000212.1:0-1755 GCA_964610685.1 uncultured Eubacteriales bacterium
TGGTGGCTGCCACCTTTTCTTTCCCGAAATGTGGATTGGTTCTCGACCTGGAATGCGAGTGAAGTCGCTGTGTTGCTCCAACGCCGCAATATGGAGAGGCGGTCTTGTCTATCGGCTACTGAAAGAGAAACGCCAACTAATAACGAAACAGCACGGACAGTGTGTGACAATTTCCACTGGCGCGCTCTGCGGGATTTGGGTAAAATGCTTGCGTATGGATTCGCAGTCACATTCCCACACGCAAGGAGTGAAAGATGGAACCGTCGCCACGAGTGCCGCCGCAGCAGTTCGCCGAATCAATGAAGCAGGAGTTCGAGGAGTTTGCCAAGCAGGTCATGGATGCGGTCAACGACGCGCCGGATGGGCAGTGGATCGCCGGTAGTGAAGAACAGGTTCGCAACCTTTGCGCCAAGATGCGGCAAAGAGTTTTCGAGAAAGCTTTGCAGGGACGTGTTGATGCGGCGGAAGCCGCTTTTCCCCCCTCCGCACCATCCGACAACAGGAAAGCGGCTGGCAAATAAAGGCCGACAGTCGCATGAAGTCCTTACCGTCAACGGCGAAATCAAAATCGTGCGACGTTGGTGGCATGGACCGCAGATTGGCAGCGTCGCGCCGGCCGACGCGATTCTCGATCGTAGCGAGACAACCATCACGCCCGGCGTGTTGGAGATGGCGTGCCGCGTGAATCTGTCGGCGACGAGTTTTGTTCGAGCAGCAGGTGTTTTAGAACGCACGGCTCAAGTGAAAATCAGCGGCGAGCGGTTGCGACAAGTGGTGGAAGCAGCCGGGCGTGGCGTGTTGAAAGCCCATCAAAACGACGCCATCGCCGTGACGTGGCACGCGGAAGATTGCGTCGTCCCGGACGATGAAACCAGCGAGAAAACACGCGTTTACACGGGTTGCGACGGTGTAATGGTCCCGATCATCACCGACGCCGAAAAGATCAAACGCCGCGACAACATCAAAGCCAAGCGTCGTCGTCGCGGCAAGAAGTGCAAGCCGTTGTTGCCTCGCAAACGAGGCTCGGACTTGTCATGGAAAGAGTTCAAAGTCGCCTTCTTTTACAGCGAGGGCGGAAAGCATCAGCACGTGGCGTTCACGCATGGCAATCACGTCGCGGCAGGCAAGCTGTTGCGTCGTGAAGCGGACAGGCTGCGATTTCAAAAGGCCGACCAGCGCGTGGGCTTGGTGGATGGCGCAACGTGGATTCGCCAACAGATGCAGTTGCACTTTGCCGAGTTGGATGGGTTAGGCTTGGACTTCTACCACTTGAGCGAAAATGTCCATCGTGCGCGGCGCAAGGTGTTTGGCGAGGAATCGCCGGAAGGCAAAGCGTGGGCGGACGAACTGATGCACGTGTTCAAGCATCAAAGCTACGCGACCGCCTGGGAGAAGATCATCCAGTGGCGAGCCGTGTTGCGAGGGAAAGGGAAACGCGAGGCGGCAGACCGACTGTTGAAGTTCGTCTCGACACGCAAGGAGATGATCCGCTACCCGGAGTTTCGGAAGCATGGCTGGCAGATCGGCAGCGGCCCGACCGAATCGCAATGCAAACTATGCACGAAACGACTGAAAGGCTATGGCCGCCGTTGGGACCGGCCCAACGCCACGGCCGTCGCGGCCCTGGATACGCTGGACAGAAACGGCCAATGGCGTCAAGTCTGGCCAAACGCCCGCCCCGTCACGACTTAACGCCGCCCAGAACGCTGGTCACACACCGGCTTGCGGTGCGCTTGTCAATGCCTCACGATTGTG
>CAZSYK010000213.1:0-1506 GCA_964610685.1 uncultured Eubacteriales bacterium
CTGTTCAGTACAACTAGCATATCAAAAAAGATGAAGGAAAAATGATAAATCTGTCATCTTTGGAAATTGAAAATTATAAAATCTCATCAAAAAATGTACACAGAAATTGATTGAAGAATATTTTTAAAGAAATAATTGTCAAATTAGAGCATAAGTATCCATTAAATTACTCGATTTGAGACTCTTTTAAATCAGTCTAACTAAATTAGAAACATTTATTACTATTTAGCTAAAAGTTACTTTTTAAGTTCCAAAATAATAATGAATTTTAGATTTTGTAGGGGCTCTACAATTTGAGAAACTTCAGATGCTTGTGATTCAAAAGATAAAGGAGGATTTTAGGAATCAAATCCAGCACTCTTGCTTCTAGATGAGTGGAGCTCTATAGATTAAGGTTAATAAGTTTGAGGTGGAACATTTTATGCAAAAGACGTCTCTTCCAAGCCAATTTCTCCTCCATCCTAAATTTAAAGAGAAAATTTTGTCTATACAAAAAGATGTCAATTTTCCTCAAATTCCTATATCCACCAATATTACGAAAGACGATTACTTTGCATTTGGAGACAGTAAACTATTTAAAATCGAAGAGCCCGATATAATAAGTCTTAATGAATATAAAGGCAGGAAGTTAGTCGATAAATATAGAATCTTTGGTTATGATGAATCAATTGACAAGTTTCAAGCATTAGAAGGTGCAGGATATCTAACTTGTCATTCTTTAATAATGATGGATGAAGAAGATTACCTTGCGTCTACTTGTTTGTCTTTTAATTTTTACACTCGTTCAGAGCTTCTTCTTGAGAAAAATAGCTCAATCAGAGATGCAAGAAATTGTTGTAACTATAACTCAGATTCGTATAACTCAGATTCGATGGATGAAAATAATAACATAGATGCAGCTTTTAAAGCTGACTATGCAAGTGATAGAAGTAAATTTATCCTTACAAATATTTCTGAAAATTCTATTTTGTACATTGATGGTCCTCTTATTGGCAAACAAATGAGTGCATATACTATTGAGTTAAACAAAGACTTGCTGAAAAGATCTATTATTCCAATATTTGTGGTAAAAAATAGTTCTAGTAACCTAGTAACAGATAACATTCAGGAATTAAAAGGAAAGTTTAACTCGGACATGCATTGGGCACATAAATGTTTGAAACTAGGTCAAAGAACAAATTTTTTCCAATATAAAGACTTATACAATTCAAATAATTCTAAAGTATTTTGTTATATTAAACCTTTCAACGCATCTCCTCAAAGAATTGAGGTTCATCCAACAACATATTATGGTAATGAAAATTTAATTTACCAAATGTTAGACCTCATCTATTTTTTGTATCTTGCTCAGGATGAACTTAGTAATTCACAGATTAGACCAATAGCAATTGCGGAAAAATTTGCCCGTGAAACTAAGAAACTTTTCAACATTAATAAGATATTAACCGAGTCAAAACTTCAACCGACAATGAACCAAGCTCGAGGATTCAGGTGAAATAAATGACA
>CAZSYK010000213.1:1516-1750 GCA_964610685.1 uncultured Eubacteriales bacterium
TTGTTTCACTAAGAGGAAGTGAAGGTCTACTTCCTAAAGGCTCCTATTTAACAATAATTGATGAAGAGAATGGGAATAAGCCTCTTTTTGTTTTACGGGTCGAGGAAAGTGTTCAAGAGTATCCATACAACCCATCTCCACTAATTATGGATATGAATCTCGGAAAAATTAAAGCTGATCTAAAGTGGCAAAATATTATCTCCGCTCGTGTAGTTAAAGATCTAGACGAAAGAA
>CAZSYK010000214.1:0-1741 GCA_964610685.1 uncultured Eubacteriales bacterium
CGAAAGACATAAACACCGTATGCCGTTACTGAAACAACTGAAGACGGTGAATCAGGAGAGAGGAATGTTGCAGCACCGGTACCTGATACTTTTGACCATGTGCGTGTTGAGCCCGAATGGTCGTTTGATCCGGTAAGGTACGTATAAGGAGTGCCTTCAAGGGTAAAGAACAGTCCGCATACCGACCTGTCGCCTCCGGCGCTGACCGGTGAAGGATTTTCATTAAAGTCTATCCTTACAATATCTGAATTTGTGCAATTGCCGTTTGTCTCTGTCCACCGGAACTCATAAACACCATATAATGTAACAGTAACAGTAGTTGTTGGTGAGCCGGGAGAGGCAAAGGCGGACGTACCCGGTCCGGAGACCTGTGACCACACCCGCGTTGCAGCCGGACTGCCGCCTGATGAGCCGGGGTATGTAAAAGCTGATGCCGCCATTGTTGCAGTGAGGCTGCAGACGTTCTGATCGGGGCCGGCGCTGATGCTGCCCGGGTATTCATAAAATGTAACTGATACTTCATCCTGGTTTGTGCAGGCTCCGTTGGTCTCTGTCCATCGGAAAGAATATAATCCGTAAGCACTCACTGTTACAGCTGAAGTCTGTGAACCGGGCGTTGTAAAAACTGCACTTCCGGGGCCTGAGACAAGCGACCATGAACGTGTTGAACCCGAATGGTCATTAAGCCCGCCAAGATAAGTATATGGAACTGCAGCCATATTGCCGGTCAGTCCGCATATGATGAAGTCGGTGCCGGCATTTACCACCGAAGGATTCTCATTAAAGTCAACTATTACCTCGTCATAATTTAAGCAGGTGCCATTGGCCTCGGTCCACCTGAAGATATATGATCCGTATGTATTGACTGATACAGCTGAAGCCGGTGATGACGGGGTGGTGAAAACAACTGTTCCCGGACCCGATATCTTCGACCAGGTCCGTGTTGAACCGGCATTGCCATTTGGTAATGGCAGGTAAACATAAGGTGTGGCAGCCATCGTTGTCGTAAGGCCGCATATATTCTGACCTGCTCCTGCATCAATTGTAACAGGGTTCTCATTAAAATCAACAATGACATCATCGGTTCTCAGACAGTTCCCGTTTGACTCGGTCCACCTGAAAGTATATGATCCGTAAATATTCACAGTTACTCCTGTTGCCGGGGAACCGGGCGCTGCGAAGGTTGCAGTGCCCGATACCGGTCCCGACACCTGTGACCAGGAACGGGTTGAACCCGAGTGATCGGTTGCTGAGCCTGAGTAAGTAAAAGCTGTTGCCGATAAAGATGCAGCTGTGCCGCATACCACCTGGTTATTTCCCGCATTGATAAGTACAGGATCCTCATTAAAATCTATTGTTACTTCATCGGAAAGGGAGCATGCGCCGTTTGTTTCGGTCCATGTAAAGGTGTAAACACCGTAGCTGCTTACGGTCACACCGGACACCGGTGAGGACGGAACTGCGAAAGATGCAGTACCCGGACCTGCGGTCTGCGACCATGAGCCGGTTGAACCGGCATTGTCATTGGGAGAAGGCAGATATTTATGTGCTGACCCCGCAAGGGTGAAGGAAGGTCCGCAGACAGATATATCAGGACCTGCGTTCAGGGTAGAGGGATTCTCATTGAAGTCAACTGTTATCTCATCATAAACCAGGCAGTTGCCGTTTGTTTCCGTCCACCTGAAAGTATAGATGCCGTAGTAGTTTACGGTAACAGTTGTTGAAGGAGAAGCGGGATCTG
>CAZSYK010000215.1:0-1724 GCA_964610685.1 uncultured Eubacteriales bacterium
TGCTGGGAATAGACCACGCCCCCGAGACCGATAAAGACCGGTATCACATAAAAGGTTAAGCGGCGGTATGTCTCGGAACGAATTATCTTCATTCGTCTTCCATTTCGCTGCGAACTGGAATGCCTTTGGTTTTCTTTGATGTTACGGGCAATGCGCGCTGTTCGGCTATTGCGGACTGCGCCAGTTGATCACACCGTTCATTATAGTAATTCCCGCTGTGGCCCTGAACCCAATTCCACTGAACCTCATGTCTGGAGCACAGCGTATCCAATTGCCGCCACAAATCCGCGTTTAAGACCGGCTGATTGCCGCGCATCCAGTTCTTGCGCTTCCAATTATGTATCCAGGAGGTTATCCCCTGAATCACGTATTTGGAATCGGAGTGCAACTGCACCCGGCACGGGCGCTTCAAAGCGGTCAGGGCTTCAATTGCGGCCGTAAGTTCCATTCGATTATTCGTAGTATCAGGGCAGCCGCCGGTTATTTCCCGGCAGTGACTTCCGGCAAGAAGAACCGCCGCCCAACCGCCAATTCCCGGGTTGGGTTCGCAACCCCCATCCGTATAGATAATTACGCATGGTACCGTGTCTTCACCAGAGGTCTTTGCCATGGGAGTAAAAAAACTCCATCATCAATAGCGTAAACACACTATATTGTATACCATCGCCTGGACTAAACCACAGTTTGTGTTATACCATAACTGCCTTGGATTAATACAAGTTTTTCCGCGGCAACATTTCAAAATTCTTTTATGTTATGTTAAGATAACCACTGTGCATGAGTGTGGAGGCAGTTTGTCGGAATAAGTTTTCAACCGCAACTTGAAAGTGGAGTGGCATGAAACCAAGACGCAAGTTATTCGTGATGGCCTTGTTAATCGTGGTATTTACAGTCGGCTGCGCACGTAATCGTTCATCCGCGCCGTTGTTCACCGATAGTGAGTTCAGCGCGACACAAGAAGACGCGCAGGAACGCCTGCGGGAAATTATAAGCCAGCAGGTGGCGTCGGAAAGCCAGGCCGGGGAAGGAAGGGTGGTGCCTGTAATCCATCGACGCCCCTACTATTTCAAGGAATATTCGGTATATCCCGATGGTCCGGAGGCGTTTGAAATAGAGTTTCGGGAAAATGATTCCCGCACGCGTCCTCTTATTGCGGAAGTTAAATTGAATAAAGTCCGTTATTCGACTCAAATGCATCGTAAAGAAGGTCGTGCCGCAGCCGATAACAATTTTTACCGGGACAGTGGCGAGGAATTGTTGGTTTATGAGTGGCATAACGGTCGATGGACGAGAACGGGAGCCATCTTTAACGCTCAAACGACGGAGGAGCAGGTAAACGGCCAGTGGGTGCCCCACAAAGAGGAAACGGTGCGCGTGAATCCCGAAGAGGAGCAACGCGGGTGGTTCGGCCGTATGTGGGAGCGTATTCGCGGTGGTGAATGATCTGGACACACCACATGTGTCCCGGGAAAATGAATCCTCCCATGAACGCTCTTGCGCTGTGACGGCAGGCACGCCTGGGGAAGGTCGCGGCAATCTTATTTTGTGGGCGATTTTCCTGATTAGTATTGTTCCGGTTTTTGCCTATAATCCGGGTATTGTTGTCGGAGAAACCGTTAACAGTCGATTGGCCACGGTGTACGCGCTTGTGCACGATGGCACATGGTACATTGATCGGCCCGTCACGGATGCCGGGAATCCCTTTGAAGTCCGTACTGTGGACA
>CAZSYK010000216.1:0-1723 GCA_964610685.1 uncultured Eubacteriales bacterium
TGGCTTCGAGTACATCTATCTCTAACGCTTTCAGGCATTGGATTTGGCTTTGCCCAAATTATATCTTGCCTAAGGTAAAATCCGAGCTTGTTTCTCATTGCAAATGCCAGTTGCCACGGCACTCCGATTAAGTCCTTTGGTTTATAACCTTCAACTTTTGATAACCGGCTGTAATGATTTGGTTTCATCATAAAATTACAACCTTTATTTGCACGTTGAGTTTTTGAAAATCCTTTAGTATTTCCCATTCCTTGATTGCTTCCCGCATAACAATCACCGATATTAAGCCAAAAAGTGCCGTCTTTTTTAAGAATTCTTTTGATTTGCGAAAAAATATCTAATAGTTTTTCTATATATTCATCAAAAGTATCTTCAAGTCCAATTTGTTCCGGCGCCCCATAATCCCGAAGCCCATAATAAGGTGGAGAAGTAACGCAACAATTTACGCTTTCGTCAGGGAATTCTTTTAAGATTTCTACCGCATTGCCGCAGTAAATATGATTGATTTTCATGTTCTTATCACCACACTTTCGACTTGATAAAATTCAATTCCTGTAATTTTGATATTTGGGTTCACTTTTCTAAGCTCCAAAAGCTTTTTAGTACTTATTTCTCGAATTTCTAATCCATTGAAAAATGCAGGCACTAACTTGTTGTCAGTGATCCTGCATTTCCAGTGTTTTTGGGTTGTTATGCCAATTGGATTTTGAAAAATTTTAGATGTAAAAGATTCTAAATTTTCAATCATTTCAGCTTGCCTGAGTTTTGAACTTGCTATTTTTTCATCACCGTTTTCCTGAGCTTCGATTGATTCGTCAAGTAATTTTTCTACTTCTCGCTTTCGGTATTGTTCAGCTTCAGCACTTAATTTCAAAGCATTTCTTTCTTGTGTAGATTTGTAGCTTAAAATTTCATTTTTTAGATTTTTCTCAACTTCATTGCAAATGGTAAGCATCTGTTTTTCTTTTGAAACTATCTCTTGATATGCTTTCTTAGTGGATTCTTTAGCTATTTTCCAATACTCGATTACTTTTGCCTTGTGATTTTTCATTCTTTTCAGAACGTCTGTAGCACGCTTTAAATCATCTTGATTCTGAATAATCATTTCTTGCGATAATTCATATATCACTGCGGATTTTTCTTTAATTTCTAGTTCGTTCATTTTTTTATACCTCAAATTTATAAATTTCCAAACAGGATAAAAATATTGAAAAATTATCTTTAAGCTCATGAAGAATGTAATTGCCATCTTCGAAAAGATGAAGCGCAACAATTTTAAAAACTTTTTCATATTGGCTTTCAAAACCCGATTTATATGCGGACAACTGCACGCTCCACGCATTCGGATGGGCTGTTTTAGTGGTTTTTATATCGCAAATTATTAAACCCTCTGGACTTTCGTAAATCTGGTCTATTGTCATTCCAAAAAGCAATGATTTGTGATATGTTCTTAGCTCAGAATGAAGTAACTTCCAGTCTTTATAATCTGACCTGAATTTTTGATATGCGATAACATATCCGGAAACATCACTATCTACGCTGCAAAGATTATATTTTGATAAAAACTCAACAGCTCGGTGTACTCTTGTGCCTCTGTCGGCCGCTGTTTCTAAAATTTGTGAATCGATCTCACCATAAATTTTTTGATAAATAGGTTTGATGATTTCCGAAACTGAGGGAATAGGAACGTCACCTAAAAAATACGAATGAGTATCTTCTTTAA
>CAZSYK010000217.1:0-1712 GCA_964610685.1 uncultured Eubacteriales bacterium
TAGCCTGATCAATTCACGAAGGGGCCTGACGGCCCGCTTCGCTCCATTGATCAGGCTTTGACGGCAGGTGCCTGAAGGCTTCTGCCGTCGGCACGATGCCCAAAACAGGTCACCCGAACAGTTTTCGGACAGATTCCCCCTTACCCCCATGCGGACTCCGGCCGGGGCAGCCCCGGAAAGCCGGCTAGGTGCCGGCGCGAGCGGCCGCCACCATCGAGGTGCGGCGGAAGACCTCAGCGGCCGGGCTGCCGGCGGGGAGGTGGAAGCGCACGAAGGTCCTGCCCGTCTCGACGCGTGCGGCGACCTTCAGAAGACGCAGCCGGATAGTCTGAAAAGTCGCTGTGGCCCACTGGGTTCCGCTCAGCACAGTCTCACGCAGGCCGTGCATGATTACATAGGCGGCCGAGTGTACGAACATCCGGAACTGGTTGGCCTCGGCCCTGGTGCAGCTGGTGCGCGACGACTTCAGGAAGCACTTGTGCTCCTTGATCATCAGCTCAGCGTTCCCGCGGTCGCAATAGACTTTATCGTAGAGCTTTCTGGCGCTGACATTCTCGATGTCGGTAACGATGAACCGCGCGTCCGTCCCCAGGGCGGTCGCCTCCACCCGGGCCACGATGCGGCGCGGGCGGCTCCATGTGCCCGCGCCGTAGTCGAAGGAATGAAAGGCGCGGAAGGGCTGCCAGGTCTCACGGTGTTCAGCGCTCGCCCGGTCGACCAGAGGCTGGACCTCGCGCCTCAGCACGGCGTTGGTCGCCATGCCCAGGACGTAGCGCACATCGTTCGCCTCAAGCCAGTCCAGCACAGCCGGTTTCGTGTGGTGGCTGTCAGCGCGGAAGATCAGCACCGTGTCAGGAAAGCGCCCGCGGATGCGCCGCACGATGCGCCTCAGCAGCCCGAGGATCTCCGTATCGGTCGGTGTCTTGCCCGGTCGCACCACCGCGGTGATCAGCCGGCCGGTCAGCCCCTCGTACACGTGAAACGGCATCAGGCAGTAATCGTCGTAGTGGGCGTTGAAAAGCCCCATCTGCTGGTCGCCGTACACGCGGTTCGTCGTCGGGTCCATGTCAATGACCATGCATGGCGGCGCCGACGCATAGCTGTCGATGAAGGTGTCGACGACCGCGTAGAACAGCCGCAGCAGGTCGCGCCGCCCGATGCTGTTTTCCAGACGGCTCATGGTCGGCTGTGAGGCCAGAGGCTCGGCGTCCGGACGGCGCCCGACCGCGACCCGGAAGGCGCTGTCCTCACGCAGGACGTCACAGTCGTTGGCGTCTTCATACCCCTGGCAGATCTGCAGCACCCGCTGCATGATCAGCTCATGGTGCGTGTGCCTTACGTGCGCCTGGCTGCGACTGTCCCGAAGCACACGGGCCATGGCTGCCACAATGCCGTTCGCTTCCGCCGCCTCCCGCAGAAGCAGCGTCCCGCCGTCCGAACTCAGGTCCGGTTCGTCGAACACGGCCTGCACGCGGGTGCTCCCGATTGAGCTGAAGGAAAGCTGGAATGCGCCGGCCGGTTCGGTCGGAGGTTGCGCGGCGGGGTTCTGGGGCATATCGTGCTCCGGGTCGTCTGTTCGGTGTGCTTGGTTGTCGGGTAACACCCAACATACCGTTCAGACGTCCCGCTTCAACCTGCAACCAGTTGCGCTGCAATGTTTTCGCTAGACAGGCAACGGCTTCAAGCGCGGCGCGCGTGAATTATCCAGGCTA
>CAZSYK010000218.1:0-1435 GCA_964610685.1 uncultured Eubacteriales bacterium
GCGCGGCCGACGGCGCCGTCGAGCAGGTCGGTGACATACTGGCCGACGATGCAGACGTTGATGCCCCAGAGCCAGTGGATCGAGCCGCGCGCCAGGAAGGCGAAGCACGGGATCAGCGCCGACCACAGCACCGTCGTGAGGGTCAGGTGGTAGGTCTCGATCCGGCGCGGCACGCGCGGCAGCAGGAACCCCTTGAGCTGCTCCTCGCCGCGGTGCAGCAGAGAGACGCCGAACTTGAGATGACCTTGAAATGCCATGGCCTCCCCTCGCGGGTGGTGCCATTAAGCACCATCCGGATGACAAAGTCAAGTCGGTGTCTCTCGGAAAACAGGGGCGCCGCCAGGGGCCGTTAGGGCTAGGTGGACCGTCGGGTCTTCATGGCGACACCTTCACCCGGTAGAAGCCGTTGGTCGGCGCGGCCCCGTCGTGGACCAGGCCCATCGGCCCCCCGACGCCGGGCACCGCCACCTGCCCCGGGACATCCTGCCAGTCGCCGCCCCCGAGCCGTGCCCGCCATTGCAGCGTGTAGACGCGTCGATCCGAGGTGTCCACCCAGACGCCCGGCGGAGGTCCCGGCTCGATCCCTGTGATCTTGAAGAAACTCGCGCCGTTCGTCGGGTTTGTGTCCGCCGTCCACTCCTCCCCGGTCGTGAAGGGATCGCCATCCGGATTGCCGCAGGCCAGTCCTGGCAGCAGGGGATCGAGTCCGAAGCCGTGGCACCAGCCGTCCGGCACGCCGTCCCCGTTGGAATCGGCGGTCGCGGGATCGTACTCGGCCGCGCCGATATCGTAGGCGGCCAGTCCGTCGAAACTGCCGTCGACGGGACGGGGAGCGCCGTCCAGATCCACGGAAACGGGGACGTCCGGCACCTTGCCCGCATCGGCGCAGGGCGAACTGTAGAGCAGATGCACGCCGTCCGCGGCGAGCCGCGGATCGGCTGTCACATGCACGGCGCCGGCAGGCGCGGGAGCGGTGCAGCAGTGTTCATAGGTCATGCCGGTACCGCTGTTGTACCAGTTGGTGCCGCCGGCGCCGGCGGCATTGTCCCAAAGGATCGTGTTCTGCACGAGCGTGCCCGACTTGCAGAACACGCCGCCGCCGCTCGCGGCGGCCGTGTTGCCGCCGAGCGTGCAGTGGCGGAGCGCGCCGCCGTAGTTGAAATAGGCGCCGGCGCCGTTGTCCGCGCCGTTGCCGGCCAGAAGGCTGTTGACGGCCGTGCCGCTCTGGAAGACGTAGAGCCCGCCGCCCGAGGCGGCCTGGTTGGCTGTGACGCGGCAGCGGTCGACGGCGCCGCCCTGGTAGAGATAGGCGCCGCCGCCGGAGGTGGCGGCATTGGTGGCGACCCGGCACTGGCGCAGCGCGCCGCCCTGGTAGAGATAGGCGCCGCCGCCTTCGGTCGCCTGGTTGTCTTCAAGCACGCTTCCGACGATCTCG
>CAZSYK010000218.1:1445-1710 GCA_964610685.1 uncultured Eubacteriales bacterium
GACGCCCGGCCGCAGGAACAGCCCGCCGCCCCGGCCCGGCGACCCGGAGGTTTGGTTGCTCCGCAGGATGCAGTTCTCGACGGTGCCGGTTCCCGCCGCGAAGTAGATTCCCGCGCCATCCGGGGCGGCACACGCGCGGACCAGGCAGTTCCGGATCGTGGCGCCAGTGGCGGCCACATGGAGGCCTCCCCCCCTGTTCACCGCATCCGTGCTCCAGCGTGAACCCGTCCAGCGTCACGGCGGCGCCGAGCGTCGCGCAGGGGTG
>CAZSYK010000219.1:0-1703 GCA_964610685.1 uncultured Eubacteriales bacterium
GTGTGCCCAGCATGGGCAACAACTTGACGGTGAAAGTCCGTTGTGGGCTTGGTAGTGGGAACCACTAGCCAAGGACAAGGGTGTCCATCGTGAGGTGGAATCTGAAGGAAGTCTAAGGCAAAGTCTCGGTCTGAGGAATACGAACTACATATGAGGCTTACTAAGGTCGGACGAGTTTGCACAACAAAACAAAGTCCAACACTACCCGAAACCTTAGGAGTAAATGTAGCAGATATATGAGATGAAGGTTGTTGTTCTTACCTGGGGAGGTCTGATAGATATATTGCTAATAAAGATGAATTTCTAAAGCAATAACCTACATAGTGATATGTAGCTGAACTATCAGAAGTCAGCAGAAGTCATAGTAACTCCGCTAATCGCGATAGCGGATGAAGGACTGAACTTTAAGGAGGTTTTGAAATTTGAAAGTTTCGCAGAATAATCAAAGATTGCAGAAAACTAAATATTTAGGCTCTAATGCTAAAAATAGAGTGGAACTTGAAGAGAAGCAAAGAGTGCATAGGAGATTCTCGGCAACTTCAAATAGAGAAACAAGTGAATTTGAATATGGCTCATTAGAAAGAATATTATCAAGAGAAAACTTACTTTTAGCAATGAAAAGAGTAATCTCAAATAAAGGTAGCCATGGAGTCGATGGAATGACAGTCTATGAACTTAGACAATTTCTTAAGGATAATTGGTTATCAATAAAGGAAAGTATTTTAAATAATGAGTATAAACCAATGCCGGTTAGAAGAGTTGAAATACCAAAGCCTAATGGTGGAACTAGATTATTAGGAATACCAACAGTTTTGGATAGATTTATTCAACAAGCAATTGCTCAAGAGCTAAATTATATCTATGACGAGAAATTTTCAGAAAATAGTTTTGGCTTCCGTCCTCGAAGAGGGGCGAAAGATGCTATACAAAAGGCAGAAACTTATATTAATGAAGGTTATAGATGGGTTGTAGATATAGATTTAGAGAAATTCTTTGATAGAGTTAATCACGATATACTTATGTATAAACTTTCAAGAGATATAAAAGATAAGAGAGTTCTAAGGTTAATAAGAAAATACCTACAATCTGGAATAATGATTAATGGAATAATAGTTACAAATGAGGAAGGAACTCCGCAAGGGGGGCCATTAAGTCCACTTCTATCTAATATAATGCTAGATGAATTAGATAAGGAACTAGAGAAGAGAAGGCATAAATTTTGTCGCTACGCTGACGACTGCAATATTTACGTTAAGAGCAAAAGAGCTGGAGAAAGAGTTATGGAGAACATAACAAACTTCATAGAAGGTAGATTGAAATTAAAAGTAAATAGAAGTAAAAGTGCTGTAGAAAGACCCTGGAAAATAAAATTTTTAGGATTTACTATAATATTATTTTCCGGAAAAGCTTGCTCTACTATATCTAAACAATCATTAAAACGATACAAGGATAAAATTAGAGAAATACTATCAAGGTCAAAGCCGATGACTTTGGAACAAAGAATAATAAAATTGAACCAAATTAACATTGGATGGATTAATTATTATGGAGTAGCCAAATGTAAAGGGATTGTTCAGCAATTGGATAAATGGATAAGACAAAGATTAAGAATGTGTATATGGAAACAATGGAAAAAGGTTAAAACTAGATATAAAAACCTTAAGAAATTGGGATTAAATCATTATCAAGCAATAAAATTCGCC
>CAZSYK010000220.1:0-1701 GCA_964610685.1 uncultured Eubacteriales bacterium
TGCTGAAGCCGGCATGAATCCATAATTTGAAACTGCTCCGACCTGATCGAGGCCGGGGCCGACACCATTAAAACATGAGGCAACCGCGCTTAAGCTGGTGACCATAGGAATTCCAATAGCGGTCAGGAGCAATGTCGCTGCGATAAACACACAGGCGTATAGTGTAAAGTAGGATAATATAGACCGCTGTAATTCTTTGTCAACAATCATGTTGTCCGCGCGAAACACGCGGATATCTTTAGGGCGGAATGTTTGTGTAAGGTGCCACACAGCCATTTTAAAAAGCAGCATGACGCGAACGACTTTCAGTCCGCCGGAGGTTGATCCGGAGCATCCTCCGATTACCATGAGAACCAACAACAGCATGCGGGAAAAGTCGGGCCACTGATTGAAATCCGTGGTACAAAATCCTGTGCAGGTCATTATGGAAACGGTCTGAAAAACAACCAGGCGGATACGGCCCAAGATGCCGGGATCTGCATGGATCTCCACAGTACCGATAAGGCCCGGAATCGGCTGTTGCGAAAAGAGCGTATTGGAGACAATCAAGACTACCGATATCAGCAATAGAAAAAGATAGAGGCGCCACTCCCCATTCTTGAATATCGTCTTGTAGTCACCTACGGCGAAGCAATAAATAAGACTGAAACTTGTGCCTGCGATTATCATAAACACACATATAATCCCTTCAATCAAGGGACTGTTAAAAGCGGCAATGCTTTCATTACGGGTAGAAAACCCACCTGTCGCCAGCGTGCCGAATGTATGGCAAAGAGAATCAAATATATTCATACCTGCAAGGACTAAAACCAGGGTCATCAGAATGGTAAGTCCGGCGTAAATGCGAAAAAGAAAAATGGCGGAGTCCTTGATACGCGGCCTGAAGCTGCTTTTGTCCAATCCCGGCATCTCGGAACGGTATAGGAGTTTGCCACCGGCGCCCAGAAAGGGAAGTACAATGATAAGTAGCAATATGATTCCCAATCCGCCCAGCCAGTGCGTAAAACTGCGCCAGAAAAGAATACCTTTGGGAAGTACTTCTATATCGGATAATATGGATGCACCTGTTGTGCTGAAGCCGGACATGGATTCAAAATAAGCGTCCACAAAAGAAAGGTGCCCCGAAAGAATATAGGGTATCGCGCCGTATAAGGCGATAAGCAGCCATCCCGCGCCCACCAATCCCAGAGTTTCCCGATGTTGAAGTCCGGTTTTAGCCCTGCGGCCCAGCATATAGAGCAGTCCGCCACAGGCGAAGGTAAAGAGCATGCAGTAAAAAAATGTGGCAACCACCGCTGCCTCTTTATACCACAACGCGCACAACAAAGATGGCAGGAACATGGGGGATGAGGCAAGACTGAAAACGCCCAGGTTTTTCAGGAAGGCGGATTTGTTCATATAAATTTAGTGCCCTTGGAATATTCGCTGGGCGTCCGGAATGGTGTTTGCCTTGGCAATTACGACAACAGAGTCACCATTTTTCAGAATATCCTCACCGCCGGGAACAAAGGCGGAGTCACCGCGAATAATAGAGGCAACGATGAGATTATGGGTGATAAGTGCGTTCAATTCGCGTAATTTTTTGCCTGCTGCAGGAGAGGAATTACCAAGAGCGATTTCCAGGACTTCCACATCGCCTTCCCGGAGTACTGAAGACGTGGAAATGGACTGTTGACGCAGTATTTTGAGTACGCTGTTGGC
>CAZSYK010000221.1:0-1685 GCA_964610685.1 uncultured Eubacteriales bacterium
CCTGACCGCGTTCGGAGGCATCTACAGCTATGTAGATGAGATAATATTCCGGAATAAATTCTTGCATGCCGGTGTTGTTCATTACTACTGCACCCACCAGTTTACCATCTTTTTTCGCCGTAATGATATATCCGCCTCTACCCGGATCCGCGCTGAAAGCGTAGTCAATGGCCTTGGTAATAGCCGATTTGGTATCCCGGAAGCGATCCAGGTGCGTGTGTAAAAAATCTATCAAGGCAGCTTTGCCGATATTTTGTTCAAGGCTTTCCATATTCAGAATTGTTTCAATGTTTAGCATGTGTTTCTCCTTGTGTTTTAGTTTCGGGTGCGCAATGGGCAAGCGCAACACCTTTTTATGCTTTTATTTTTGCCTTATTCTGTATGCGAGGCAAAATAATCTTACGATAGGTTATTGTCTTACATCTGCTTAGCTATGTCAAGCTATTTTTTTGACCTGCAGCAATCAAATAAGAGGAGACTCTCCGGCGAGGGAACCATCTAAAATTATTTCTTTTTATTTCTTTGAGAATTATAGGGTTAAATTTGTTTAACAATAGCGTTAAGAGTTATCCTCAAGTTCCCAAAGGTCATTTCGATTCATAACAATGCAGGATGTTCACTGGGCAAGGTGCGATTCCTCCGGACTCTGGCTGAGCTATTCTGCAATGGGGTATATCCTCACGCACTTGGGGCAACTGTTGTCAACCCGGTGCGAAAAATATTGGAAATAGCGCAGTTTATAGAATTTCTGGCAAGGGGGCTGAAAAGTTATTGACGAAATGCCGCATCTTACAAAGATGCATTCTGTTACACACAGATTTGTGAATAGTCCTCGTTACTAGCCCTTTAAGGTTGCTTTTTGAGCACCTCAATAGTTTAGCAATTTCGATTATAATAAATCTTAGATTTAAACAACAAGCGGTATCCAAACAAATTCTGGAATACCGATCAAGAGACATCGAGGAAAAAATGCACATAGAAATGCCTAAACTAATTATTGGCGATTTGATCGCAAAACTGCCCATCATCCAAGGTGGAATGGGCGTAGGAATATCGCTCAGCAAGCTCGCCGCGGCAGTGGCAAATGAAGGCGGAATCGGGGTGATTTCCTCGGTGGGATTGGCGGTGGTACACCCAAATCCGGATAAAAGTTTTCAAGAAAATAATATCGCTGCCCTAAAACAGGAGATCCGCAGTGCCAGAAGCAAAACCAAGGGCATCATCGGAGTCAATATCATGGTCGCTACTACAGATTTTGACCATATGTTGCGAGCTACCTTTGAGGAAGAGGCAGATTTAGTATTTTTAGGCGCGGGTTTGCCCATAAGATTGCCCAGTACAATGAGTCTGGAGTATCTGCAAAATGCCAAAACTAAAATCGGGATCATTGTAAGCTCTGGCAGAGCTGCAACCCTTATTTTGCGGCATTGGGCAGAAAACTTCCACCGGATACCGGATATCGTGGTTCTGGAAGGTCCAAAAGCCGGCGGGCATCTGGGCTATAAGCCGGAACAGATCTTCGATGAAGATTTCTGCCTGGAGAAGCTGCTCCCCGAGGTAAAAGAAGCCGTGCGCAGAATCGAAGAGAAATATTCAAAAAGCATACCTGTAGTAGCAGGCGGCGGTATCTTTAGCGGAGAGGACATTTACAGAATAATGCAATTGGGGGCAGATGGCGTGCAGAT
>CAZSYK010000222.1:0-1420 GCA_964610685.1 uncultured Eubacteriales bacterium
GTAGCAGTCCTTGAAGGCGCCCACACCCGGCAGGACAACGCCCTCCGCTTTTTCGATGACCTTGGTGTCATCCGTTATTTCCGCGGCAACGCCGACCTTTTCGAAGCCTTTTTGCACGCTTCTCAGGTTGCCCATGCCGTAATCAATAATGGCTATCATAATTCAAGCGATCCTTTGGTGGAAGGTATTCCCGTAACACGGGGGTCTTTTTGCACGGCCTCGCGCAACGCGCGGCCGAAGGCCTTGAACAGACCTTCGAGGCAATGATGCAGGTTCTTTCCGTAACGAAGTTCCAGGTGCAGGGTGATGCGCCCGTTGACGGCCACGGCCCGGAAGAATTCCTCGGCCAATTCCGCGTCGAAACCGCCGGGGCTGCCGGCCGGCAGCGCGGCTTTGAACTCGAGGAAAGGCCTTCCCGAGAAATCCACAGTGGCTTCCGCAAGCGTTTCGTCCATGGGGACCACTGCGTGCCCGTAACGGGTTAGCCCGGAGGGTTCCCCCACAGATTGAACCAAGGCCTTGCCCAGGCAGATGCCGATATCTTCCACGGTGTGGTGCAGGTCCACATGCAGATCGCCGGCGGCGCGCACCGTGAGATCGATCAGACCGTGCCGGGCGATGTGGTCCAGCATGTGGTCAAAAAAGCCCGAACCGGTCTGAATGTCCGAACGGCCGGCGCCGTCCAGGTTGACCTGCACTTCCACGCGGGTTTCTTTTGTCGCGCGTTCAATGCGGGCTTTTCGTTCAGGTTGCTTTGTCATGATGACACCTTATTCCTTTATCTTCCTACCAGCAGTCGGTCCGCGAGAAAACGGGGCAACCGGGCGTCCCGCACCCGCTGGCTGGCGCGTTCTACGTCATAGGGAACACGGATCATTTCGAAGGTCATGGAATCCGAATCGAACAGGCCGAAAGCGGCGTCTGGATTTTCATCGCGCGGTTGGCCGACCGAGCCCGGGTTGATGAAATAGATTTTTTCGGGTTCCAGTTGTATATGATCGTTGTCTTCCAGCACATAATTGCCGTCCATGCAAAAAACCGCCGGGGTATGTGTGTGTCCCATAAAACATACGTTGCAGTTCTGTTCTTCCATGAAATAGAGGTGGGGCACGACATCGTCCCAGGAAAACAGATAGATATTGTGATTTTTCGGGGCGCCGTGGACGGCGACGAAAGGCCCGTAATTCAAGGCGTCGGGCAGTCCGCGAAGCCAATCGAGCGAGGATTCGTCCAACTGCTCCCGGGTCCAGATCGCTGCAGTGAGCGCCACGGGGTTGAAGCCCCAGGGCTCCTCTATGGCGCAGGCCACCGCGTCGTGATTGCCCAGTATGGTCTGGATATTATGTTCGGCAACCAGGGAAACGCACGCATTGGGTTCCGCGTTGTAACCGACCACATCGCCGAGACAGACCATTTCCTC
>CAZSYK010000222.1:1454-1679 GCA_964610685.1 uncultured Eubacteriales bacterium
GCGTCTATATTGGCATGCACATCTGACAGAATTGCGTATCGCAAAATAGTATGCTCCCATCCGGCGGTGATCGTGTTCGGTCACGGCCGATGCAATCATCTTAAACCCTTCCCGCTTTCCAACACAGCACGATAAAGACGGTTAACATTAAATACGGTATTAATTCCATTTGCAACCGCGACACGACAAAGGAAGCGTTAAGCATATCAGCGTTTCTGTTCCTGC
>CAZSYK010000223.1:0-1673 GCA_964610685.1 uncultured Eubacteriales bacterium
TTTGTAGCTGCCCAACCAGTTGTTCTTCTAATATTTGTTCGGGTTGTTTACTCATATCCAAAGGGATTCTTTTTGCCAATTATTTAAAAAACCGAGTTTATATATCTGGATATTAGGATTCAAGTTAAACAGATCAAGAATTTTAGTTTTTATTTGATGCCCTGGTGTTACGATATTGCACAAGTAAACCATACTAGAAATAATAAGAAATGGTTTTTTTGTTTGCACAGTTATAAGTGGATTATTTAACCATTGACCGATTGGATTATTTAATTTGTCAATTGGTTTTTTAACCATATTACGGCTCCACAAACGAGAGTGATGAGCAATTATGTTTCGTATGTATGCAATTGCTTCTAACCAACTAGAAAGCTCGTTATGCAAGTTTAACCCCATTTCTTTTGCAATGGAGGCTTTCTCGGGCAATTGGTGTTTAAGGTTTTTATACAATTTTGAGAGTGTTCCCATTGAAGCAACTTCCAATGTTTTCCACGCATCGGCATTTTGATTAGGGTGTTTGGAGCGATGGTCTTTGATGAAAATTTCTTGACTTCGTTTAAATTCCTTCTGCAACTCATCTAGCGTATTCTGATGAATTGTTTTAATCGTTCCATCGTTTAACGTTATTGTGGTAGCTTCAAATAAAGTATTATCTAAATACCATAAACCGCCGTAGCTTATTGATAAATGATAAATCATTTTTGTGCGTAAAGAAATTTCTATGCGTTCAATGGCATCGAAAAGTATGAGCCTTAAACGGCGGTCAAAGTTGTACCGCTCAACTATATCTTCAAAGTACGTGTTTGGTTTTAGGGTATGCAGTATATAGTCGGTTTGCATATCCCACCAATAGCCTTTTAAACGGTAATAACTAATGTTTTTAAGTAACTCGGTAGCCTGTGTTTCATTTCTGAAAAGCATACCCCTCGATTTTAGAAGCTGTATTTGGTCAGCTATAGTGAATGCGGGTTTATTTGGCATAGCTATATAAAAAAAATGACCCGCATGCAGTTCTTATGGTATGCAAAACGGGTACTGTTGGTGCAAATATAATACAATTGTTTAATTGTGCAATAGATTTTGTTCTTTTTTTTTCAATTTCCATATCTCTTATAACCTGTATGTTAACAAAACATTTTTTGTAATAAACCCTTTTTGTATTGCTCTGTTTGCTGTATTTGTGTTTGTGTAAAGTTTATTTTTTCATCTATAGCAGTAAGGAAATTGGCGATTTTTGTTTGTTCTTCGATTGTTGGAACCAATATTTCCATTTCAGACAAAGTTGAAAGAACAATATATGGCGTATTACCTTCCTTTTTTTCAGTATTAATTCGTTCATATAAAAACTTATCTAAATAGTATTTAACGTAAATAATATTGTCATTAAAACCATCAAGTACATATGTGCGCTGATATGCGTTAAACTTACCTTTATAATAATGTATGTATCCAACATTTGCTCCATTCCCAGAAATCAATAGAGCTTCAGTATCAAAAGCGTATTTGTCAATTTGGAAAAAATCTTTTGCACAAGTATAAAAACGATATTCTCCGTTTTCAACCATTGCATTTGCGTCTAATTTACCTGTTGTAATTTTTGTTGCAACCTCCCCTAGCTTCTTTTTTTCCCATTTCGGTGGTTCGACAAGCTCACCATCCTCATTTCTTATTTT
>CAZSYK010000224.1:0-1672 GCA_964610685.1 uncultured Eubacteriales bacterium
TGAAGATGCAGGAGATGCCGCAGAGCACGAGCGCAAAACCCAAGAACTCAATCAACTCGCCGAACGATTCAAGGCAGAGACGGGGTTCACAGGTGATGTGGGACATAGTACACGAACCATGAGATTGCATACCTACAGAGGGAACTTCTCTGGTTTTCACTTTTCTGCAGAAGAAGACACATTAGCCTTCAGGCAGGCTTGCGAAAGGATAGTGGACAAGATTTTGCCTTTGTCACCAGCAAACAGAATGCAGTTATCCATGAGTCGTATATCAAAATCCGTCAGTGGTTTTACCACTGATTACATCCAGCAGGTCGGTGGTTATCGGGTGGAAGGCGCAGGATTCATAATGATAACTTATGAAGAAGGCCGTAAGCGCTTCTCAATTGGTGATAATACTGTGGAATTGCCTTTAAACATAACCTCGTCAGTTGTCAGCTTTGAAGAAGCGACGCAGATAGCAAAAAAATACTACATTCAGAATTTGGGCTATCCAGAGGATATTGCGATAAGGCCTGCGACTAAGTCCATTGCTTTTGTTGATGTTGGGAATCAGTTCAAGTTATGTCACGTGCTGGGAATACCTGATCCTAATCCGAATACATTTATGGACTACACCATAGTTATTGACGCGATAACTGGGCAAGTAAGAGATCTCTGGGATCTAATGAGCCATCTATACTGTCATGTTTCAGGCCAGATATATGCGGAGACTACAACCGATTTTAGTAGTCCAACAACCGCTGCAATGGACTCTGTAGAGGTCCAAAATGTTAATTGTTTCTCATACTCGGATGTCAATGGTAATTGCACAATCGAAGATCAGACTAACAATGAGATTTCTTCAAGGCTCAAACTGAGAGATAATTATTATCTAACGATACACCCCAACGAGACAGATACAAAAAATGCTGATTGCATCATCAATAACTCTGATGGTAGTTTGTCAATTCAGTATAATGCAGACGTTACAAATTATGCAAATGTTTATTACCATATCATTAAGCAGCATGTCGGCTTAAACCAATTAGCTGAGTATGAACCAAATAACTTGAGAATAACAACAGGAGTAGATGCTGTGAATATGCCAGATTTTGGAAGCTGGAGTCCTAGTGCAAATAGAATAAGAATCAGAGTGGATAAAAGCAAATACTCGCATGTTGTTAGACATGAGTTAAGCCACGCTTTTACGTATAAAACACTCTCCAACCACTTGTTCAGAGGAGGGAACTATGATATTCTAGAGGCTGCTATGGACGAATCGTTTGCAAACTATCTCCCATGCTCAGTTAGTGGCTCCCCAAATGCAGTAATGGGATTAACACCAAGTCAATCATCTTACGAAAATCTATCCAACATTACTACTATTATGGTACAGAACTTTTTCTGGCCAGGTGTTACACTGACTGAGGGAATATATTCATATCGATATTTTGATTTTGCCCTCGCCTCCGCCTGGTGGAGTTTACGTAGTGATCCTGAATATAGTCCCACTGCTGTTGATAATCTATTGATTGCGGGTCTGAAAAGAGTTAGTGAAGAGATCATCCCAAACGTATCCTACCGCTACAAACCCCGTTACTTCTACAATGTACTCATGGACTTGGTGGAAGATGGCTCTGCACCCTATTCCTTAAACCCAAAGCAGATAGCCATCAACGAAGCCTATGAA
>CAZSYK010000225.1:0-1668 GCA_964610685.1 uncultured Eubacteriales bacterium
GCTTCGGACACGCGGATCTCACGATTCTCGAGCGCCGGCCGCAGCCGGGTGATCTTCCCGATCAGGCCGCTGAGTATCTGTTGCCAGACGCGCAGATCGTGTTTATCACGGGGATGACGTTCACGAACAAGACGCTCCCCCGACTTCTTGAACTCTCCGCGAATGCGTTGACGATCCTCGTTGGCCCCTCTGCGCCTTACGATCCCGAGGCCTACCGTGGGCTTGTGGACATCGTCGCGCCCACGGTGGTCACAGATCCCGATAGCGCCTACGATCTCATCTCTGGCGGTGCAAGCATGCGCAAACTTCGGCCGGCGTTCTCGCAGTTCATCGCGGATCTTCGACCGGCCGGGTCGCAGCCGCCGCTGAGCTGGCAAGAGGGCGGAGTGTCCGTGAATCACTGCGAGGTCTCGGGTAGGCCGGGATAAAGGCCTGCTGGCATGACCCGGGGAATGCGGACATAAACCGGGGGCGAGTTCTTTCGAACTCGCCCCCGCTAGTTGGAGTTGTGCTGACTACTGAGATACTCGGTCGGTTTCGTCAACGATATTGATCGCTACCTTTTCCAGTGCCGGCATGTGCTTGCGCGCATGGTGTGCACAGAACAGGAGCTCACCAGATGACAATTCGACACGGACGTAGGCCTGCGCGGAGCAGGCGTCACAGCGGTCAGCGGCTGTCAGAGACGGTGTTTCAATTAATGCATTCACACTACGATCAAAGCACGAAACGCTATTTTTATTCCCCTCATCTCACGCCGGTTCGCCCCGGGCAAAAACGGCCGCTATGAGACAATGGCGCAATGAGTCTCAGCGAGTATGCCATTCTCGACATCGAAACAACCGGGTTGGACCGGGCCACGGATCGTGTAATCGAGATAGCCGTCATTCACCTCGACTCCGACTTTGCCGAGGTATCTCGCTGGCATACTCTGGTCAATCCTAGCCGTCCGACGGGCGCCGTCCACATTCACGGACTCACCGCCGACCATCTCGCACGCGCCCCACGTTTCTCCGAGATCGCCTCGGATCTCGCCACTCAGCTTCACGGGCGGCGGATTGTGGCGCATAACGCAAAGTTCGATCGGGAATTCCTCAATAGCGAATTCGCGCGCGCCGGATTGATGGAACGCATCGATGAGGAGTCGTGCGTGTGCACCATGGATCAGTCCCGCATCTATCTCGAGCCCGGCTCGCACTCCCTGCGCGGGCTCGCCGAGCGGTTGGACATCCGCCCCGGCCAGGCACACCGCAGCATGAGCGACGCCCTCACGTGCGCAGCGATCTTCCGCGTTTTCGTCGACCTCGAAGAACGAGGCCAGCGCTATACGAACGTCGCCCTTAACCGCGACGACGTCGAGGTCCTCCCCGCCCAATGGAAACGCGCCCGCAGTTGGGGCGCGCTTCGCACATAACGGTGATTCCGATTCCGGTGCAGGTATATCACTCGAGCTAGCCGCGATTCACGAGGTCGCGTTACTTAAGTACGCGCGTCACTTCAGGTAACCGCCCTACTCCAGGTAGCCGCGTTACTCCAGGTACCCGCGTTACTCCAGGTAGTCGCGCAAGACTTGCGAACGCGACGGATGGCGGAGCTTGGACATCGTCTTCGACTCAATCTGGCGGATTCGCTCACGAGTCACGCCATACACCTTGCCAATTTCATCAA
>CAZSYK010000226.1:0-1645 GCA_964610685.1 uncultured Eubacteriales bacterium
GGATATCGTCAAAGACCATTTCATGAACCCGAGGAACGTACTCAAGGATGACGACTACCAGGAGGACGGGAAGGGGATGGTGGGCAACGTGCAGTGCGGCGACGAGATGCTTGTCGTGATCAAGGTGGACAAGGAAAAAGACGTTATCACCGACTGCAAGTGGAAGACTTACGGCTGTGCCAGCGCGATTGCCAGCACGTCGGCCATGTCCGAAATCGTCACCGGCATGCCGCTGGACGAGGCGTTCAATGTGGGGCCGAAACAAATCGCCGCAGCGCTGGGCCAGTTGCCGGAAAATAAAATTCATTGTTCCGTGCTGGGCGACAAGGCGCTGCGTGCCGCCATTAACGACTACTACACCCGTTCCGGACGGCCGGACAAGGTGATTAAAGAGGAATCGCGCATCATCTGCAAGTGTATGAACGTGACGGATCATGAGATTGAGGAAGCTGTCCTGGAAGGGGCGCGCACGTTCCTGGATCTCCAGGAAAAGACCAAAATGAGCACCGTCTGCGGGAAATGCAAGGATGAGGCGCAGACCCTGCTGAAGGTCTATATGAAGAAGCATTTCGGCTGATTTGTATCGGCGAAAATGCTTTTACAGGTCTATCAGCGCCAGTTCCAGCGGTCCGGGT
Source organism: uncultured Eubacteriales bacterium (assembly GCA_964610685.1). Lineage (GTDB taxonomy): Bacteria > Bacillota > Clostridia > Oscillospirales > Acutalibacteraceae > UMGS1491. The sequence goes on from CAZSYK010000226.1 coordinate 636, forward strand.
GTCACCGTATGTTCGCCGCCCTGGAACGCCAAGGTGAGGGCCTGCCGCTGCTCAGAAAGATTCCACAGGGCAGCAATTTTTGCCGTGGGATACCAGGCACAGACCACGGGAACATCCTCAACCACGTAAGGGGTGTCTTTCAGCGAGGGCAACAGTTCATGTTTCAGCGAGAACAGGGCGTCGAGTGATTCCGGCAGCGGCCGGGCGCCTGCCACGTTCAACCCCGCAGTGTCCCGATAGACCGCCGTACCGCCCGACATCTCGAACACTTTCTTGTCCAGGGCCCGCGCATCGGCATCGGACAGGAAGGTAAAACCTTCCATCGCCGGACTGTCCGTGACTTCAAAGGGAATCCCCGTCGCCAGGAAGAGGCTGAAGGGGTTGGCGTCACCCACCCACCGGCTGTGTTCGCCCCAGAAATGCTTGAACGGGCCTCGCGGAACATGTCCCGCCAGGCGCTCGTGGAGGGCGCGATGCGTCTTCATGGCGGGGGCGAGTGTGTCCCAATACGAAAGCGGATAGGGGGTTATCCCGCTCATCATCATGCTGTTGCGCACATCGGAAAGGGTGGACACGGCGAACTTTGCCGCGAGGTTGGCGGCGGACAGGCCGTCGGGTGGCCAGGCGGTCGTTTCGCTGTACGCGTTTTCGGGCGTCACGAATCGCCTGTGGAACAGGGCGCTGAACAGTTCATCGGTCTTTCCCTTGACTGGTGCGAAGGATGCATCGTTGAACATGAGTTCCCCGACGCGCATGGGTGTGTCTTTGTAGTCACTCAGGCGTATCCCCGCCTTTTCGGAGCCCAGGTACATGACCATGATGCCCAGCCTGCCCGGGGGCAGCACCTGCTGCTGCGCGCGGAAGCACGCCGTCAATTCATCGCAGGCGTCATTGAGCCACGCCCGTAGCATCGGTGTCAGGGAGCGTTGATTAATTGCGTTGATCATCTCGTCCCACTGCGTGTCGGAATAATAATGTTTTTTAAGAAAGGCCTGGCGGTGTTTGTCGCA
>CAZSYK010000227.1:0-1641 GCA_964610685.1 uncultured Eubacteriales bacterium
TCAGGATTTTTGTTTAACTCAAATTCACCAACCGGTATCAGTGGAAAATCCTTTTTATGCCACATTTTAGTCAGGTCAAATGGGTTATTCTTCATAGAATTTGCCTGTTCCTCTGTCATAACCTGGATATACATTTTCCATTTTGGGAACATGCCTTTTTCAATGGCTTCGTAGAGGTCTCTTTGATGGCTTTCACGGTCCATTCCGACAACTATTGCAGCTTCCTGGTCTGTGAGGTTTCTTATACCCTGCTGTGACCTGAAGTGGAACCTTACCCATACACGCTCATTATTTTTGTTTATCAAACTGTAAGCATGACTGCTAAATCCATGCATGTGCCTGAATGAAGAAGGTAGTCCGCGGTCACCCATAATAATAGTCAGCTGTAGCAGAGCTTCTGGTAAAGATGTCCAGAAGTCCCAGTTAGTATTTGGGCTGCGCATATTGGTACGCGGGTCACGTTTAATAGCGTGGTTCAGGTCGGGAAACTTTAACGGGTCTCTGAAAAAGAACACAGGCGTGTTATTCCCTACCATGTCCCAGTTGCCTTCTTCAGTGTAAAACTTCAAAGCAAAACCACGAATATCACGCTCTGCATCAGCAGCTCCACGCTCACCAGCTACGGTAGAAAAGCGTGCAAACATTTTGGTTTGCTTTCCTATTTCAGAAAATATGGCTGCTTTAGTGTAACTGGTTATATCATGAGTTACGGTAAACGTCCCAAATGCTCCCGAGCCTTTTGCATGCATTCTGCGCTCCGGGATTACTTCTCTGTCAAAATGTGCTAATTTTTCCAGAAACCAGATATCCTGAAGCATAAGAGGTCCGCGTCTACCGCTTGTCATACTGTCCTGATTGCTTTCCACCGGAGCTCCTGCTACTGTAGTTAATTCAGGAGTGTCTCCCACTGTCTGGTTTCTGCTTGGAAGCGGCTCACCTAATTGATTTTTATCCATAGGATTTTTACAGTTGTCGCCTTTCATAAAATACCCTCAACTATACTCTCACGAACTTTTTGTGTTCACATTAAGACACTATCAAGTCCACTGGAAAAAAAGCACTTTCATCAGAATTTAAGCATGTAAACTATTTCTTCCTCGCAGACCTGATAAAACCTTAAAACCTATTCCCCTGTAAAGGCAAATGTTTTTACAATTTAACCTTACTATGAATACAATTTAAACCTTATATTAGCTCTGGTTAACATTTATTGAGATATTTTTGTCCAGTACTAATACCGTTATTTTTAAGGGTACCTTCATCTTGTAATTTCAATGCTTTATTCACAGGCTTTACTATGAAACCCAATTATTACAGAAGACATAACTCTAAAAAAACAAACATGGAACTCTTCGAATTACAGGCACAAAAATATGAAAATTCTTTCAAGTACTTTCATGCTAAATAGTAAAAAAGGCATTTAAGGTTTTTAAATTGGAGAAGAAGGAATGCAGTTATTACTGGAGGTAATTGTCGGGCAGCCTGTTCAGGTTGGGGTGGCTGCACGCAATTTGATTTTAGCATAAATCTCCCTCCCCGCAGTCAACGACCTCTGCCCGTTGGTCCGAAGGCATCGGAAGGGTGCATTTTGACATCGTAGTGGCACGAACTGGCTGTCGTTCTTATTCTCGTGCCCGGGTT
>CAZSYK010000228.1:0-1629 GCA_964610685.1 uncultured Eubacteriales bacterium
AGTCGAACAGCACCCCTTCGATTCTCGTTTCCATCGTTCTACTTCCGTGGTTTGGAGTTCCGCGTTTTTCGCGATCTTCAGGGCATCCGCCCCGGCGGAATTATCACCCCACAGGCCGACCGACGCAACCGCGATTGTGCGAAACAAACCCAATCCGCTCCGGCACGCGACGAGACGGCGGTCAGCGGAAAATTGGCTTCGTTTTTCGCCGCTCCCCAATGCGTTTTCACGAGCAAGATCGGTAATCGAACCGTGTGGCACTGTGGCACTGTGGCACCCCCGCCCTCGGGGGTGATCCCAGCCGGGGGCGGCTGGGCTACAGTGCTGTCGCCTGAAGGAACTCCGAACCAGACGCACGAAGTCCGCCAAAGCGGTCGTGCTTGCTACCGAACTTGTCTGTCGGAACTCATTAGGCCGAATCCGCCGTAACTCCTTTTCCAGCACACCTTTGCCTTTCGCTTCGCCACCGGCGAATTGGGTTCGTTTCGCAGAATCTCCACCACGAAGAGCACGAAGGACGCGAAGGGTGGAGGAGCCCCTAATGGGTCTGCGATCCGACTGCAAACATCTGCTCTTCTCCGTGATCTCTGTGCCTCCGTGGTGAATTGTCGCCGACCAGAAATTGGGTTCGTTTCGCACGTCCATCTCGCTTTAAACTTGAGACTCCTTTCCCAAACAGAGAGACGCTTTCCGACGCCTGTATGTTTCATAAAAATCAACATTTTACCTGGAAATACGTGAACGGTGTGAAGAAGACGCCGCCGTGCTATAGGCCCGAACCGCTGTCCACTCCCGAAGCCACAACTGCCAACTGGGAAACGGAGTCGAGAATCATCAACTGTCTCTTGCCAACCATCTATCGGTCTTTGGTTGCCTCTTGCGGCGAGCCTCCGTCGATTCTATCATGACACTTGTTGGGACTCAAAACCAAGGGAGTCAGCCGTATGAAGAAGCGCTCTGGCAAGAAGGTGGCTATCGGCACACTGCAGCCACCGACTGCGAAGATCGTCGGTTCGGAGTATGGACGCCTGCTGACGGAAATCAAAGACCGCGTCCGTACGGCCCAGTATGAGGCGCTCCGCGCTGTCAATCGAGAGCTCGTGGTCCTCTATTGGGACATCGGACGGATGATCGTGGAACGGCAAATGGGGCAATCGTGGGGCCGGTCCGTGGTCCAGAGGCTGGCGACCGACCTTCAGGCGGAGTTCCCGGGAGTGGCGGGATTCTCCGCTTCCAACCTCTGGCGTATCAAGGGCTTCTATGAGGACTATGCGCCCTCCGAAAAACTCGCACCACTGGTGCGAGAAATTGGCTGGAGTCACAATCTGGTCATCCTGGAGCGGTGCAAGGATCCCCTCGAACGAGAGTTCTACATCCGCATGACCCGCAAGTTCGGCTGGTCCAAAAACGTCCTGATCCACCAGATCGAGAACCAGTCGTACGAGAAGACCCTCTTGGGCCAGACCAATTTCGACGCAGCGATCGCGCCGGCGCAGCGTGCGCAGGCCAAGCTGGCGGTCAAGGATGAATACACGTTCGACTTCCTGGAGTTGGGCGACGAGCACGCAGAACGGGAGTTGGAACGGGCCCTGGTCGCGCGGATCGAGGCGTTCCTGCGGGCTATGGGCG
>CAZSYK010000229.1:0-1077 GCA_964610685.1 uncultured Eubacteriales bacterium
ATCTCCCCAAAAATACAAAACAAGTTACTGATTCAGTGATTTTTTAAGGATATTGAGATGCATTTATCGGAAAGCTGTTACCCAAACTGAAGAAAATGGATTTTTAATAACCAATATAGTAACATTTGATGTACAAAAAATTAATTGAATCAATATCAAAAAAATTGATGTGTATTTTCCTGATTAAGGTTGACTAATTCATGTACAAAAATATGGTTGCTTGCTTGTTCGCGAAAGTTAGTATATAAGTTTCCTGCTGCCAAGGAAGTCTTTTTCACATATAAGCAGGGGAGAGTCATACGCAGGCAGCGTAAATTCAGTAACTCCATCAATATTTTTAATAGAATTTTTTGGTATTCTGTAAACATATCCTGTTCTTATATCTACTAAAAGAGGTGAATTAAAGTCCATGTTTAGACACTTTATTTTTATTTGTCCGGTCGATATATTATTATTTGGAACCTCTCCTGACAGCCAATAAGTGATAACCGGTTTGTCATTTATTATATCATTAAAGGAGTAATGAGTTGATATAGAGTCTGTAAGTAATTCAATTTTTATTTTATCATTAGCTATCACAGTACTGTCGAACATAGAAGTTAAATACTGATATGCAAAATAGGCCTGCTTCGGCCTTTCAATATTTTTGTCATTTTCATTGATTTTTAATAAACCTTTAGCATTGACACCTCTAATTTCCCAGTTGGGGTATTTCATGTCTGAAATAGCAAATTGGCTATGAGGAATACCTCTCCCAATATGCACCAGGGAGCGGCGAAGATCCCATTTTGCCTGGGTTAATTCAGTGAAATCGATTTTTGTATTAGCCAATGCTCCGGTTGTCTTTTTTGAAGGCGCCCCTGCTTCACCCTGCAAAAATGTAATTTTGGGATCATATTTTTTGACAAGCTCAATAAAACTGTCCAGTCTGTCATCATCCGGATTCTGCGGGTATCCATGCATACAGGCAACATCCACCAGGTCAACTTTATTTTTTGATTTTAAATATTCAAAGAAAGCTTCTGCAAATTTCAGGTCATAATATCCAATTGCCAGCGCTATAGTTTTTCCTTCCGG
>CAZSYK010000229.1:1087-1627 GCA_964610685.1 uncultured Eubacteriales bacterium
TTTTCTGATGATTTCAGCCGACCGGATAAAAAGGTCGCCATATATTGCAGGTCCTGTTTCGCGGTCATGATGATTATTGGGTTCATTCCAAATTTCCCATTCATAGACACGGGTTTTATAATGATTCACAAGATCATATACATAAGCATCCCAGGCATTAAGGGCAGAGTCACCCTGTGGAATATGGCTGCGGATTGAAGGATTTCCCCCTCCCGGATAGATCGGATTTCCATAAGAGATATTAATCCAGGGTTGAATGCCTCTGGAGATGCAGTCATCAATAATTGGGTCAAGCCAGGTATAATCATAGTACCCAGGTTCTTTTTCTGTTTTGGCCCAGCCACTTTGAAACCTTGCATGCTTCACTCCCAGGTTACCCAGGTATTCTTTATATCCTTCATAATAAGCATAGCCCCGGCAAAGAACTTCGCACCCCACCCCCAGATATGATGCATCTATTTCGCATGCTGATTTTGGCCTTATCTTACCAAGTTCCTTAAGATTTATTTTTGCTGGTGAAATCTGATCGCGATAAATTTT
>CAZSYK010000230.1:0-1626 GCA_964610685.1 uncultured Eubacteriales bacterium
CGTGGAATGTCCGGAGGAATCCTTGGGAACGGAATGTCGGGAATTGGAATCCGAGGAATGCCGATAGACGAACTCAGAGAACCCATAAGTCGGCGCCCATCTGTGTCGACAAGACCCACGGGCCGATTCAAGACGAACGCAAACAGGTTGGCCCCTCCCTTTTCTCCGATAGTGTCTCTGGAGAGCCAGCGGCCGTCATGCAAGTAACGATGTCCATAATACGCCAGCCTGGTGTCCGAATCCCAATACTTCGAGGAAAGTATTGCCCTGCGAAATGGGGCCCCTATTGGGGTTTTTGATCCCAGGCGTGACGGGGAGGAGGAGTGCCGGTTTTCAGATGCCGGCGCGGCCCCGTGTTCTGTAATGTAATAGCCCATTACGATCCGTTATTGATTTCTGGTTGTAGTTTGGCGAACTTGTTTCCAATTGCTTGACACCTTCAACCTCGATCACTTCGGCCCCCTTTGTTACAATCGCTTTTTTTAATGTGATTTCATTAGTTGAATTATTACGGAATCTATTAACATCGAACACCAAATAACGATATCCATCTGCAATTATAAAAAGTAGACTATTGGTTTTATGGATATCAAAAGAAATACGGGCGAAACCTGAAGTATTTGCACAAACACGAGGTGTTAGATGATAGAAATTATCTTTTACCATAAAAACATGAACATTACTTACTGGATGGCCTGTTTCATCGATAAATCTGAGCACATAGCCGAATTGATGCGAACTTGAGGGGGTATATTTATCCGTACCAGCACTTGATATAATAGCACCTATACTAAATAATAGCACTGTTACTGCAAGTATACTTAGCCTGCGATACATAAAACTGCCACCTTTTTATTTATTGGAGGCACATCACCATGGTTCCGGCTTTCAAGATGACTTCTGTACCACCTTTCCAGTCCATATAACGATCTACCTCAGCGGTTATTTTTCGACATCTGCAAGGGCATCCTTTGGTGCTAGTAAGTGTAACACGTATTTTGTGTTCCCATTTAATGGGCGGTTGGGGGGGATTTGAAGTACGCGAACCCCATTTCACTCCTGGAATATCCAAAAATGAAAAAGAATCTTCTCCTTCGCAAGGTTTATCACGATATGCCCAAGATTCTGTGCAACCTTCTGTTAGGCTTGCCAACGTCAAATCATGGTATTTCTTATCGCCTGGAAGTAAATCTATGTCACGATCCGACCATTCTTCCCATGTATAATCACAATCGCCCTGTATTCGCTCATCTTTGACATATTTTAGTGTTACCCCAAACTTAACGGTGTGCCCAATCATCCTTATTGGCCCAGTTAAAACGATATAAGGGGTTACAGTGGGTAATAGTTTCTCAGCGCAACAGCAACAACAGGAATTTAGTCCGAATGCATCAAATCTTTCTTGGGTTGAATTAAGGCAAAAATTGTAAATGTTCTTTCCTCCGTTTATTCCGATCGGATCCCTGGAGAACCATCTCCCGATCCCCGGCCCGTAATCGCGCAACTGATAGGCGAGGGTCTTGGTTTCTGAATCCCAATACTTCGTGGAGAACCTGAACGGATTCACCTCCGCCAATTCGCCCTCTTCCGTCGTGGGATTTCCGAAGGGATCATATTCGTAGTGAG
>CAZSYK010000231.1:0-623 GCA_964610685.1 uncultured Eubacteriales bacterium
CCAGGCCGAGGCCAACTGGATCGCCACCCAGCAGCCGGAGATCTGGGCGCGCACCGACAAGTTCCTGCTGCTTTCCGGGTTTCTCACCCACCGGCTGTGCGGGCGCTTCGTGGACTCGGTGGGCAGCTGCGTGGCCTACCTGCCGTTCGACTACAAGCGCCTGCGCTGGGCGCGCCCCGGCGACTGGAAGTGGCAGGCGCTGCCGGTCACCCCGGCGATGCTGCCGGAGCTGGTCAAGCCGGGCGAAGCGCTGGGCCGCATCACTGCCGCTGCCAGCGCCCACACCGGCATTCCCGAGGGCCTGCCGCTGATCGCCGCGGCCGCCGACAAGGCCTGCGAGGTGCTCGGCGCCGGCGGCGTGGACCCGCGCATCGCCTGCCTGTCCTACGGCACCACGGCGACCATCAACACCACCCGCGCCCGCTACCTGGAGATCAACCGGCCGATCCCGCCCTACCCGGCCGCGCTGCCCGATCACTACAACACCGAGGTCATGCTGTTTCGCGGCTTCTGGATGGTCAGCTGGTTCAAGGAGCAGTTCGGCCACCTGGAGCGCCAGCGCGGCCTGGAGCTGGGCGTGGAGGCCGAGACGCTGTTCGACGAACTGGTCGAGCGCGTGCCGC
>CAZSYK010000231.1:677-1624 GCA_964610685.1 uncultured Eubacteriales bacterium
ATGGGCCTGACCCTGCAGCCGTTCTGGTCGCCGGGCATTCGCGAACCGGGTCTGGAGGCCAAGGGCGCGATCATCGGCTTCGGCGACGTGCACACCCGCGCGCACCTGTACCGCGCCATCCTCGAAGGCCTGGCCTACGGGCTGCGCCAGGGCAAGGAGCGCATCGAGCGGCGCTCCGGCACGCGCATCGAGCGCCTGCGCGTGTCCGGCGGCGGCTCGCAGAGCGACGCCGCCCTGCAGCTGACCGCCGACATCTTCAACCTGCCGGCCGAGCGTCCGCACCTGTACGAGACCTCCGGGCTGGGCGCGGCCATCGACTGCGCGGTGGGCCTGGGCCTGCATCCGGACTTCCCCACGGCGATCGCCGCCATGACCCGCCCTGGCCGATTGTTCACCCCCAACCCCGACGCGGCGGCGACTTACGAGCGCCTGTACCGCGAGGTCTACCTGCGCATGTACCGGCAGCTGCGCCCGCTGTACCGCAGCATCCGCGAGATCACCGGCTACCCGCCGTGACGGCTCACTCGGCGAACGGCCAGGTGTCGGGCACGCCCGGCTCGCTCGGGCCGGGCAGCGGGGTCACCGCGCGGGTTTCCTCGAACCACAGCCAGGCGTCGAACTGCTCACCCAGCTCGGCATGGAAGTAATGGCTGACCCGCTCGGTGCGCGGCCGGTAGATGACGCCGATGGCCCGCTCCAGCCTCGGCTCCAGCAAGGCCGCGCGCAGCTCGGCGCGCCCGGGGCCGCGCCAGTCGTACAGCGCGGCGGGCTGGCCGGCCTGCAGAAACAGTCGCTCCCAGCTGTCGGCCCTTGAGGGCAACACGGTCTTGATCTGCATCGGCTCGTCCCAGTTATCAGCCGCAGCCACTTCGCCCCGGTCGGTGGACTGGCCGATCAGCACCGCGTCGCGGCCAAAGGCGGTACGGCACAGTTCGCCCAGATTGGTC
>CAZSYK010000232.1:0-1619 GCA_964610685.1 uncultured Eubacteriales bacterium
CCATGGGGGGCGCAGCCAGCTGCAGGGCGTTACGCACCTCCCCGGTCCATAGCCTTTGCCATACATAAACGGCATGGCCTATAGGCGACTCCAAGGGTCTCGCGGTCTTTTCCGGCGTGCACCCGAAAACTAACAGCGTCGGGAAAAGGGCCCATGCCGCCCTGCTCAAGAAAAATATGATTCCACTCCTGGTAGTGATGGTGAAAAACCTTCCCTGGTCCGCTTTGGGGTACCTTCAGGCGCAAAGAGTGCCGTTCCGGCCAATACAAAACAATAATACGCCTTCCTATAAGATCGATGCCACAGGGAAATTACACTGGGCATGTTGTACGGCAGGCGCTTATCGAGTCGTAGCTACGATAATAACATGTACTGCGCTTATTTCGCCCAGCAGGTGCTGGTTCTGATACGGTCCTTCCCCCTGTAGGACGGGACTGTCCTTTGCTTCCCGTTGTAATTAATGAATGTAGAAGAGGCGTCCCCGCCGCTTTCAACGCGACAAGGATGCCGCATATACATTTTCATCGTTTATCGGGGACGCAAAACATCGTGAAGGACCGTTCCTGGCTAATTCGGGCGCAGGGGGCCGACGGGCCCGCCTGAATGCCCCTGGGCCGTCTCGGAGGCCGTGGAACAGGCGCGGGATACGGAACGGTTTCAGCTGGAGACACGGCAGCGGCCCAACAGCCACAACACCTTTCAGGTACTGGTCCCCTGGCAGGATGACGAACCTGAGGTTGTTCCGTTTTGGGGCGTACACAATAATAACATCCCCTAAGAATTTATTATTGATGTGTACGCTTTTATCTCCTCGTAAGAAACCTTGCGGGAACGGTAAGACGGCTTAAACAGAGCCGCCGTCTTTACCGTTTTCCCCGCTGCGGGTTTCTAACGCTTTCTAATAAACAATGTTGAATTCCGGGGACATGTTACCAGTTACATTTCTATACTTGGAATCGCGACAGTGGCTTTGCGGGTAATTGGTAAACGTATTCCCTGATTTAAACAGCACTTCTGTCCCATTTCTTCAATCTTGCCATACTGTCAAATACAGGGATATAATAATGGGCAGGCAAGTCGCAGGTGGATGTGACATGGCCATAAGCGGCTATCAAGTAGCCATATAATTCCTGTTGACTAAAGATGACGAAACTCCTATATGGATTCAGTGCGGCGGCCCTGTCCCTCGTCTTGGGTACGGGGGCAACCCTCTGCAGCCTTGCAGACGAAACGTACGTCCACATTGCCGTTGTGAAGCCCGAACTAGCCCATCGTGACTCCGAATATATTGAAGCAAGGGGGTTTCCGAACCCGATGTGGGCCCGAACGAATTCACATTTTTCGGTTTACGGAGCAAAAACGGGAACCATTCTTTGGGCCGGGGTTTGGGTAAATATCATGGCGTGGTCATCGTTCATCTTTGCAATTGAAGTGTCACTCCTGCTGGTTGCCCTCCTGCTTCAGGCTGGGAAGAGAAGAAAACCGGCAGATCCAGATTAACGCCGCCTCGCGCATCTATGCCTCTTTGTGCCGTAACTGGGCGTGACCTTCGACCACCCATAATCCTAAAAAACGCAGTAGCCCCCTGTTTCGGGGCATTTTTGGCCTCGAATCTGTCA
>CAZSYK010000233.1:0-1614 GCA_964610685.1 uncultured Eubacteriales bacterium
AGGATTACATTTTGGCGGATAACTCGGTCTATGAGGGATCCGAATCTTACGATCAAGTTGTCTGGGCGGAAAGCTGCGAAAAAATCGACGGGCTCGGGTACCTGATCACCTTCGAAGATAATCTTCCCGCAAGCGGAACAATCAAGCTTCGCGACCCCAATACAGTCACTGCGCCGGATGGTGTCAACGCCCTGGCCGTCTCCGAAGCATCCCTGACGTCCTTGAGTGCTTTTCAAAAAGACAGTTCCGGAAATTCATTAACGATACCACCGCCCAAATTACATTTTCCGAGCCGGTGAAGCTTGTCTCCGAAAATCCGGCCGGAAGTATCTTTGCGTCCAATATCGGTATGGCAGAAGAGGGCGAAGAAACATGGATGGTTCCGGTAAAAAGCATCAGCCCTGTTGCGGTCAGTCCCGCAACGGTCGAGGCCGGGGTCTATTCAGATGTCTATGAAATCGTTTTCGAGTATCCTGTCACATGGCAGTGCAACATCTGTTTCCAGGCACAGCCGGACGCAAGCGGCAGCACCCTTAAGAATCTGCTGGTATCTGAAGCAGGTCGATCACTTTACGCAAGTCTCGGATATGTCGAAAGCCAGCCGGCCGAGGAAAACACGCCGGAAGGACAGGAAGTCTTTGAAAGATACGGGAACCCCGGACAGTACGCCATTGCGGTGACAAGGTACCTGACGGATAAATCCACCGAGCCCGATTTTGAATCGGATGTGACCGTGATGACCGGAAGCACGAACCTGGGTGTGACCACGCTCGAAAAAGCGCAGGTCATCGATGCCTACAGCAAACTGGTTCGGCTGACCTTCTCCTCTCCGGTCCAAATCGGAGCCGGAATCACCCTAAGCGACAGCAGCAGTGCAAGCACCTGGCAGGCGAAATTAGATCCGACCTTTAATCCGATCTATGAAGATGTCGTACTCATCGGAGAGATGCCCTACGCATCCTCCATTGTCGTGCGTTTTGGGGACATGATCCCTGCAGCGGATCCAACGTCGACCTATAACGGGAATGTTCTTCCCGCAACTGCATTTGTTGTTTTCGAGCCGGCTGCCGCAATGGATCAAACGGGCAGAGGCCTGCTTTCGAATTTTCCCAACGGAATCACATGTATCCAGTATTCCTCGGATACCTATGCCAAAATCACGAAGGCCGAGGCACTGGATTCAATGACGGCACGGATTACCTTCAGTGAGAAGGTCGTTTTCCAGACCAGCGCCCCGCAGAATTTTATCCGCATCATCCAGAGTGTCCAGTCCGATATCCCGCAGGTGGATTGCGTCTCGGTCAGCGCGGTTGACGGAACAATGGAAAGCGGTGCGACTACCTTTGATGTTACCTTTGCCGAAAGTGTCATCATGCCGGTCAGTATCCGGTTTATTGAAGACACCTCTGTGCTAAGTAATGACAATGATAGCTATGCAATCGGCGGACTGGTGAGGTCTGCGACCGGCAAACCGGTATCTGCGACAAACGCCGGAGCCAACTTTGACGAAGCAACGATTGCGTTTACGGAGTACTATTCCACCAGCGAAAATCTTGCCGATAAGAACAATGGACAAGGCAACGGAAACGACAATGGTAAAGGCAAAAAGCCGAC
>CAZSYK010000234.1:0-1603 GCA_964610685.1 uncultured Eubacteriales bacterium
CCAGCAGCTCTGCTTGATAAAAATAATTTTTCTCTTTGTTCATGCGAAAAATACAAGCGTTAAGTTTATACTCAATGATTTTGCCGTCCAATTCATAAAAAACAATGTCGTGCATTTTAGCTTTGACTTCTTTTATTTCCATATCATTTTAAACGTCCCTTCATTTTTCAATTTTAAGCGTTCCCGCAAGCGTTTTAATCAAATTTTCTATGTCATTAAGTAGTTTAATTACCTGATTTATGTAAACCTCTGTATCACGCTCCAGGAACGATTTTTTAGTGACTGCGGTTTTGTATGCCAAAAGTGCATCTTCTAAAGTTGAATAATATCCTAACACTCGGTCTTTTGATGGCCTTTTGATTTTAAGTGTCCAGTTCAAGTGATCGATCTCTATATAATATTCGCTGTCTAAAATTATTCGATTACTTCTTTTCCGCATTTTTTCTCTCCTTCTCGTGTTGAGTAAGAATTTTTTTGGTAAGTGAAATCTTAACTTCGGCATTCAGCTTATTTTCGAGTAACGTATTTAAAGTCACACATACACCTGTGAAAAAATCAGTGCTGTAAGTATTGTCTTCATCCAAAACTATTAATAAGTGTTTGCCAAGCAAAAGATATTTGCTTTTGACGTACCAAACTCCATAGTAAAAGCCGAATAAAAAGCAAATTAATCCCGATAAAATATTTAAAAACATTGCAAATTCCTCCCATTTTAAAATAAAATTTCTTTTTTTAAACATCCGCGTAAGCTTTTTCCTGTGATTTTCATTACTGCATCGTTTGTCATCTCTGATATGCGATCCACAGTTTTTTCGGCAATCCCTCGTTCGTTAATCAAGGCGTTTAGGGAGTAGTTGCTTGAAAAAATCGTGGATTTTTGAGCGTTGTAACGTTTATTAATAAGGTCGAAAAGTAAGCTTTGAAGCCATGTGTCACCTGAATTTTTTGTGAAAATTTCTGTTCCAAGGTCATCAAAAAACAAAACATCAACCTGCGCAAAATTTTCAATTAATTTTTGCTCGGTTTGAGAGGATTCCCTGTTAAAAGTAGATTTCACCGCTTTTGAAATTTCAAAAAGACTGGTAAAAAGCACGGGAACACACTTCGAAAGCAAATAGTTCGCCATGCAAGCCGTCAGGTGTGTTTTGCCTGTGCCTTTATCACCAAACAAGTAGATTCCTGAGCCATTTTTGATAACTTCGCCGTACAGCTCGCAATATTTTTTGCAACGCTTAAAAGCTGTATCAAAGCTCGGATTTATATTTGTTTTGCTGTTTTCAAATGTAACATCTTTATACCTTTCGCTAAGCAAAGAAAGCGATTTTAATTTCTCGATTTTCCGCATTTTCGCTTGTTGGCGTTCTTGTTCTTCTTTCTCGGCTTGTCTTTTACGCTCACAAGCACAACTAACACTCGCCATGAATTTAAACCCCTGAAACTCAATCTGCTTTGTTATCGGTTCTTTACAAACTTCGCAAATTTCAGGTTCACTCAGGGTATTCTGTACAGATTTGCTTGTTAGAATATCTGCGATTGTTCCCATAACTGTTACCTTCCGTCCCGCTGTTCTGTTTGTCCTTCTCAATCCAGTTCAAAATTGTTG
>CAZSYK010000235.1:0-1597 GCA_964610685.1 uncultured Eubacteriales bacterium
AGTTCCCGCAGATGGTTGGAAAATATCAGCTCTTCAACAGTTGGACAGGCATGATAGCGGGCTTATGTTGTCACTCCGTTTTGCCGAAGGCACGCTCCACTTCTTCTTTTAGCCATAGGAGCTGCGCATCTTGTTGTCCGACTTCCTCGGCAGTCTCCTCAATCCAGCTAGTCGCCATATCGCGACGAATGCTACGGGGATGCCGGGAAATCACGGTGGATATGTCTTCGGTGGCAAGCAACGGGCCGTGAGCATCGGCCTCACGAATAGCTTTGCGGGCCGCTGTTTGCACAACCGCCTTAATGTCTGCAGGTGTAAACAAAACGGATTCGTCTGCTAGACGCTCCATGTCAATGGACTGCGTATTTTGGAATTCTATTAATTGTGGAGGGGACAAGTAATACTCATATATTTTGGCTCGGTCAGAGGCATTTGGTGGTAATACAGGCAATTTAACATCGAAGCGTCCGCTCCTTTGAATCGCGGGGTCGACACCTCGCAAATAATTTGTAGTTGCCACGACAACAACGCCCTTGCCGGAAATCCGATCCAATTGGGCTAATAGCTCATTGACCTGCCGCTTTTCATCGGCGTGCATGTTGGCCTCTCGGCGTTGTGACGCAACCGCGTCGATTTCATCGAGCACCAAGAGACATGGGGACTCTTTTAACGCCCAATCAAACAGTGCGCGAATTTTAATGACCCCCTCCCCCACCCACATACTTGTCATATCGCTTGGCATGATCAGGCGGCAAACTAGCCCTCCCATACCAGCCAATATACGTCCCGCCAGACTTTTCCCGCATCCAGGCAACCCGTACAGCAATAGGCCATTTGCCGCAAACAGGCCATGTTGCGAATACTTTTCTGGCTCTAACAAGGGATCGAGCAAATCTTCTTTAAGCCGTTGTTTCAGTCCGTTATACCCAGCCATATCATCCAAGGTCAAGGGTTGGACCAAGGAAGCCTTACGCGTACGCCATGAGGCGCCCGATAGCCGTACATCAGGTTTAGGCGCAGGAGCTTCAAAAGTGAGAAATACAGGTTTTTCCTGCCGAATATCCACGAATCCGCAACGCAACTTATTTGCTCCAAGCACAACATTCAGATTGCGGGCAAGTGCACCAAGTTGTTCAGTAGCCAGCAGAGCGATATCACTTGGGAGCAACAGCCAGACTTCTTTCGCGGCCTTCATATTTTTCAATTTCTTCCGCAGTTTTGTTTCAAGAATGAAAAATGGATCCGAGCCGAGCAAGGACAATGCGCGCATGGTTTCCACCTCTGCCCAGATCGTGCTTCCCACTCTTAAATCGGGCTTGTCACGTCGAGAGTAATCAACTGTGTTCTGATCCGCAAACGCATCGTCATGTCGCGGATCAATCATCTCTTCCACGGCAATGGTGTCATCGGGATAACTTCTACGTAGGCCATTTAGCAGGGCGCTCTTTAGCACCATGTGTTCAGTGCTCTCATACCCCGCGCGAAATGCTTTATCAGTTGGGCGCAGGGCTTGGCGCGCCAACAGATGATCTCGCGTCTGAGCCGAATGGCGCTTAGTTAAGGCCTAATACTTCTGGGGATAATGGCTTGCGTCGTA
>CAZSYK010000236.1:0-1349 GCA_964610685.1 uncultured Eubacteriales bacterium
AAAACGCTGATGGTTTCCGCACTTGGCGCGATGCGTCCGGTCTGTTCGAGATCGAAGCCGAACTTGTCAAACATGAAGGACAAGCCGTAACGCTCAAGAAGAAGAATGGTCAGACAATTGTGGTCCCCTTTGACAAACTTTCAAACGAAGATCAAAGCTTTTTATTGCGTCCTAGATAGCTAATGAACCATTCCATATCCGATAACGTAGGCAAACTCGGCTGGAACAGCCGTGTTTGTCGGTCGCACATGGACCATTAGGGTTATTCAATTGACTCCACCTGCCACAACATATAGTATGGGCGGGTATGGAAGATTACCCGCGTACTGTTATGGAACTGGAAGAGCGGTTTTCGACGGAGGAAGCGTGTCGGGATTACCTGATTCGCCTGCGATGGCCGACCGGGTTTGTTTGCCCACGTTGCCACACTTCGGGCAATTGGTCGGCAACACGCGGCCGGTTGATTTGCCAAGCGTGCCGCCATCAGGCTTCCGTCACGGCGGGCTCGATCTTTCAGGACACACACAAGCCGCTGCGAATGTGGTTTCGGGCGGTTTGGCACGTTACCAGCCAGAAAAATGGGGCAAGTGCGGTGAGTTTGCAGCAAGTGTTGGGCTTGGGAAGTTACATGACGGCTTGGACTTGGTTGCACAAACTTCGTCGGGCAATGGTGCGACCTGGGCGGGACCGTTTGCGAGGAACCGTCGAGGTGGACGAAACCTATTGGGGCGGCGAGGAAGAAGGTGCCATGGGGCGGTTGACGGAAGACAAAGCTCTGATTGCTGTTGCGGCCGAGGAAAACGGGAACGGAATCGGCCGAATTCGCTTGCGATCCATTCCCGATGTGACCAGAACCAGCCTGCATGGCTTCATTGCCGAGGCGGTCGAGCCCGGCAGCACGGTGCGAACCGATGGCTTGAATTCCTATCTGGGGCTGAAAGGCTACGCGCACGACCGGCAGGTGCAACGTCGCCAGCCCGAAGGCGAGCATCTGCTGCCCCGAGTCCACCGGGTAGTTTCGTTGCTCAAACGATGGTTGCTTGGCACCCATCAAGGTGCCATCGGTCATGCGCATCTGGATTACTATCTCGACGAATTCACGTTTCGATTCAATCGCCGTACGTCAACCTCACGGGGAAAGCTGTTTTACCGACTTCTGCAACAAGCCGTACAAGTCGATCCTACCCCCTACAAAAACATCGTTGGTGGAAAGTCCGACCACAATATGTAGTGGTCGGTGGAGTCAATTGAATAACCCTATTGTCAAAAGACGTGTCAGTGGGTAAGGACGATGGAAATCCGTTGTCCGGATATTAAAATCTTCTGCAAACCCATAATGAATTCACAGA
>CAZSYK010000236.1:1359-1596 GCA_964610685.1 uncultured Eubacteriales bacterium
TGATATATAATATGCAAACACGGAGGGATGCGGCATCGAACGAAGTTACTTCAATTCGGTTTTCCGGTATTGATGGAAACCGACGAGCTTGAAGCTGCCCATCTGCTCGTGAGTTCGTTTGACTCGTTCCAGATCGGCCGATTCGAGGGGCGCAACCACGCGATGCTCGCTACGGACGTTGATTGTCGCATGGTCTTTGTCCTCCGAAACGATGGTGCGCAAGACTTGCGACGGGGT
>CAZSYK010000237.1:0-1591 GCA_964610685.1 uncultured Eubacteriales bacterium
TTAATGGCAATATAGGGCATAAGTGTTTGAAATTAAATTTTCACCATTCCTAAACAAATAGATAAAACAAAATTAAAATAGTACTAAAACAATCAAGTGGAATTAAATTTAAACGAAGTTTAATCCGAGACAGTAGAAGATTGGTAGCGTTCCAATCTATTGTGTATCTCAATGAGTGGAGGTCACATATACCTTCTCTATAGCATCAATTACGACATTGATTCTTAAATTGTTTAGAGGATTAGGAATGAATGATAAAGTAAAGGCAATAATTACTTTATTAGGGGGAGCCTTCGGTGTGGAGGACAATTCCTCCTCCTATGTGGTAATTAGTAGAGAAGGTATGTTTTGACGTAAACCCACACGCGAAGGCAAAATGAGGGTTAAAGTCCCTCCCTCCACTATTTTTAAAGTCAATGTGCATAAAGTTCTAAAAAATTTTCGTTATCATTTATGCAGAGGTTTTAGGACAAAACCTATGGTGTCAAAGATAGAAACTTTTTACCAATTGCATCTTTTTAATTTAGTTTTCCGGATATAAATATTACAAAACCATGATTACTGCGGACCTGTAAGAGAACTAAGAAATTCCTTTTTCTGTAGAAAACATTATTTTAAAGTAATGTATTTAACACTTTATGAAAAAAGAACACGAAAAGTGTATAAGTAGTCATGAGGCAATTGATCATTACCTAAAATATAAAATAATGCCACTGCATCGAACAGATTATATTAACTTCAAAATTAAGCTGTTAGAAAAAAGTGATGAACATTCAGAGGAATATAAAAAGAAGCGGGTAGAGTTATATAAATATTTGTACTGTGAACTTGCGAAATCCGATATATTAAGTGAGTTTTCTGGTGATATGTTAAGGGTGAAGTGTAGTAATGTAGCACCTAACGAAGAAAAAGAAGCTCAACGTATAATAAACGAAGCAAAAAAACTGCTTGATGAAACACGCGATATAGAAAAATATCATTCCGAAAGCACACATTGGATGGACGACCAAGAAGTTCTTTCGAATTATAGAGATTACCTTTCTGCTGTTTATGGCATTCCAGTTGACATAATGGTGGAACAGCGTACGAAATCATTTTGGGAGTCATTAAAATTCTGGTAATTTGGTTCTTTCTTTTGTATTATTTCATAGGTTCAGTGTAAAAGTTATGCGTTTTAGCTGTTTTATCTCCAATTTTGAGAGTATGTTATTAAAAATTAAAAACAATAATGGTCGATGTACGCCGTATAGTGCATGCATCAAGCGACGCATATTGCCATTTATAGACTTGTTACAATATGGTTGATGTAGTAAAACGAATGTTTTTCAGAGAATGTATGGCAGACATTCCCTGAGTAATTTAACGAGGAAAGTACAGTGACAACCAAATTGGTCTTTAAGAATAAGAAGTTTTTCTTTAAGTTAGAAACCTCTGACCGACTGATACTGCTATGTATCGGGCTGATTTTCCATCAGATTTTTTACTTACAGTTAATGTAAAAAATATGTTGACTTGGTAAGAAAATCTGCTTTTCTTTTTTCCAGCGGCCGCCAGAAATCTGCTCACTTCATAAGCATACGGGCGTGGAGGG
>CAZSYK010000238.1:0-1588 GCA_964610685.1 uncultured Eubacteriales bacterium
ATCGTTGCACTTGGTCATGCTTCCACCTCTCTCTCATGATCTGTCAGCGAACGTCGCAAATCAGGATTTGGCGCGGCTACGCGACAATATCCTGCATTTGTCTTGTTCGGCATTCGATCATCGGAACCAGTCCGCCCACACCACACACGGTTTCCCGTCTGGTCGAAAGAAGATCTTCGTTTCTCCAATGTTCCCTTCGGAGGTCGGCTGTTGGTGGCGGTACATAGAGGACCACTTCCCGTCCTTGAAGCCAAGCAACTCCACGCCGTTGTCGTCGCTCTTACGTGCCGCAATGAGAGTGCCGTCTGGCGCCCACCTCATGTCTTCAAACTCTGAGTTTTTGCCGACTGACGGACACTTGGATGCGGAGAATCCTCCTTTGCCGACAGGCTGGAGGAGGTGGACGTAGCCGTTCTCATAATTCCCGTCTGTCAGGTTGGCTGCGATGGTGCCTTCAGGTGACGCTGCCGTCGATTGCACACAAAGCTTGCTGTCGAATCTCATCAGGTCGAACGGCCCAGTCACTCCATCTGGCTTTGGGGATGCGATTCGTACGGCCCGTAGGGTACTCTCGCCTTCTCCCTCCGCTTCCCAAATCAGCCACGTGTCCTGAGCGCGACGTGCTATGTGCTCTGGCCAGAGAGTCGAATCACCAACGAGCCTCTTGACTTGTTCAGTCACCGGCGCAAGGTCCCAACCAGCCTCGGCAAGCCGGAGGATGCAAATCCCCTCGTCACGTGTTTCGACGATACGACATGGCGTGGCGTCGCCGAGGAAGTGAATCCCAGAATCCCAGATGACTTCGCTCTTGGGTCGGTCTCCCTCTGGTGGCCCGGCGAGTTCCCATTTTCTGTTCCTGTATCGATGCGAGTACGTTCGGTACGGAAACGTGTAGACCGATGTCACCCAGAGGGTCTTATCGGGTGAGACGCGCATGTCGTCCAAGAAGGCGTAGCCCTTCTGGCCGCCAGTGAGTGCGCTCCCCTTGTCCCCAAGGGGAAGCCACTGGTTTCCTTCTTGTCTCAACACAGTGATGTCACGGCCCCCAGCGCTGGGCGTGATTCTCGCGACGGAAAGATGATTCTCGTGGATCGCAACAACCGGACAGAACTGCGAGCCGCTCGGGAGGGACAGGTTGATGTACTGTTTTCGTTTCCCCTTGAGTTTCGATGCTGTGTACTGCTGGAGCGTGAGCAGTCCCGGTGGCGCGACCTGGGGAAGTGTCTTTGCGTCCTTGTGGTACATGTCGATGTAGACGTCCCACTCCTTCTTCCCGTCCTTGGTTTTGACCTTGTACCAGTCGAGGATGTTGCCGTATGGCCCTTCACCAACGCTACCCACGCGCTCGTATTCGACTTCCTCTCCGTCCGGCGTCCTCAGGAACTTGCAGTAGAACCTCTCCATCTCAACGCCGTGGACCTTGATCGGATTCTGCTTCGACCCCACCGGGGCGTTGTCATCAGCCAAGCCCGAGCCGGCGACGAGGCACGCGCTGAGAAGAAGAGCTTGAAGTCTGCGTTTCATATCGATCTCTCCTGCCGAACAGTGTTATTGAGCGTACTTCAGGGGAAAAACTGCATCAGAACAG
>CAZSYK010000239.1:0-1586 GCA_964610685.1 uncultured Eubacteriales bacterium
AAAGTTCAAGTGTACTTTTCTGCCTCACATCTGTAGCTGCACAAATTGTATTATAACTTACTAGCTCCTTAACATCCTTTAAATGTTCTACTGTATTATCCCAGTTTTTTTTCTTTTCAGTTGTTTGATAGATTCATAAAAGAATTTTTTGATCTAAAATTTTACATATTTCCAGAAAGAATGCTTCAGCAACATTTTTACAGTAAAATCATATTTACTCAAAATATTTTGGCTGGTTTGCTATTCATTTTTGTATCCGATTGTAAGAATTTAAAGAAAAACCTAGAGGAAAAATGACTGAACAAAAAAGAAAAAAAATTACTATCCACGGTTTATTTAAGA
The DNA here is from genome assembly GCA_964610685.1 of uncultured Eubacteriales bacterium. GTDB lineage: Bacteria > Bacillota > Clostridia > Oscillospirales > Acutalibacteraceae > UMGS1491. Next base: position 343 of record CAZSYK010000239.1, read on the forward strand.
AAGTTGCTGATGGAGTACCTATTACGTGGCTGACGTGTTATGATTATTCAACCGCCAATTTCCAAAATGAGGCTGGTCTAGATATGATACTCGTTGGAGATAGCTTGGGAATGACTATGCTAGGTTATGACTCCACCCTTCCTGTCACCATTGAAGATTCAATTCGTCATACTCAAGCTGTTAGACGTGGTGCGCCCGATGTTTTCGTTGTCGGTGACATGCCTTATATGACATATCAACCCTCAAATGAAACAGCTATTATCAATGCGGGAAGGTTAATGGCAGAGGCAAATTGTGATGCAATAAAACTAGAAGGCGGAGCATCGATGGCTGATAGGGTCAGGGCTATTGTCGATTCAGGTATACCAACTATCGGACATTTGGGTCTTACTCCCCAATCTGTATCTGCATTGGGTGGATTTCGTGTTCAAGGGAAATCAGCTCCCCTGGCAAAGAAAATAATAGATGACGCCAAAATCATTGAGGAATCAGGAGCATTTATGATCTTACTTGAAATGGTCCCTGATCGAGTATGTCAAATCATAACCGAGAGAGCTGAAAATTGCATCATTATGTCACTTGGCTCAGGACCCTTTGCCCACGGACAACTTCTTATTTTCCATGATATGTTTGGATTATTCCCTGACTTTAAACCTAGAATGGCGAAAGTTTTTGGCAATGCAGGGGAAGTTATTTTAAATGGTTTGTCAAAATATGTGAAAGAAGTAAAAGACAAGACATTCCCTCAAAAAGAAAATTGGTTTGAGATGACAGATGAGGAATACAAAGAATTATTGAAATTGCTTGAATAGATACTAAAAAATTTCTTCTTATAAACAATATTTTCCTTTTTGTCTTTTCATTTTTTCGACTTTTGATGTGTAACCTAAAAAAGAGAATAAAAAATTTAAAAATAAGTGGTATAATGTGTTATGTCTTATATAATATATAAGGATTGAGTAATATTTAAACCAATAATATTAATTAAATTGATTAAGAGTCTACACTTCATAAACAAAGAATTCTCGAGATGGGATAAATCATGGTAATAGAATCCTATTCTATTATGAGACAGATGCTAGTGCTTGAAGTAATAAGTGGATTAATCAAATATTAACGAGCTGGTAATAATGGAATCTGCGAAAGGAGGAAGACGGAAAAAAATAGATTTTTGCGAAAATAAATTTTGGTTTCAAATTAAATAATGAAGAAAGAAGGAAGGAAATGGCAAACAAAAAATTACG
>CAZSYK010000240.1:0-1581 GCA_964610685.1 uncultured Eubacteriales bacterium
TCTGCCTTTGCACCGCCGGTTACGGCGGAAGCCCTGTCGCTGGAGGGGCGCACCGCGGTGCGCCTTGTGGTCCCGCCGGAAGCGTCGATAGGCTATCCTTCCGTGCGTCAAAGCTATTCCGTGACGCCGGGCACCGTCGTCTCGGCCTGTGTCGAAGCCCTGGGACGGGATGTCCGTGACGGCGCCGGGGTGTACATGTCCGTCGAGTTTCTTAATGCGGACGGGGGACGCATTTCATTTGTGCAATCCGAGATGGTGATTCCCGACGGCACCTGGCGCCCGTTGCGGATCCGGGGGATTGCGCCGCCGGACAGCGCTAGCGCGCGGCTGTGCCTGCTGCTGAATGGTCACGGGCAAGCCTGTTTCACCGGCGTCAAGGTGACCGCAGCGCCCGGGGAGGAGGTTCCCCTGCCTGACGGGCCGGTAACCTTGACGGTTACGGATGAAATCGTCTGCTCGTCCTTGAAAGGGTTTGGCGCGGAGGATGACGGCTGGTTTTATAATGAAGTGAACGCGGCCAAGGGGGTGACCCGGGAAGACTGGACCCTGCGGGAGGACCGGGTCCGCTGGATGGAACCGGACTGGACGCGCATGTTCTTCTGGTACAAGGACTGGAACCCGTCAGGCGACTGGGAGACCTTCGATTTTGACAGTGACAACATGCGCAGCCATTACCGAACTCTGGACCTGTATCAGGCCATCGGCGCGTATGTCAATGTTGTCGGCGTGGAGTGGGGGGTGCCCAAATTCACCGACCTGCCGAAAATGGCCACCGCTATCGGCGCCTTATTAGAACACCTGGTTCGAGTCAAAGGGTACTCTTGCGTACAGGAATGGACGCTGACCAACGAGCCGAACGGTTCCTGGACGCAGCGGGGCAATACCTTCGAGGATTATCTGCGTCTGCACGAACTTGTGAAAGAGGAATTCCAAAAACGGGGCCTGGCTGTCCGTATCCTCGGCAGTGACGATACCAGCGGTCTGTCCTGGTTCGAGAACTGTGTCCGGTCGGACCGTTACCTGGATTGCGCGGACTTTTTCGCCTCCCATCTCTATGCGCGGTATACGGACCGTCACCTTGCCCCGTTCTTTTTTGACGACCGCCTCGACCTCCTGCGCGCCCATGCCCCGGATAAGCCCCTGGTCATCGCCGAATTCGGCTTTCAGGACCATCGCTCCGGCACGCTCGAGAACCCGCTCATGGAGACCTATCCCTACGCGCTTTGGACAACCGCCTTTGTCATCAAAGGGCTCAACCGGGGGATCGCGGGCTTCTGTATCTGGTGCCTCCACGAAGTTTATTATCCCGGCGGCGGCTTCATGAATTACGGCCTGTGGAATTTCAAGGACAGGAACTGGGGCGTACGCCCGGTGTATACCGCCTGGGCGAACCTGACCCGGCACACCAAAACTGGTGATATCGTATATGGGTGTGCTTCCAGCGCCCCGGGCCACGTGGAAGCCGTGCGCGTAGGGAAGTTTCTGTTCTGGGTGAACCAGGCGGACAGGCCGGTACAAGTCATAGTTCAAGGTGCGGACCCCGTTTCCGCGCATGCGTATACGGAATCCACCCTATCGGAC
>CAZSYK010000241.1:0-1581 GCA_964610685.1 uncultured Eubacteriales bacterium
CGACCGGGGGGTTTTGCAAGAGCCTCACTTGAAACTGAAGACAGGAAGAGCCTCTAATTTCTTATGCTCAAGATCGAGGCGGCATTCCTGTTATGAATGTCTAATGTGTACGATTGTGCGGATTCCATTTCGACATCGAGGCACCACTCTACAAAGTTGAACCTTGATTCCAAAAACGTAAAGATAGTATACTTGCCAGGTGGGACTTCTGAAAATTGATATCTCCCATCTATTCCGGTCTGCGTGTACGTGACCACAAAGTCCCCGATAAGCTTCGGCCAACGGTGATCTTTTGCTATGCTCATATATGTGCTCTTTTCAGAGACTATTGAATAATTGAGTGTACGGATCATGAAGTATAGCTGCCTGACAGGAACAAAATCAATTTGTTGATAATTACTCGCGTGAGATGCTGCCCGACCAGTATGTTCCGCATGACTTGTATATGCGGAAGCTACTGAACCATCAAAAAACGCTGCATTTTTCTCGCATTCTTGGGCTAATTTAGACAACTCCGCCTCTAGTTTTTGAAGCAGCGGATTGACCAAGTCAGATTTCACTTCACCTTTAAGCAGATAAATGTTGTTTCCTCGAACGATTTCAGATGATCCGTCCCCCTTTGTAATCCAGAAGCCACCAGACATGGATGCGTTCTTCCCCCGTGGCAACGGAGGTGATGCCTTGGTCTGAGTTTCGGATGTAGCACGTTTCGCGAGCGGTTCCACATTCAGATCTATTGGCGTAGTGGGATCTTTCTTTGTTTGTTGCCAGAGAAAGCCCCCCCACCCGGCAAGAAGGGTGGCAAGAAGAACACCGCCAGCTATAAGAAAGGGGCGGTGTAATGAAGCGGACTGACTGGGCGGGAGTTTGGTTCGTGTTTGGAGTAGCCTGCCTGTATTTAGGTCTCTCTCAGCATGCTCATTTTCGCGGTAACGTTGCAACGACGGCGTATGTTTATGAGTTGTCAGCCGCTGACGAGTCATGGATGTTATGGACTCTGATTTCTTCGCTGATGGGATAATGATAGATTTCTGGCAGGTGGGACAGTCGATCATCTCACCAAGCATGTCTACCGGGGCTTCGATCGATTGGTCGCAATGTGGGCAGTTAAACATGTAATTATTCACGACTGTCTTTCCTTATAAAATGGCAATCGACTAACAGAATAGGCGTTGAAAGGAAGGTGTGTCAAACTCCTATTCAACTTGCCACGGGTGCACAAGACGGCCGCGGCGGGGAGGTCGGGGGCACGCGCCTTGTCGCGGTAGCGCGAACAGGTGACCGGGATTTCGGGCATGGCAACTCCTTTGGCTGGTGGCGGGGCCGTGGGGATGACGGGAATATGCGGGAAGTGAAATAAGGGGGCGGGTCGCGCTGGCGCGGGGACTAGGTTTGTTTACGTCCTCTTTTGGCGGGTACGCGTTTGGATGCGGGTGGGGTTTGGGATGGAGACTGGTCGAACGGCGCGGGGGCGGCGGGGGGAAGCGCGATGATCGTCTCGTCGCCGGCAATGGAGCGGACCTTGACGCGCAGGGGCGCGCGGGGACAGGGAAGCGTGGCGTCCCAGAAATCCTTGGATTT
>CAZSYK010000242.1:0-1574 GCA_964610685.1 uncultured Eubacteriales bacterium
AGGCTTTACCCATTCGAATGGTGATTTGTATTTATCTTCAGTTTTCTCCCATTCAATTCCCTGATAGACTTTACACTTGAAATTATTCTTCATCATGAAATCTAATTCAGGTCGAGTTATAATCTGGAGTCTCTTCCCTTCAGGGTAAACTATCCTATGATTGCTTACGGTATCGTTAAGTTCTTCTTCGGAACAGTCAGGTAATCTATAATCTATATGATAAGGTTCTGATTCATCAGGATAAGGAATGTATTTACAGTTAAATTCTGCTACATACCATCCGAATCGTATTCCATCAGTAAAACCTTCTACCTCTCTAAATTCTCCATTTCCCCAGTGATCAAATGTGCTCATCGATGTAGGATAAGCACTGTTTATATCATAGTCCCAAATTTCCTGATCATAATATCCTCTCTGAACTGTTTCGAACATACCACCATGAAAAGCTAGTTCTGCAATATTATGATAAGCTGTTATCTTCCCTTTAATAATAGTAGGATATTGAGTATTAGCTTTAACATATTCCTCAGCAATCTTCGCTTGCGACATCGGTTTATCAAAGCTTATTCCTGCATCCTCAAAGGCTTTCTTCATTATCTCCGATAACCTTAAGGTTAATTCTGCATCTTTCAAACAGTAATATCCAACGTCATCGTAATTTTGAATTAGATAATTCATAAGCTGTTTGTGGTCAATTTCCCCATTCTGAGCTTTAATAACATGGTTTACCCATTCAGCGTTATCCTCTTTCCCTACTTTGAGGAATTTCTGAGCTTGCGATTCTAATGTCTTATGACCATAAAATTGTGCAATGTCGTAAAATTGAACTATATGCTTATTAATCTTTATCTTTAAAAATTTACCTTTTATATAAAAAATGTTAACTCTACCTAGGACAGGGTGATTAATAGTAAATCCTCCCTCCGTACCTTCTTCTCTATTGCCTCCAGTTTGCATTTCCTTAGCGTTTTCCCTCCAATCTCCAGATGCGAACTCTTTAAGTGCAAGTTTAATTAATCCCTCGGCATCAAAGGTTAAATTCCATGTCCAAAAAACACTGTTTTTGTATTTAGATTTGCCTATAAATTTTAATACTCCAGTAAAGTCTTTAATAATTTTGTATTCTTCTTCGGTCGCAAGTATTACAGGATTTCCTGCTTCATCTGTTTCAGTATCAAATCCATGAAATTTATATGTGTGTCTCATTATAAAACCTCAATAAGAAATTAATTCGAATCCGTCATCCTCTAATTTTCGCATGGCATCTTTCCTATCTTTGATGCTTAACTTTCCTGCCTTTGCATCCTTCCAAAATTGAGACCATTGGTATCCCTTCTTCCCTCTCTTCGCAAGATACTTAGGAGATTGCCGAACAAATTTCCTGGCGTCCTGCCTGGAATATCCCATTTTCTCAAACTTTTTAACATCATCCCAGTATTCCTTAAGTGATGCAGATCTTTTTGCGTTCGCTTCTGCCTTTCTTCTAACAACTGGTTCATAAATTGCTTTGCTTACGAAGCGTCCTGTCTTTGCATCAATCCATATTCCTTTACTGTTCTGCTTTATCTTGATAG
>CAZSYK010000243.1:0-381 GCA_964610685.1 uncultured Eubacteriales bacterium
GTAGGAGGTACTATGTTAAATTTAGATACGCTAATATCAGAAGAAAAATTACAAGCTCGTATTGCTGAATTAGGAGCACAAATTAGCAAAGATTACGAAGGCAAGGAACTTGTAGTGTTATGTATATTAAAAGGTGGGGTTATGTTCATGACTGACCTAGTAAAACATATCACTGTACCACTCAAAATGGAATTTATGGTTGTATCAAGTTATGGAGATGAATATAAAAGTAGTGGTATTGTAAAGATCATGAAAGACCTAGATGAGCCAATTCATGACAAACATGTACTTATTGTAGAAGACATTATTGATTCAGGACGTACATTAAATTACTTAACTAAAATGCTTGGAGAAAGAAATCCTGCAAGTCTTAAACTCTGT
>CAZSYK010000243.1:437-1574 GCA_964610685.1 uncultured Eubacteriales bacterium
GAAGAAGAGAGAGTAACAGATGTTAGAGTTGATTACACAGGCTTTAAAGTAGGAAGCGAATTTGTAATTGGATATGGACTTGATTACAAGCAATATCTTAGAAACTTACCATATATTGCTGTTAAAAGAGGGTAGTATCTAGAAACAGAGAGGAGGAGTTATACATGAAAAAGAAATTTAAAGGTACTTATGTTTATCTTATCCTTGTAGTTGTGCTAGCATTATTTGTATTTTACGGAACAGGAAAAGATTTTAATCAAAGTACACCTAAAATGGGCTTATTTGATGTAATGACCAAGATTGAAAATCAAGAAATTAAATCAATTGAGCAAATTGTATCGAGTGCAGATGATGGTAAATTTATTGTAACAGATAAAGAAGGCAATAGAACAACAATCAGTACCTCACAAGAAGCATTCAGCGAATACTTACTAGGGTTATCACCAGAAATTAGAAATTCAATTACTTTTGTAAGTAGTGAACCACAAACAAGTTTATTCTTCCCTATCTTACAAATCATTTTAATTATAGGGATGTTTATCTTCATCATGATTTTCTTTGTTCAACAAATGCAAGGCGGCGGTGGCGGTGGTGGCCGCATCATGTCGTTTGGTAAAAGTAGAGCGAAGATGACGATTGATGATAAAGGTGAAATTACATTAAAAGATGTAGCTGGTCTTGATGAAGAAAAAACAGAAGTAGCAGAAATCGTAGACTTCCTTAAAAATCAAAACCGTTATGTTCAAGTTGGAGCCAAAATTCCAAAAGGGGTACTTCTTGTAGGGCCTCCAGGAACAGGTAAAACATTACTTGCAAAAGCTATCGCAGGTGAAGCTGGAGTACCATTCTTTAGTATTTCGGGTTCAGACTTCGTAGAAATGTTTGTTGGTGTTGGGGCTTCTCGTGTAAGAGACTTATTTGAGCAAGCTAAGAAAAACGCACCATGTATTGTATTCATCGATGAGATTGATGCCGTAGGTCGTAAGCGTGGAGCTGGTCTTGGCGGTGGTCACGATGAAAGAGAACAAACACTTAACCAACTGCTTGTTGAAATGGATGGTTTCGGTGTTAATGAAGGGGTTATCGTGCTTGCAGCAACTAACCGTTCTGACGTACTTGACCCAGCACTTCTTAGAC
>CAZSYK010000244.1:0-1573 GCA_964610685.1 uncultured Eubacteriales bacterium
TGTAACTATTCAGCCACTGATAAAAAAGTATGTTTTTTCAGCAAAATGCTGTAATTCTCAGGATAATAGCGGCGCTCCGTTGAGCGCCGCAAGAATAGCATCTATAACGTTCAAACCATTCTTTCTAATTGTAGAAATGTAAGCTCTAATTCTGCAGAAAGCTTCTGCTCCTTGTATAGTTCTGAAAGTTCCTGATATTTTCTGCTGTAGTTTCATCATCCTGATGTCTCTTTCTGCCTGATTATTCTCAAATGGAACTCTCAAATCATTGAGGAATCTCAGGATCTGTTCTTTGTTTTCTATAAACCTATCCAGTAGGTTCCTTGCTTTGGTTTTTGGGTTTTTACCACGTTTTCCCTGTTTTTCAGGGTTTAGAGAAGGCGGATTTTCTTCAATCCCTTTAATGATGATAGCATCGAACCTTTCTTCCAATGCTTTAATTAGCTCAAAATCCAGATCTTTGACTTGCTCTTTGCATTCATCAGTATACTTTTTCATCTCAGTGAGCAGTTCATTCATTTCTTTAGCCCATTGCTGTTTATAGTTCTCCTCAATTCCAGTAAGTTCTCTCTGGAGATGAGCGTTGCAAAGAGCATGATCACATTCATAACTGTTATAAGGTTTCCATCCATCATGAACTGCTATTCCTTTAAATTCGGGAAGGATTCTCATAGCATTAATTGCTTCTGACCCTCTTTTTGAGTGAGCAAAATAACAGGTGCATTTGTCATTTGAAGCTACATGAAGCCAATGTCTTTTTCCTTCAATTTTCATCCCAGTTTCATCACAATGGATCACAGGAGAAGTTATTAACTTCTCCCTACTCACATTTTCAAATCCCTCTAAATTCTGGAAGCATTCTTTTTCTGCTTTGATTATGGTAGCAGAACAGATTTTTATCCCCATAACGTCATCAAAAAACTCAGAAATCCTTTTATAGGGAATAAACTGGTAGTTTTTACAGTAAATTGCTGAAGCTAAGATATTAGGACCATATTGAACTGGATACTTTATTGATTCTGGAAAAACAGCTTTATTCAACTTACCACAATGAGGGCAGCTCTTTATTTGACTTCGATGTTCCGTAATAATTAGATTTACAGGAGGAATGTCAAAAATCTGTCTTCTCTCATAAGCTTCAACTTCAATATTCTCGAGAGTATGTCCACATTCTTCGCAGCAGGTCAAAGAATGTTCAATTGACTAATCAGGATCATTAACCATATCAAGAGTTGTGCCTGGATGACCTTCTTGACCTCCAGCTTTCTTGCCACTCTGTTCACGGCGACTCTTGGGGTTAGGTTTCTCTTTTACATGAAAATCAGTAGAAGGAGGTTTACTGCTGTTTCTGCTGTTTTGATTTAACTGAGCTTCTAAGGCTATCAATCTTTCACTAAGCTCTTTTATCTGAGATTCAAGACTCAAAATGTAAGCAATGACTTCAGGGTTTGAAGCACACAGAGCAAGAATCTCTTCACGTTTCATCAAGGAGAGAAATGATTCATTTTATATCCAATTTTTCCTCGAAACGAGGAAAAATTGTGTAACCTTAACAAGCTATCTGAATAGTTAC
>CAZSYK010000245.1:0-811 GCA_964610685.1 uncultured Eubacteriales bacterium
ACGTAACATCGCGCACCTCTCAAACCTGAGCACCGAACTGATCACGCAGATCAACAGCTTGACATCTTCCATCCATTTCCATGATTTGGTCTCAAGCCAGCTGCTGGATTTGGAACACGAAATCACGGTCCTGGCCGAAAAATTCGCGCCCTTCGCGGCAGAGCTGGAAAGCGCGCGGCAGCCCGAAAAATTGCGGGAGCAGCTTTCCCGCTACACCATGGACAGCGAACGGCTGGTTCATCTGTCCGTGCTCGGGCATCATGCGGACGCCCATGCCGGAGGCGAGGTCGATCTTTTTGGCGACAACGACGTCGAGCTTTTCGGCGATGACAACGTCGAACTCTTTGGTGACGACAACGTCGAACTTTTCGATGCCGAGCCGAACGCCGCTGGCGCGGGCAAGCCGGGTGAGTCCGAAGACGACCTTGGCGACAACGTGGAACTTTTCTAGGACAAGGAGCCTTTCATGTTCGCATGCACCGTCACTGGCGATCCCAAGCACCCGGTCATAAAATTTTCCGGCAGTCTGACCCTTGAACATTCCAGGGAAATTCACGCCGAACTGCTGGCCCGCCTGCCCCAGGCCGCAGCCATGACCATCGACCTGGGCGAATCGGACAAGTCGGACCTCTCCTTCATCCAGATGCTCTGCGCCCTGGTCAAGGAACAGGACCGGACGATCCGCTTTCTGAATCTGCCCGCGCATCTGCTGGAAAGCGCGGCGAGCCTGGGAGCGGACAGTCTCATCAAGGAAATAACACATCGAATCGAGGAAGACGCATGAGTAAAACCATAATGACGGTGGATGACT
>CAZSYK010000245.1:829-1572 GCA_964610685.1 uncultured Eubacteriales bacterium
GCCGGCTATACCGTCATCGAGGCCTGTGACGGCAAAGACGCCCTGGCCAAACTGTCCGGACCCGTGGACATGATCGTGACCGACCTGAACATGCCCAACATGAACGGCATCGAACTGATCCGCGCCGTGCGAGCCACGCCGCAGTACAAGTTCACGCCCATCGTCATGCTGACCACGGAATCCCAGGCCTCGGCCAAAGAGGATGGAAAAGCGGCCGGAGCCACCGGCTGGATAGTCAAACCCTTCAAACCCGAGCAACTCCTGGCCGTGGCCAGGAAACTGCTGCGATAACCCCCAGAACCGGAGCCGGAAATGTTCAGAGAAGAAATGCACCGCCAGGCGTTCAAGGAAGAAGCCCTGGAATTGTTGGGCGAACTGGAAATCTCGCTCTTGGAGCTGGAGACGGACCCGGCCAATGACGAGGTCATCAACCGGGTCTTCCGGGCCATGCACACCATCAAAGGGTCCGGCGCCATGTTCGGCTTCGAGGACATCGCCTCGTTCACCCACGAGGTGGAGACGGTCTTTGATCTGGCACGCACGGGCCGGATTGAAGTGACCAGGGAACTGCTGAGCCTGACTCTTTTGGCCAGGGACCACATCCTGGCCATGGTCGAAGGAAAAGATTCGGACACCCGGGCCGAAGAGGTCATCAAGGGGCTCAAGGCGCTCAATCCGGGGCAGACGCCTTCCGAAGCCGCGCCCGCGCGCGAACCGCTCTCGTGCGCCCTGAACCCGGACCT
>CAZSYK010000246.1:0-973 GCA_964610685.1 uncultured Eubacteriales bacterium
AATATTCTGTCATATTTTTTCACAGCAGGCGCCTTAAGGCGCCTGCTGGCTTATCATAGAAATGATTTAATGAGCAACATTTGCGTGGAGCGGGTTGGCAATTAATAGAAATACCGCTGAAATTGATTTTAATATAATGTTTTACCGTAGCCATTCGATATTGAAATTATATAATAATACGGACTTATTCTGTTCAAGAAATAAACAATAAATTATGAGTACTTAACAAAAGTTATAAATGATGATAGAATGAAAAAAAATTGTATTATTAGAAAGGATAGTAAATGTTAAGGGAGAAAACAGACTTTACTAAAGGAGTATTAAATACAGAAGTACATGAATTGGGATACTATCCAATACATTTTCATAATTGTCTTGAAATCATATTTGTTTTAGAAGGAACGGTTAGAATAAAGGACGGATATTGGGTTAGCGAAAAAAAAGAAGGAGCTGTTCAAGTAATAGATGAAGGGGCAATGCACAGCATTGAGGCAATTAATGGAAAGAGTAAAATAATGATATTGAAAATCAATACTGATTTTTTAAGCAAGTATCATCCTAATATCCATAGTACATTTTTTGTCACAACTGACGACGACGACACAGAAGAAGCAAAATATGCTCTGGATATTCTGAAGTCGTTATTTTGTCAAACATATTTTGACAGTGATTTGTCATATCAAAATGATGAGAAGATACTATTAGAAACCCGTAAAATAATTGATATACTGTATGATTATTTTCAATATTATTCATTGCAAGGAGAATCCTGGGTAAATAAAATGGATAATAAGAATAATCCGACAATGGTAAAAAGGACTCATAATGTAAGAGCATATGTGTACAAAAATTATGATCGTAAATTGACTCTTGAGGAAATTGCTGACAGAGAATCTTTGAGCACAGCATATCTTTCACATCTGGTAAAAGAAGCAACTCAGATGAGTTTTCAAGATTTTCTGAATATGGTTCG
>CAZSYK010000246.1:983-1307 GCA_964610685.1 uncultured Eubacteriales bacterium
AGAAAATAAGTACCATATCAATAGAATGCGGTTTTTCTGCAGTTAGATATTACCGCAAATATTTCATGAAGTGGTATGGCTGTTATCCTGAAAAATATCGAGAAAAATGCATAAAAAAAAGATACTCTTTGAACGAAAGAAGTGCTCCTGAACCAATAGAAAAAGAAAATGGAAGAGGAATAGTCAAACAGTATCTTAATAAATATAATATTGGGACTTCATTAAAAGAAATAAGGAATGTAAAGACCATTGTGATAGAAAAAAATTCTGATAAGGGTATTGATGCTGATTTTTTCAGAGGAAACTATAGGCCCACGATATTTT
>CAZSYK010000246.1:1317-1568 GCA_964610685.1 uncultured Eubacteriales bacterium
GACAATTATTACAAAGGTCGTTCTAAATCAAGAAATCGATATAGAACTTGCAAACACACAATCTTTAGATAAAGAATTAGATCTTTACTGCTATAATCTAATTGAATACTACGATAATATACTTAGTAGAGGGATTCTCCCGAATATTGTTTTGCGAAATTACGAGAAAAACACTTATAGAATTATAGAATATATTAAAAATTTCGAAGGCCACCAAAACAAGCCGCTTTATAGATTTAGAATTGTGTGCG
>CAZSYK010000247.1:0-231 GCA_964610685.1 uncultured Eubacteriales bacterium
CATTCCCTGGAGAAACCACACGCTGGTGGGAACTACCGACACACCCATTCAACAGGTGGAACTGGAACCGCGCGCTCTCCCGGAAGAGATAGAATTTCTGTTGACACACACGGCACGCTACCTGACCAAGGATCCCACGGAAAGCGACGTGCTGAGCGTTTTCACAGGTATCCGGCCTCTCGTCGCTGTCCAGGGAGAAAGTAAAACCGCCTCCTTGTCCCGGGACCACAC
>CAZSYK010000247.1:241-1350 GCA_964610685.1 uncultured Eubacteriales bacterium
CATTTCAGGCTCGGGGCTGGTAACGATAACAGGCGGGAAATGGACCACCTACCGCAAGATGGCAGAGGACACCGTGGACCAGGCGGCCGTGGTGGCGGAACTGGAGCCGGTACCGTGCATTACCCGGGAACTTCACATCCATGGATATACCAGGGAGGACAATCCGCGTAGCAACCTCGCGGTCTACGGCTCCGACGCGAACCGGGTCGCCGCCCTGTGCGCCCAAAATGCGGAATGGGGAGCCTTGCTGCATCCCGAACTGGATGTGCAGGCGGGCGAGGTGGTCTGGGCGGTGCGCGAAGAAGCTGCGCGCACCGTTGAGGACTTTCTGGGCAGACGTTCCCGCGCCCTGTTTCTGAACGCCCATGCAGCCGTTGAAATGGCGCCGAAAGTCGCTTCACTCATGGCCGCCGAACTCGGCAGGGATACTTCCTGGGTTGACGCGCAGGTACAAGCCGTAACCGATCTCGCACAAAAGTATTACATGATTCGCTGACACCTTCCGCCCCTTGGGGAAAGGACTTACGATTTAAACCCGGTATATAGGTCAGGAGTAGTGATCTTGTTTTAAAGCAAGGTGAAAACGAGGAAAGGAACAGTCATGCAGATTCCGGAACATGGTCGCAGCAAATCTGAAATAATGGCCCAGTTGGAGTCCTATAAAACGGGGGATCTGCCCTGGCATTCCGGCCGGATCATGGCCTACGTATATGACCCGGGTAAAGAGGTACTCGACACCGCACGGGACGCCTATATGATGTACTTGTGCGAAAGCGGCCTTGATTTCACCACTTTTCCGAGCGTGATGCGCCTGGAACGGGAAGTGGTGCGAATGATTATCAACCTGCTTCGGGGCGATGCGGATGTGGTGGGCAACATGACCTCCGGCGGTACGGAAAGCATTCTGCTGGCCATCAAAACGGCGCGGGACTGGGCACGGGCCACACGCCCGGAAATCAAGTCGCCCGAAATGATCCTGCCGCTTACGGCCCATCCCGCCTTTCACAAGGCCTGCGCTTATTTTGACATCAAGCCGGTGGTCGTCGGTTACGATAAGACCACCTTCCTCGCCGATGTGGAGGCCATGCGCGCAGCCATAACTCCGAACA
>CAZSYK010000247.1:1360-1567 GCA_964610685.1 uncultured Eubacteriales bacterium
ACGCTGGTATTGGTGGCCTCCGCCCCGGGCTATGCCCAAGGGGTTATCGATCCCGTCCGGGACATTGCCTCCCTTGCCGCGGAACACGGGCTGTGGTGCCATGTCGACGCATGCGTCGGGGGCATCCACCTTTCCCTGATGCGTGAAATGGGCTACCCGCTTCCCGACTTTGATTTCAGTGTGCCGGGCGTCACCAGCATCTCCACG
>CAZSYK010000248.1:0-1562 GCA_964610685.1 uncultured Eubacteriales bacterium
TCGCGTACGACGGCGCGGTGCGCCTCGCGAAGATCACGCGCGCCAACGGCATCAACACGCGTGTTTTCTGGAACGGCGCGCAAGGTGTGACGAACGCCGACGGCGACCACGGCTGGCATCAGGTGTCGAAGATCAACCACGCCCAAGCGGGCGGAGGCCAGGTCGTCGACCAGCGCGCCAGCCTGTACGACGGTAATCAGAACAAGATCCTGCGCGCGATGACTGCACCCTGGAATGGCACCGTCAACCTTGTGACCAACCAATACGGCTATGACGCGATGCATCGGCTGCGCCACTCCCGCAGAAGCGGCCACGTCGTTGCGGGCGATTTCGACTACGTCTGCGACGTCAACGGCAATCGCCTGCAGGTCACCAACAACGGCGCTGTCGAGGTCTATGCGATGGACGCGACCACACCCGAACCGGCGGACTTCCAGATGAACCAGTACACAACCACCCCGTTCGGTGCGGAACAACACGACGCGCAGGGCAACCGTGTCGGGCGCGACGGCGCGGACGAGCCGACATTCTACCGCTACGACTATGCCGACCGCCTCGTCCAGGTGGACACGCTCGATCCTGTCGGAACGCCCGTGACCGTCGCGACGTACCGCTACGACGCGCTGGGCCGCCGCATCGGCAAGACGGTGTTCGCCGCGGGCGGGCTGCCGCCCGCCTTGACGACCTACGTCTACGATGACACGCGGGACGACGACTGCGACGGCGCGGCGGATGATCGCGTCCTCGAAGTGTACACAGGCGCAGCCGTGTCCAGCGTCAGCGTGCTCGCCGGCGCCAGCGGCGGCGGCGCGGCGTCGGCGAGCTACGCCGCCACGGGCCGCATGCTCTCGCCTCCGGTCGGCTTCGTGGATGCCGCTGGCGAGCTGCTCTTCACGCATGTCGATGAGCGCGGCCACATGCTGGCGCTGACGGATGCCGCAGGCCTCGTGGTCGAGCGCTACGATTACGGTGACTTCGGTGCGCCGATGTTCTTTGACGCCACGGGCACATTGCAGGCCGGGTCCGCAGTGGGCAACGACGTACTCGCTGCCGGGCTGCGCTGGGATGCGGAGACGGGGCTCTACGCCCGCGAGGTCAGCAACCCGCTCTACAAGGGGAAAGGCCCTGGCGTCAACCCCCTGTACGAAGAAAAGAGCGGCGCAGGCAACAACCCGCTCTACGAAGCAAGCTCGTCAACCGGCGGCAGTCCGATGTACGATCCGATGACCGGTCGCACGCTGAGCCATTCCAAGGGGACTGTCAAATTTTTCAACGAAGCGAAGGGTTTCGGGCGGATTGGCGGCGGCGCCGGCACACGCGCCCAAGATCACAACTCCAGCCGTTCGAACGGATGCGGCGGCCGAACGCGCGGGCAGGACCACAATTCGAGCCGCTCCAACAAGACCGCGAGCCTCGCCGCGCCCGACGGCGGCGGAGGCGGTGGAGGAACGCGCGTGCAGGACCACAATTCGAGCCGCTCCAACAAGACCGCAAGCCTCGCCGCGCCTGACGGCGGCGGAGACTCCGGCTACAGCCCCGTGAACCGTATTGTTCCCGTCGCG
>CAZSYK010000249.1:0-1562 GCA_964610685.1 uncultured Eubacteriales bacterium
TGCCGAGCGGGTCATCATCAGTCAGCTGGTCCGCTCTCCGGGGGCCTATTTTACTCCGGGTGAGGACAAAGGCGACAAGCAGTTGTTCAACTCCCAGATCATCCCCAACCGCGGTGCATGGCTCGAGTATGAAACCGACGCCAACGACATCCTGTGGGTGCGTGTGGATCGTACGCGCAAATTCCATCTGTCGGTCTTGCTGCGCAGTCTTGGATTTGGCACGGACGACGATATTCTGGCGTTGTTTGGCGAATCTGCCATCCTCCACGCGACGCTGGGAAAAGATTTGTGCCGGACCCGCGAAGAGGGGCTCCAGGAACTGTACCGCAAACTGCGTCCGGGTGAGCCGGTATCGGTCGAAGGTGCGGAGACGCTGCTCAACAACATGTTTTTTGACCCGAAACGCTACGATCTGGGCCGTTTCGGTATTTACAAACTCAACAAGAAACTCGCGCTTGCCAGCCGGTTGGTCGGCCACCAAGCCGCCGAGACACTGGTCGATGCCAACGGCGAAATCATCGTAGCCGAGGGAGAGACCATCACCGAGCAGATCGCGAAGGACATCCAGGCTTCCAGCATCAACGAAGTCACGGTCCATCCCGTCGTCGTGGTCGGCAACACCGTGACCGTCATGGACGAGCGGATCAAAATCATTGGCAACAACCGGGTCGACGCGGCGGAGTTCATTTTCGCCGGGATGGACCCCGCTTATACCGAAGGACTCGATGTCGCGGCGCTCGGTGTGACCGAACGTGTCCGCATCCCGGTTCTCAAGGAGATTCTGGCCGAGGCAAAGGCTTCCAAGAATCCCTCGGAAACACTGCGTGAACAACTGCGTTCCCGCGTCACCGACCTCATGCCCAAACATTTGACCGTAGAGGACATCGTCGCGTCGGTCAGCTATATGATCGGCCTGACCTACGGCATCGGGTCAACCGACGATATCGACCACCTCGGCAACCGCCGCATCCGTTCGGTCGGCGAGCTGCTCCAAAATCAGATCCGTGTCGGCTTTGCGCGCATGGAGCGTGTGGTCCGCGAACGCATGGGTACTACCGACATGCTAACCGCAACCCCGCAACAACTGGTCAACACCCGTCCGGTGAGCGCTGCGATCAAAGAGTTTTTCGGGTCCAGTCAGCTGTCTCAGTTCATGGACCAGCCCAACCCGCTGGCCGAGCTGACTCACAAACGCCGCCTGTCCGCTCTGGGCCCGGGCGGATTGAGCCGCGACCGCGCGAACTTCGAAGTGCGCGACGTCCACTCTTCGCACTACGGCCGCATGTGCCCGATCGAGACACCGGAAGGTCCGAACATCGGACTGATCAACTCGCTCGCGACCTACGCGCGCGTCAACAAATACGGCTTTATTGAAACGCCCTACCGCGTCTATGACAAGGTAAACGGCGTGGTCACGGACGAAGTTAAATACATGACTGCGGACGAAGAGGACTATTACTACATCGCACAGGCGAACGAGCCGCTTGACGCAGAGCACCATTTCGAGCAGAAAAAGGTGGTCTGCCGGTACCTCGACAAATTCATCGAGCGGGAGCCATCTC
>CAZSYK010000250.1:0-1560 GCA_964610685.1 uncultured Eubacteriales bacterium
AACACCAAAAGTAACCGAAACCAAAAAAGATGAAGCTCCGAAAGCAAAAGAAAAATCACCGTCAAAAGATGCTGCTGCAGAAAAAGAAAAGCAAGTAAAAGAGGCACCAAAAAAAGCAGTACCGGTCACGGCTGAAAGAACCGCAACACAAGCGGAACCGACACCCATCCATGCAGAACCCGCACGAAAACCAGCAGAAACCGACACGCAGAAAAAAACTCCGCCTGCCGAGCCGTCAAGAGAAGAAAGAGCAGCTATATGTGCAAGAGCAGCTGACGCAAGGTTGGCAAGGGAAAAAGCGGAAAAGGAAAAAATTCACACTGTCGAAGCACCAAGAAAATAAAAAGCAGCTTTATAAGAATAGCATAAGAAAAAGCAACTTTTATGCGCAAGAGTATAAGTAATCGAAATATATAAACCTCGGCAGCGTTTATACTGTTGGGGTTTTTATTCTCTTTTAAATAATCCGTAAATATGTTATAATTTAGTAAAATGTTAACCTAATTCAAGAAAGGTAGTGACTACCGCAAGATCTGTTATTCGTAATTGTTATCAGATGCTTGTCGTGATTAATGAAAATAATAGCCGATACACATTGTCATACTGTGGCATCATCGCACGCATACAGCACCATAATGGAAAATATAAACGAAGCGGTCAAACAAAACCTGTATGCGATCGCGATCACCGACCACGCAAGGAACATGCCCAGCCCTCCCGGAACATGGTATTTCGAAAATTTAAGAATATTACCCAGAAACATTGATGGAGTAAATATTCTTAGAGGAATAGAAGCAAATATATTGAACTCTGACGGCGAAATCGACATACCGTTCATAAATAAAGACGGATTTATGTTCGATTGGATCATAGCCTCCATTCACGATGTCGCTTTCAGCGGCAAGACCGATATAGAGTCCTGCACCGAAACCTGGTTGAATGTCGCTAAAAATCCTGTGGTCAATGTTGTCGGACACAGCGGACTGTCAAGCTTTGTTTATGATTATGAAAAAGTCATTCCTGAATTTGGAAGAAACGGCAAATTAGTGGAGATAAACAACAGCTCCTTTAACATAAGACCGGGATCCACGCAAAACTGCAAAAAAATTGCCGCTCTTTGCAAAAAACATGGTGTGAGCATAATAATTAATTCGGATTCTCATTTTTGCACTCAAATCGGAAAATTCGACAAAGCGCTCAAGCTTTTGGAAGAAGTCGATTTTCCCGAGGAACTTATCATAAACGCAGATGTAAACCGCTTTAAATCGTACCTTGAAGAACATACATGCTTTTTTAAAGAGATATAATTATATTATAAACAGAATATTAATTTGCAAGGCTAAAAACGGGAGGCGAAAATCATCTCGAATATTTACACAGAGCTCGCTCAATTATCCGAACAAACAGGATGTACGATCTTAAAAAACGAAAGCCTCAAAAATCACACGTCGTTTAAAATCGGAGGTCCCGCTGATCTATTCGTACATATCAGCAGTAAAGAAAGTTTAAAGCTTTTGCTGAATTTAATAACTAAAAACAATATTCCTTTCTTTGTGCTGG
>CAZSYK010000251.1:0-1551 GCA_964610685.1 uncultured Eubacteriales bacterium
TCACTTCTCCGGGAAATTTCTCTCCGTGGTACTTTTCGCTCACAAACAGGAAGACTTCATTGTTATGTCGGGTCAACATTTCGATTTGATCTTTGACGATACCCGTAAGGGAATACCCCGACCTGAATTCCTGGAAGGTCGTCAAAATTCCAATTCTTGCCACTGTGTTTTTCTACCTCCTGTAGCGTGATTTACGGGAACCCTACACAACATATAGTGTTAAGTCAAGAAGTATTATTGTTATTCTTGTTGATTTTTTCTGTGTATTGCGGTAGATTCGGGCATCATCTTCCAAGGGAGGTTACTTACGTATGGCGGTCAAACCGGATGCTCCAAAAGTTAGTATCAATACCAATGACTTACAGGATCGTGTCTGTGCCTGTGGGTGTCCGTTGTTCTTTCATGTTCTGAGGCTGAAGGAAGTTCCGGCGATGTTATCGCAGTCCGGGAAAACAGAGACTGCCATGATGCCGGTGGGTTTCGCCTGTATCATGTGTGGAGCGCAGATTCCTCTGCGGCCAGAACAGGTCGCTCCAATGGCGGACGTTCTTAGGGTGTCTGGTAAATGAAAGGAAATGGGATTGCATTAAGAAGAAACGATATTGTTGCCGTCAAGGATACCGGGTTGGAACAACTTCGGTGGGCTGCCGGATTGACGACGGGACACGAGTCGAACATGACCCTGGAGAGGGCCTATATTAATGAGCATTCGCCAGCCAGAACACAGATGTTCCGGATAACAATGCTTGGCATTCCCACAGCCTCTTCCGTCCACCTGGTACGGCATAAGATCTGGATTGAACACTACGTCAAGACCAATCGACCGGACAGGGGCGGCAATGGGGCGGCCGATCGAAACACTCCGGTTAATCACGGGATGTTCTGTAACGCTGTCACCTTGATCAATATGGCCAGGACCAGGCTTTGCTGCCAGGCATCACTGGAAACAAGGGCGATTATGGAGGACATCGCCTGGGCTGTTGAGCGCGTCGATCCCGCCCTTGCCAGGATGATGGTCCCAAACTGCGTCTACCGTAATGGGTTATGCAAAGAAAAGCCCTCCTGCGGGGCCAAGGAGGGCTTCATGAAACGGTATGCCTATTACAGGGAATTGTTTCTCTAACTACTTCGGGGCTGCAGCCGCGCCCCTTAACGCATCGGCTAGGATCTTGGCCAGAATCTCTGTGGGATCCACAGACTTCTGGCCAGTCACCGCTATCTTCAGCGTTCCATCTTCGCCGCTGATCAGGTCGGAGTTCATCCCGGCGGTTCGCCAGTAAGCAATCTTCCCCTTGGTTGGCGATTCGTAAGTCAATCCCGCACAACCTCCCAGGATCATCAACAAAATAAACAGCAGACAGAGTTTCAATTGGTAGACCATGTCGTTCCAGCTTTCTTCGTAAAGACGATGGTTGCTCTCTGAAGATTCCCTAAGGTGACGGTAATGGACAGGTTCCTTGGGTTCTCCGGAGAGAGCGAGGGTAGGGTATAGTCAACGACGTTAGAGTATCCAGGAGACTCAAGCGTAACCAGTTCCCCGTTGGAATTAAG
>CAZSYK010000252.1:0-658 GCA_964610685.1 uncultured Eubacteriales bacterium
TGCAACTGCTGGGGAATTTCGGCAGTGTCCACACGCGACAGGTTCTGAAAAATGTCGTTTCCCTTAAGGAGCAAATCCACGTGGCTGCTTGCGAGAAGAAGCTTGCCGTGCTGCGCCGCCGACAGGACGTCTTCCATGGCGTGAGCCAGGGTAACCGCCGCCGGAAGTCCAACGATTCGAGCGGCGCCTTTGATGGAATGGGCAGCACGCATCAGAGGCTCAATCCTTTCCGGAGCGGGATCTGCCTCCGCACCCACCAAGCCCGCCTCCAAGAGGCGTGAGTGATTCTCCAATTCGGTCCGGAAAAGCTCCAGCATCATCGGGTCGATATGGTCCATGCCTGAATCCTTGATCCTTTATGAAATAAGACTGCGTGAAAGGGCCGCAAAAAGGTCCGCATCTTTGAGCAGTCCCACGTGAACGCCATCAAGATAGAACAGTCCCCTCGTCAGATTTGTCACGCCCTTAGACACGGTGAGGGGAGGGTTCCGCACTTCATCACTGGAAATACGATGCACGCCGCACATTTCGTGGATGGGACAAACAAAACGCTCCCCGTCCTTTCTGATGATCATCATTCGCGCAGTCGCTCGCTGTCCGCGCTCATGGCAAGAGCGAAATCCAGATGATTTTTGCTCTTATGGTGAGGACTACTGCG
>CAZSYK010000252.1:668-1548 GCA_964610685.1 uncultured Eubacteriales bacterium
GCCGATGATCACACTCTTCCGCTTCATGCGGTCGATCCACACGCCTGCAAACGGGCCCAGGATCAGCTGCGGCAAAAATGCCAGCAATCCCGCCAGGGAAACGCACAGATGCAATTCGCCGTCGATATTTACGATCCCACGAAAAACGCGGTTGCTGCGCAGAGGAAAGCTGTGGATCGCAGTAATCTCCGCCACTTGCTCGAAATACTGAGTTTCAAGAGCCAGAAATTCACCTTCGATGCGAAAAACCATAACCGACATTGGACGGACGCATTCTGTTTCCTTCCCCTGTGCCATCAGGGCAGCCCGTTCCTCAAGCAAACCTTTGGGGATCGGACGGTCGAGAAGATCGCGCCCGGCGGCGGCATAAACGGGACAGCGGCGGCAGTGGCCGCAGGACGCCAACTTCGGGCATGATGCATCTCCGTAGACACCCGCTTCATTCCAACACTGTTTGACCTGAAAATTTTCTTCCGGCATCATAGGAAATATAACCATCGTTTTAGGGTTCAGCGTTACGTTGATTTTTTTGAGCCCGTTCCGCTCTCTCTCGGTACAGGACTGCTTTCTCGTGTTCATGGCGACGCTCACACAACAGCGATGCATGGATAAGCGTCTCTATATGATGCGGATCAAGATAGAGCGCCCGCCGGTAACAATCCTCAGCTTCGCTCTGACAATCACCGGCGTCGTGGATCAGCCCCATAAGGCAGTACACATCGGCACAGGGAGGCTCTTTCCGCAGATATGTCCAACACGCAGCCAGAGAGGCTTTCAGATCGCCTTGGTCCGCCAAATTCCAGGCCTTATTCAGAAGAGATCCCGATACGGCGACATCTTCCTCGATCTTTCGAGCCGGAGCGGGGGTTGCGCCACCCAT
>CAZSYK010000253.1:0-1545 GCA_964610685.1 uncultured Eubacteriales bacterium
CAGAGGATCGCTATGAGAGCATGGCTGCTTTTGCATCTATGCTTGAAAACATAGCACAGAAGGATAAGGTTCAACAGCGCGAATTAAGTGGCTAACGAAATTTGGACACAAAAAGGGGCAAAAATAAGGTGTAAACTAAACACACTATGCCCACGAGAAAACGCTTCACCGCCAGCCAGAAGGCGAAAATCACGCTGGAAATACTGAAAGAAGAAAAAACCGTTAATCAGATTGCATCAGAAAACGGGGTACATCCGAACGTTCTCTATCGCTGGAAGAAACAAGCGTTGGAAAATTTTTCAAAACTGTTCGAGGATGAGAACAAAAGCGAGCGCGTCCAGCAGGCTGAACACGAACGCCAGGTGAACGAACTATACAGCGAGATTGGCCGGTTGACCACACAGCTCAACTGGCTCAAAAAAAAATCTGGATACAACGAGTAGAGCGGAGCGGCTGGCGATGATCGAATATGCGTCATGCGAACTGTCCCTTACCACCCAAGCGGAGCTGCTGGGCATCAGCCGCTCTAGCCTGTATTATCACCCGCTGCCGCCCTCGCCGGAAGAGGTGGCGATCAAGCATCGCATCGATGAAATCTATACCCGCTGGCCGTTTTACGGCTCCCGGCGGATTACGGTGGTACTCAACCAGGAGAAAATCGCCGTTTCTCGCCTGACGGTGCAGCGATATATGCGTGAAATGGGCCTAGCAGGCATTGCGCCAGGCCCCAATACCAGTAAACCGGTCCCCCAACACAAGATTTACCCCTATTTGCTGCGCCAGGTAACCGCTAGCTACCCCAATCACGTCTGGGGGATTGATATTACCTACATCCGCCTGCAAGGTGGTTGGATGTACCTGGTGGCCATCCTTGACTGGTTCTCGCGCTTCGTGGTGGCCTGGGAAGTCGATCAGACCCTGGAACTGCCTTTTGTTCTGGCTGCTGTAGACCGTGCCCTCGCGCAAGCCACGCCAACCATCTGCAACAGTGATCAGGGCAGCCATTTTACCAGCCCGCAATACCTGGATCGTCTGCTCGCGGCTAATGTCCAGATCAGCATGGATGGCCGAGGTCGGGCGGCAGACAATATTTTCACGGAACGTCTCTGGCGTTCTGTCAAATACGAGGAGGTCTATCTCAATTCTTATTCGTCGCCCCGCGAGGCCCGATTGGGGTTATCCCGCTACTTCCACTTCTACAACTTTGAGCGCCCTCACCAATCCTTAGACTACCAAACCCCAGCGGCGGTCTATGCCGCGAAAGAGCGACCCGTGCTATACTCTACCTTAAGAAAGGAGTCCACCTTACAGTGACCCTTTTTCCTGTCTAAACGATGTTTACCACTCCACACCTCAAAGCTATATAAAAGAAAATGCTATGGATATATCAACGATGCAGATGGTAATCTGACTATCAATGATAAAGAAGCAAAAAATGTAAGGCTGATTTTTAATATGTACCTTCAAGGCAAGAGCGTTTTAGGCATGTTATCTGAATTAGAGCGACTGGGAATTAAGTCTCCTACCGGAAAAGAGAAGTGGTGT
>CAZSYK010000254.1:0-1542 GCA_964610685.1 uncultured Eubacteriales bacterium
TCGTCCGGCACGGCAGCTTCGAAAGCATGCTCGTAGACCGTCCCGCCTCGCTGACCTCGCTGGCCGACCAGCTGTCCGCGATCCTCGCGGCCCTGAAGGGAGTCTGACATGCGCCACTTCCTACCGCTGCTGACCGCCTGCTGCATCCTGATCGCCGCCGCCCGCGCCGGCGCCCAGACCGCGGCCCTGGGCGGCCTGACCGAGAGCGACCGCGTCGTGACCAACATCCCGCCTCAGAACCTCTCTACCGCGCGCGTATACTACGCCCAGCAGGCCACCACCGTCACAGGATCGCAATCCAACGACCTCGCGGCGGCTGCGGCGCACGCGGCGACGGAGCACAGCGTGACGGGCAATGGCGGATTCCAAGGTGGTATTTCGGCAGTTGAGATGGGCGGCGGAGCGGCAGTCGGGAATAGCGCCAGATCCTATGACGGAGGCGGGGCGGTGGGTAATTCCGCCTTTTCCGAATCCGGCGGCGGAGCGGCTGGAATTGGCACCAAGACATCGAGCGGATTCGCAGGCGGAATGAATGCCGTCGCCACAATCGACGGCACCCGTGGGGCAGCCGGCATCGACGCGATCCAGCTCGGCACGGGGGGCAACTCGGAGCCGTTCAGCCTGCAAATCTATAGCAACAAGCTCATGCACGCCGACGGCACGATACCGGTCGAGCGGTTGACGCTGCACGACACCAACACCCTCGCCCACGCCGACATCCGCGGCGAGATAGCTACCGCGACCAACGAGCTGGTGCAGACCTATCTGCTGGGCACCAACGCCTGGATGACGATATCCAACCAGACGCTCACGATCTGGCGTACCATAGACGGCGTCTCCACCTCGCTCTGGTCGAGTGCCGAAAGCGAGGGCGGCGGCGGCGTCGATCCGGCGTTCACCAATGCCGTCTGGGCCGCGCTGGCCGCCAAGGGCGACGCCGCCTGGGGCACGCGCGCGCCGGACGGATCGGCCAACCCGGACCCGGCCTACATGACCTTCCTCAACGCCCCGGCGACCATGCACGCCAGCGGCTACCAGTGGGCGACATACGGCGCCTACAGCGTCATGGCGGAGTCCGGGGCCGTGGCCTACGAGTCCGGCGCGGACGGCTCGGCCAGGTGGGGGCTAGACCTGCACACCAATTACGTCGGGTTCGTGCGCGGCGGGTCGGTGATCGTCGCTGCCAGGGCCGGTGCCATCACCGTCACGGATGGGGGCACGACCAACGGCGTTGCCGAGATCGCCTACCCGTACACGTCGGGCGATTTTCCCTCGCTGTGGTACGCGCCCACGCTGGATGTGCCGTTCACACTGCAACCCGGCGTGGTCTGGATCGACAACCAGGACGGCACGGCCACCGTGACCGCGCCGGCTACGGCACCCAAGGGGTTCTGGTACGCCACGACCACCAGCACCTACGATGTCATTTTTGACATCCGGCCACCGGCGAGACTGACAGGCGGCGTGATCGGCGCGACGAATGCCGTGCCCGTGGTCTACGACTCAACCATCAACGTGACCAGTGGCGGCAAGACCTACCGC
>CAZSYK010000255.1:0-1531 GCA_964610685.1 uncultured Eubacteriales bacterium
AATTAGCAACTCGCTTAAGTCTTGATCTGACAGGGAATTTTTGTCAATTGCTTATGAAATGATCAGTGCTGTTTTAAGCGCATGGAACATTGCAGAAAATGTTCATGACAGTAAATTGTCAAGTAATAATGCTTGAAAATGGAAAATATAGTTAAAAAAATAAAAGTCAGGGGCTTGCATTTTGTATTGGGTATGTGCTATAGTTCAAGTCTTACTTACACAGCTTTGTGTGAACAGGCAAATAAGTAAAACGTCGGGGCGTAGCGCAGCCTGGTAGCGCACTTGCATGGGGTGCAAGGGGTCGAAGGTTCGAATCCTTCCGTTCCGACCAATTAAATCAAGGACTTACGTGAAAACGGGAAGTCCTTTTTTTATGCCAGTTGGGTTGAGGCCTATATAAAGGCCTATACGAAAAAAAACCTTACCCTAAATCCTTACGGCAGTTCGGTATGCATTCCCACGCAGAGCATGGGAACGAGGGTCGAACTTTACCCTAAAGTCTTACAACATATAACAGTTCATCAATTATAACTCGTTCCCATGCTCCAGCGTGGGAACGTGAATCTGATTTTTCGCTCTGACCCCATCGTATCAAAAAATAACGTTGCTGCTTAAGTAAGTGATGAAATTCTGCACCAGGGGTTGTAAAACCACGCTGATTTGTCTGACGCTTTCCTGGGTCAGTTGTGTTAATCCTTGGGCAAAGACATTCTCCGGGTTCACCTGTACCCAAATGCTCACACCAAAAACCGTGAATAAACTTACCAGCACTGTTTCGTTTTTACCCGAGCGCCACCAGCCTTTTTTCCCCAATCGAATTCGTTGCAATGGATGAATCCAGGGAATGCCCATGGGATTGGGGGCATCGGCCAGAATATGGCTCAATGCACCGGTTGCTGCGCCAATCATGGCGGCTCCTTCAATCTCTTTGATAGAAAATCCCCAATACATTAAACCCACCCAAATCCAGGGCCAATGGGTGTAGGTGCGGTGCTTGATGAGCGAACCGGTTCGGACCCCTTTGCGATAATAGGGGATTTCTATCCAGTCGGGCAAGGAAGTGGAAACGGCAGCCACGAGCGCACAGACTGTTTGCAAAAACACGTCCAGTCCGGCTATTTTTGCAATAGCCGCAGCAATAAATGCTGCACCAAGGCCAGTAAGCCTATGCCCTTTACCAGTCATTCAAAAAACATCCAACTAACCCAACGATGCTGCACGTTGTACAGGCGCAGTAATAATTAATTATTAATATGTTAATGGTAATATATATTACTTAAATTAATTGGGTTTCCGGCAGTTTTGTTTTTTTATTTATGGCTGGCTGGCTGGCTGTTTGTGCCCACGCACCCTCGTCACCGCCATTCGCGCATTCCACCGCTAAGCCCGCACCACCATCAATTCATTCCAGTTAGTGGTATAGCCTTGGGTTTTTCTTTCTTGTCGCATAAACCAGTTGTCGTTGGGATGAAGGCCGGTGGCGGCGATTTTCAGGGTATCTTTGCCAAATTGGCGGTTGATGGCGTCAAGC
>CAZSYK010000256.1:0-1529 GCA_964610685.1 uncultured Eubacteriales bacterium
TAAGTCCCGCCAGCGAAGGTGTGTCCGCACTTGCTGCATTTCCAGATCCCTGTTCCAATCCTTCCCACTGTCGGGCGGGCACATTTGGTGCATACATGCGGGGCTCGCATGCGTTCTTCCAGGTCTGCGACAAGCTTTCTGTCTTTTCTCCCGTACCTGGGACCAAACCTGCCTGCAGATCTGGAAATTCTTCCTTTCTTAGTGAACTTTTTTGCCATCGTTATAACTCCTAAAATGTACTGTTAAGTCAGAAGGGATAGAACCGGGTCTCTCCGAGGGCAGGCCAGCCCTGAGATATGGGGTTCTTTTATCACCTTATAGACGTGCACTTAGACCGTAATACAGGCATTTAATATTTATATTTAATTAATCCTGCCTGATTTATTCATTTTTTGCGAGCCCTTCAAGGTAAAGCCCGCGGATTTCAGCTGCCTTTTCGATTGCCATATCTATAGCTTCGAAGAGCTCTGCCTCTGTAAGGGGGACAGGGCCCATTTTCTGCATGCCTGCAACAGACCCGTCCGAACTTGAAACTATTGTCAGTTTCGTTTCGCAGACCGCTTCCTCATCAAGCGAGGGGTCAACCATAAGTTTTGAGCCGATCTTGGCAAGTGTTATGCCGACAGGCATCTCTTTCATAGCAAGGGGCACGTTCTCGCCAAGTCCCTGCTGCTCGTTCGGGACCATGGTGGTCATGAGGGCTGCAATTGCAGCGAGACAGGATGCATCAATGATATTTCCGTCGTTATTCAGGATATGGACGTCTATAAAGACAATCCAGACGGATTCTCCAACCGTTATGCAGAGCTTCTTTATATCAATTGCGCCTGATTCCCTGATCCCCCTGTCAACGACCCTTGCCATTTCGATTGCATCTTCTCTCGGTGGCCCGGGCTCAAACTCAGGAGAAGCTATGGGGTTAAGCTCAAGGTTGGTAATGATCACACCTTCATCCTGGGAATCCGGGAACGGGGTTCCAGTCTGAAGTTTCACACCTACAAGCACCTGAGTGTTTCCAAGGGTGACCTTTGCAGAACCTTCTGCTTTGGAGATAACATTTGTTTCGAGTTTGAGTTCCCTGAAATCTTTAAAGCCGCGACCGTCCTGGCGCTTATCTTTGATCATCAGGTTGTAAATATAATCCTTCTTAAGTGTGGCTATGATTTCACTCATCTTTTTCACCTCTGGTTCCGGCTTCAGAGGGATCTTTTACTACCTTCCAGGGACCTTCGGATTTTTCCTCCTCAGGCTCTTCTTCAGCTTCTTCAGCCTCAGTGGAAATTTCCTCTGCCTCAACCTCAGGTTCGGCCTCTTCTTCAGCTTCTGCTTCAGCCTCAATATTTTCTTCTTCTGATGCAGCAGTTTCCTCAATTTCGGCTTCTTCTTCCAGCCCTTCTTCGGTAGCTTCCTCAGCTTCAGGCTCAATTTCCTCTTCTGCTTCTATGGAAGCATCTTCTTTTTCGAGCCTTGCTTCAATTTCGTCAAACTCTTTGAGTTCAGGTGCACATTCTAAGGAGGCTTCGAGTTCA
>CAZSYK010000257.1:0-656 GCA_964610685.1 uncultured Eubacteriales bacterium
AGCAAAAAATCGGCAGAGCGTCTATCAAGGAGGGTTTTGATAATCTTCCCTCCGGCATCTGCTTTGCCAGCGATAACGGTATCATTATTCTCTGTAATCGGCAGATGCACCGCCTGTGCTTTGCCCTGATGGGAATGGATTTACAGAACCTTTCCGAGCTATGGAGGGCGCTGGATGCGCCAAATCCCGACGTTACTATCGTGGACAAAGCCGCCGCTATCTATCGCTATCCCGACCAAAGCCTTTGGCAATTTTTTGAAACTCCCATAACAGATGCAGACGGCAACACCTATACCCAAATGCAAGCAATCAATGTAACTGAGCTGCACGAAAAAAGTATAGAGCTGGAGCAGGAGAACCGAGCGCTGGCCGAAGCAAACGCCCGTGCAAAAAGGCTTTATGCCGAGATGGATCAGATTGTCCGTGAAAAAGAAACCCTTGCCATGAAAATGCGGGTGCATGATGATATAGGGCTGTGTCTGCTTGCGACCCGCAATCTTTTAACCCAGGACAGCAGCACAGAGGATTACAAAAAAAGCGGTGAACGCTGGGCGCAGGCTCTACGCATCATAGAGATTGCCGACCATCGCGCCTATGTAGAGCATACCGCCACCGCCGAGGAAAGCCTTGCAGCCCTGCTTGTGTCTGCGGATGAA
>CAZSYK010000257.1:666-1528 GCA_964610685.1 uncultured Eubacteriales bacterium
GTTCACATTACAGTGTCGGGTAATCTGCCCCAAGCGGCGGAAACGGCTTATATGCTGGTTGTTGTCATGCGGGAGTGCGCCACCAATACGGTGCGTCACGCCAAGGGCAGCGAAATGTTTGTGGAACTGACGCAAACAGAAAATGCGAGTATTGCGGTCATAAGCAACAGCGGCGAGCAGCCACAGGGCAAAGTCATTGAGGGCGGCGGGCTTAGCAGTCTGCGCCGCAATATCGAGAGCAAGGGCGGGACAATGGCGATAGAAAGCGAGCCGGCATTCAGGCTCACCGTCGTGCTGCCGCGAAAGGAGGAACTGCAATGATAAATGTTCTTTTGGTGGAGGACACCAAAATGGGGCGGGACTGTATCACCGGCTATATCAATTCCAGCGACCATTACAGGTTGGCCGCAACACTTAGCAATGCGGGGATGGCGGAAATGACCTGTATGCACACGCCTGTCGATCTGGTCCTGATGGACTACCGCACCGAGAACGACGAGGACGGGATTTCTGCCGCCGCAGTTATCAAGCGGCATTTTCCGAAAATCAAGGTAATTATCGTCACAAGCATGACCTCCGTGGACTTGATTGACAGGGCGCGAGCCGCCAAAGCTGATAGCTTTTGGTATAAGGAGGCCAGCGACACAGAGCTTTTGACGGTGATGGACCGCACCATGAACGGCGAGTCCGTTTATCCCGATACCACGCCGGTTATTCAACTCGGCAGCGCTGCTTCAACAGAGGTCACGCCCATGCAATTTGCAGTGCTGCGGCTGCTGGTTAAGGGCTACACCAATCCTGCCATTGCACAGGAACTGTATATCAGTGTTGATGATGTGAAATGGCATCTCAAAGAGCTGTA
>CAZSYK010000258.1:0-1129 GCA_964610685.1 uncultured Eubacteriales bacterium
CAATTGGTGGATGTTCCTCCAGTGGCGGTGATTACTCCGTTGACATCAAGAGCGGTTGCTGGTGCGGTGATTCCGATACCGACGTAGCCGCTATTCAAAATAGTTACCCTTGCTGTAGGAATACCTGCGGTATTTGTACCAATCACTATATTACTATTAGCACGTGCTCCAATGGTTAAATCTCCAGTCACAGAACCAGAAACGTGATAATTCGTACCGCCTGCATAACCAAGCGTGTGATAATTTGTAGAATTAGCCGTACCATTATACGGTCCCAGAAACCATAACGGATTCGCATTAATTGAACCAATAGGCCCATTTACCTCCAATTTCGCCAATGGACTCGTTGTCCCAATCCCCACATTCGTTCCATTGTCATATACCAATGAATTCCCAATAGCGGAGGTTCCAGTGAATTTAGATAGATAGTTGGTTGTTCCTGTTCCGGTAACCGGATTGGTGAGAGCTAATTGGAAAGCGGAAGCTTCATATCCATCGAGAAGATCAGCATCCAGTCCTCCACCGGTTCCTTCAGCGGTAAAGGTTAGTCCGTGGACATTGGAGGTAGCTTGGGAATGGGAGTAAGCCGTGTTCCAATTGGTTTCCTGGGTGGTGGTTGGGATGACGTATCCGGAAGTTAAGGCGGCTGTGAGATTATTGGAAGCCAGAGATAAAGTTAATCCGGTGGCGTTGTTGGTTACTCCGGTGAGACGGTAGGTGTAGGCGTCATTCCAATTGGTGGATGTTCCTCCGGTAGCGGTAATTACTCCGTTGACATCGAGAGCGGTTCCCGGCGCGGTAGTGCCGATGCCAACGTTGCCAGCAGCATACATTGAACCATCAGATGACGAGACCCACCACTTAACAGCATCTGAAACATAATTCGTAACAGCAAAATATGAATTATTAGTTTGAGGTCTAAAGATAAGAGAATCTGATGAAGCCCCATTGCCAGCAGTTCCAATAACAAAATCCCACTTGTCATAACCGCTTCTTTCCAATGTTTGTATTAAACTAGAGCTTGAAAATGTATGCAAAGCAGCTCCTGGACTCGTCGTTCCGATACCGACATAGCCGGAAGAATCAATGCGGACACGCTCTGAACCAGCAGTAGAGAACCCAATCATAT
>CAZSYK010000258.1:1139-1527 GCA_964610685.1 uncultured Eubacteriales bacterium
AAACTTGTATCACTCACAAAATTATAGCTCGGGGTGCCGGCACTACCGTTGCCCACGAACGCACCAGTAAGAGCAACTACATTTCCAGACGTTCGTGCTGATCCCACAATATCAAGCAAATAGTTAGCATTTGGCGCTGTCGTCCCGATTCCAATATTAGTTCCACTATCATACACAAGAGAGTTTCCAATCGCGGAGGTTCCGGTGAATTTGGAGAGATAGTTAATTGTTCCGGTTCCGGTCACCGGATTGGTGAGAGCGGTTTGAAAGTAAGCTGTGTCATGTCCATCCAAAAGATCAGCGTCCAAGGTTGATCCGCTTCCGTCATTGCCGCTGGTCCAAACCGTTCCTCCAGTAGTGAAAGTATATGTTTGGTCGGCAGAAAGAT
>CAZSYK010000259.1:0-1523 GCA_964610685.1 uncultured Eubacteriales bacterium
CTCCTGCATCTCGGCGATCAGTTCCAGAATCCGCTCCTCTTTCGCAGCGACCGAGGCCAGGATTTCCTCAGGCTCGGCGTACTCAACGGTCTCCGCCTCCATGAGGCCCAGGCCGGAAAGGGTCATGTTGTAGCCATTTTCAACGATCTTCCGTGCCGGGACCAGCCATGCGCGTCCTTCTTCGGTTTTCCGGTCCGGCCACATGGCCAGAAGGTCGGGAAAGTCGTTGCGGTACTGGCTGCCGAACTTGCGGGCCTTGGAGAGGGACGATCCGTCGCCGTCCACCTTGAAGAACCAGACGTTTTCGGTAGGCCTGCCGGTGTTTTTGAAGACGAAAAAGCAGGTGGGGTTGGGGGTGTAGGGCTCGAACATGCCCTTTGGCAGAATCACAACAGCCTGAAGATCGAACTCCCGCAGCAGCCGTTCCTTGACGGTGATGTGGCTTCCCGTGTCGCCGAAGAGGATGCCGTTGGGGAATATGATCCCGGCGGTGCCGCCGGGGCGGAGGCTCCGCAGGGCATGGGCGAGGAAAAGAACGTACTTGTCGCCCTTCTCGACGCGCAGGGAGCGCTTGGCGTCACCCCGCGAGCCGGAAAAGGGCGGATTTTCGAGGATGTAGTCGAACCGGATCTCATCCCACTTGTCCTCGCCGCCGCAGATGGAGTCGCGCTGTACGATGGGGCACCGGTCGAAGCCGTGGAGCATGGCGTTCATGGCGGCCATGCGGAGTATGTCCTGGTCGCCGTCGAAGCCGAAAAACGCTCCAGCCTGGAGGAAATCCCACTGGTCCCGGGTGAGCCTGTCGCCGATGCCGATCCTGCGGACCGCCCCGTCGGGGGACACTTTTTCGCTGACAAATTCCGGGCTGGTGTTGGCGAGGAGGATGTGTTCGTAGGCGGCGATAAGGAATCCGCCGGAACCGCAGGCAGGGTCGCATACGGTGCCGCCGGTCTCCGGATCGACCATCCGGGTGATGATCCGGATCAGGTGCCGGGGGGTGCGGAACTGGGCCGCCTTCTTCTGCCCTCCCAGTTCGCTGGCCAGGTATTCAAAAAGGTCTCCCTTCACGTCGGCGTCCATGCCGAGGAAGGAGATGGGCGCGATGATGTCCACGGCCCGGCGCAGGGTGGCTCCGTTGGGTATGACGATGGAGGCGTTGCGGAAAATGGAGCGGGCTCCCTGGGAGAGCTCCGGGTGGCGGGAGAGCAGCGGCAGAGTGTCCCGGAGGATGCGGAGCATGGCCTCGTTGTCCGGGTTGGAGGTGAGCACGCTCCAGCGCAGGGGGTCGAAGTCGAGATCCTCGCCGCCTTCCCGGAAGGTGCCGAAGAGGGTGCGGTAGTTCCCGTTGCGGGCCTCCTTCTGTTCGTGGTCCATTTCTTCCAGCATTTTCAGGAAGAGCAGGTAGGAGATCTGGGTGACGTAGGTGATGGGGTTGGTGACGTTGCTGTCCCACATTACTTTGCAGAGGGACTTGAGGGTGTTTTGAAGCTGTCCGTTGT
Organism: uncultured Eubacteriales bacterium; assembly: GCA_964610685.1. Lineage (GTDB taxonomy): Bacteria > Bacillota > Clostridia > Oscillospirales > Acutalibacteraceae > UMGS1491. The sequence goes on from CAZSYK010000259.1 coordinate 1,500, forward strand.
CCATGTCCGATCCTCGCTTTGTAT
>CAZSYK010000260.1:0-1522 GCA_964610685.1 uncultured Eubacteriales bacterium
ACAACTGGAACAACCTATCGAAACACCTACGGTTATTCAGAACCCGTACGATTTTATGAGAATAAGGTTTGATGATTCACAGCAGGTGGACATTGTATTCTTTACTCATAACGAACAACAAATTCCCTTAGTGTTCATACCCGGTATTCCTAAGGGAAACACTGATGAGCATCCTGCTGGTTCGGGATACTCTAGGGTACTCGCTGACCCTTACGGGAATATCGTTATTAATCCGCATTCCGGTAATCAATGTTTTTTTAATCAACAATACGAGGCGGAAAAACTAAGGGAATATCTAGAGGGTGGAAACTGTATAGACACAAAGGTTAGTTACACTCTGGAAGAGACCCAAAGAAGGCTTAGCAATATTCAAAATGTGGTTATGTATCAAAACGATAAATCAATAATGATGGATATTGTGGCCTTCAATATTATATCTGCTAACCTTATTGGTGATGAATTAAATATGGAAGCAAGAGCAATCGCTGAATTAATCGGATTCCAGTTAAATGAAAGATCTGTCGTATTGATAACATGTGCGTGGTCTTGGGAGGGTAAAGAATATTCCCGCTTCAATGATGACTACACAAGGGCAGAAAGGATTATTATGGTCCTTCAGCCACAAACTTGATAAAAAATAATAATCAAAAAATAGGAAAGAGGAAAAATGAAAAGATTGAAAAGCTTTATATTCATTGCTGTGTTGGTAACGTTGGTTTTATATATCTACTGCGGACTCTCTACGGTTAGTGTAGTGGAAGCTAAACCAACCAACCAGGAAATACCACTTGACAGCTGGTCAGTATATTCAAACGGTCAGGGTTGGGTTGGAGGATATTGGAGGGATTTATTTTACCTTACTCACGCAGGAGGATACTTAGCGTATGCCTACTGTTCGTCAGGAGATTCAAAACCTTCACCCCCGGACGGTACTATATGCAGCTACACAGGCAGTCATACTTTTTGGTGCGGCAATGTTTATCAAATTTTAGTACCTTACGATATAATAACCCCAACACCGACTCCAACGTCGACACCAACCAGAACACCAACACCAACATCAACACCAACTAACACTCCGACGTCGACCCCAACAAACACACCAACTATGACGTTAACCAATACGCCAACGAACACGCCCACAAGTACACCGACGGAAACATTGATCCCAACTGCAACAGCAACCGGGACACAACCGCCGACGAGCACGCCAACGAATACACCGACGGAAATTCCGGAACCAACTTCAACTGAAATTCCGGAACCAACTCTGACCGAAATTCCGGAACCAACTCCGACTGAAATTCCTTGGACACCTGTACCGTGGACGCCAGCTCCTTGGACCCCGTATCCGACAACTACACTAGTGGTAGTCCCTTCAGGAGCGGGTGTATCCCAATCGGAAACCCTGGTATATATAACCACCGGAATCGTGTCGATTTTATGCTTCTTGTGGATAGTACTAAAGAGGATGAAATGAGCAATAATAAAAAAACCATCTGGTTTTTAGTTCTGGTGCTAA
>CAZSYK010000261.1:0-1514 GCA_964610685.1 uncultured Eubacteriales bacterium
GAATCCGGAAGACAGCCGGGCTCATAATGACCTCGGGGTGCTGCTCGAAAAGGAGGGCGACTTGGAAAACGCGCGGGCCCACTATCACGCAGCTGTGTCAGCGCACCCGGATTTCGTGCTGGCATGGAGCAATCTCGGAGACTTGCTGGGGCGCGCGGGGGATCATGAGGGTGCGGTTGATGCTTTCAGGAAAGCCTTGGAACACGCCCCGGATAACCCGGAATACGCGTATAATCTGGCGGTTCACCTGGCCGCTTCGGGAAAACCAGCGGAGGCTGCGGCGCAGTATCAGGCTGTATTGGGGCGGGTGCCGAAAGACGTGCGTGTGCTTAACAACCTGGGACTGCTGTATGCCGAACAGGGAAAAACGGAAGAGGCCGTGGATCTTTTCCGTCGTGCTCTTGAATATGTCCCGGATTATGGGTTGGCAAGGGCTAACCTGGGCAATCTGCTGGTACAGTCAGGGGACTTTGACGGCGGCATCCGGGTGTATCGGGAGGGGCTTGACCTTGACCCGGAAAATGCCGATTTGCTGAACGGCATGGGTTATCAGTACGCAACACATGGGGATCTGAAAGAGGCAGTGGCCTGTTATGAGGCTGCCTTGCGTCTCCAGCCCGAATTCACCCGGGCGCGCGTCAATCTGGCCCATGCCTGGCTGCGTCTGGAGGATGCCGACCGCGCTTTGAAAGAATTTGAAACCCTGAGCCGGAATGACCCGTCCAATCCGGATTTCCCGCTTGAAATGGGAAATATCCACGCCGGGGCGGGCCAGTATGAGGAAGCGGTGCGCCACTACACCCGCGCCCTTGAAATAGCCCCGGAATTTGAGGCCGCCAGGAACAACCTGGAAGTGGTGCGGAAACTGGCCGGGAGTCCGTCGCAACCAGGAGGGTAGTATGGAATCGGGTACATTGAAGGGAAAGACCGCCCTGGTAACCGGGGCGGCGAAACGCATTGGCGCGGCGATTGCCGCGGCGTTGGCGGAGTGCGGGACGCATGTGGTCATACACTATAATCGTGCGGAGGCGGAAGCGCTACAACTGGCAAAGGATATTATGGACCGGGGCGGGAATGCGTCGACTGTTCAAGGCGGCTTGGGTGATGCCCACGACGTTGAGCGACTCATGGAAACCGCTATCCAAGCGTGTGGCAAGGTGGATATCCTCGTGAACAACGCCTCCATTTTTAATGAGATGGAGTTTATGGGCAGTACCGAGGCGGCGGTGCGGGAAAACATGATGATTAACGCCGTGGCACCCATGTTGCTTGCTCAGCGCTTTGCCGCCCAGGGCATGTCCGGCGCTATTATCAACATGATTGACACGATGGTCATGGATTATGATAGAAAGCATGTGCCCTATCATATAAGCAAAAAAACGCTGCACGCGCTTACTAAAATGATGGCTGTCGAGTTCGCGCCGACCATCCGGGTCAATGCCGTGGCCCCGGGGTTGATATTGCCGCCAGAAGGGCAGGACGAGGCCTACCTCGCGCGCCTGGCGTCCAGCAAT
>CAZSYK010000262.1:0-1510 GCA_964610685.1 uncultured Eubacteriales bacterium
CATTCCTCCGCGGGGAAGCCTGAGGGAGGCCAGCACCTCCGCGTTGGACAGATCTGCCGTTTCCATGGTAAACGTTTTTTTCCCCTCTCCGGGGACGAGACGCACCAGCGATCCGCCCAGAAGGGCGAACAGGGAGCCCTCACGTTCCCCGCTGAAAACTTCGGAGAAATAGGCCAGGGGAGACCATTCGTACCCGGCGATCTCCGCCTCCTCAACCTCACCGCTCTTTGTGGAATAGCCCCAGAAGCCGTTTCTTGAACATCCCCAGATCATTTCAGGCCCGGAAAAAGCCAGGGACCGGATCCCATAGTTAATATACGTGTTTTTCCAGGTCTTCCCTCCGTCTCCGGACACGGAGAACCCCCTGTCGGTGCCGGCGGCTATCGTGATCCCGTCGGGGGATTCCATTGAATAAATGTACTCTCCTTCAAGTCCTTCCACACGCTGCCATAAGAAACCGTCAGAGGAACGGAACAGCCCTCCGCTTCCGGTCGCGGCGAGCAGGCCGCCGTCAGCGGTCGAAATCATGGTGAATGGAGGCCCGTCCGAAGGGAACGCCAGTCCGGTCCAGTTCTTACCTCCGTCCTCTGAGAGAATAAGTCCGTCCTTCACACCGGCAAAAAGCCGCCGTCCCTGCGAAAGGATGGAAGCTGCCGGCATCCTTCCCCCTGTACTGCCCGCGCTTCGCCATGAAAGCCCCCCGTCTGACGAGACGTAAAGATTCCCCGAGCGGGAAAGGGCGACGATTTCTCCCCTTCCGGTCTCATCGAGCCCCACCACCGGGTCGGATGGAAGAAGCTGCCTCAGGGCAGCCCAATCGTTTTCAGCGAAGAAAAGCCCCCTGTCCGACGTCCCCGCCAGAACACCGCCGCGGAAGGGAACAATGGAAGTGACGGACATCTTTCCCTCTTCTCCGGGAACACGCGGGTACCAGTATCTGCCTCCGTCCCGGGAAACATACAGCCCTCTCCCTCGGGTCCCCGCCCAGACGACCCCGCCGTCCCCGGCGGCCATGGCCTGAACGGAAACACCGGGAGGAAGGCCCCCGGACGACGGGGTCCAGTTACCACCAGCCTCTTTCCGGTAGACACCTCCTTCGAGGGCACGCGCGAAAAGGGTCTTTGTTTCAGGAGCCCAGGCAAGACAGAGGATAAACTGATTCGTCAGTCCATCATCGTCGGAACGCCATGTTCTTCCTTCGTCGGCGGAAAACAGGACGCCTCCCCCGAAGGATGCCGCCCATTTCCCCTGTGTTCCCCCGTCGAGCACATCCAGAACCGTATAGTCCCCTGTCACGCCCCGGGCTTTTTCAAACTCCGGGTTCTCCTTCGACGCCCAGAGAAGTCCCCTGTCCCAGTGAACGGCGAGGAACGTCCCCCCGCTGCCCTCCGAAAACAGCCGTATGCCCCCTCCGCCCTTCATGGTCTTCCAGGTCTCTCCTCCATCGGCGGAGACCAGCAGTTCATCGAAGGTGGAAAGGAAAAGCCTTCCTCCAGGGGATACCCTCAGG
>CAZSYK010000263.1:0-1508 GCA_964610685.1 uncultured Eubacteriales bacterium
CAATGGCCTGGTGATAGTATTCTGGCGGCAAGGCGAGCCCTTGTATGCCCGCGTACTTTTCAGTGAGATAATCGCCCCTGCGAACGTGAACGAAAACCAGTTTGCATTCCGCAGGAAATTGCGCCAGGCAAGCCCGTGCCTTGGCGACGTGTTCGGCGCGTACCGTCAACTGCTCTTTGTAGTTGATTGGTAGATATTGCTCGGATTGAAAGTAGTCTGCCCGGACAAATCTAATAGCGCTAAACACACCCTTCCGAGTTATCACTGGCGGCAAATGCCTGGAAGGCGCAGCGGTCTTCAGTAGGCCGATCGTAGAGATGATCCGCAACCTCGCCAGTGTGGCTAGTAGCTTCCCGAACAACATGCGGAAGGGATAGCGGTCAAAATGCCAACACAGGCATTCCCGCGTGTCCAAAAGCTCAAACAGCTCGTGCATACCAATGACGCACATCGCTTCACCGGCATTCCGGATGCCCATCAGGAATGCGAAATGAAAGAGTTGGTTACCTAATCGACCCTTGTTGAAAAAGAAAATCATGGAATGTACCCGAGAAACTAGTATGGCAGATGGCATCAATTGTGGCAATCGGTACCCTTCCGGAGAAGTGTCGGACGTGATTTCCGCCGCCGCGGTGCGCGCCGTCACGCGGTGGGTCAGGTGCCCGACCGGATCGCACTTGAGGACCTAGAGTTTGGTCAGTTCAAAGATGCCACAGCCGAACCGGCAACCGAAATTCTGCCGAACCTCGCCGGCGGACAGTGCAACGTTCTCATGCAGGCGACCCCGGTCATCAACGAACGAAAACCCGTCAATATGGTATTTATCGCCGAAACATTCCAGCAAATAATCAATGGCAAACACGCGGTGAGCGTTGAATTCGATTCGTTGTGGACCGATCGGCGCGGATAAATAGAACTTGCCTCCAGACTTCAGCAGACGGTACATGTTGTTCAGCCCGAGCAAGTGTCCATTGTAGCGGACAGGGTCGCTGAACCGCCCCAAACCAAAATGCTCGATGGCATGCAGGCTCGACAAGGAATCGCAGTATTCGTGCAGGCTCTCGTGGAGAGGGGCCATCATGTCCACCTGCCGGAACGTCACATTGGGGATAGGGTTTCGTTGTGGGCGGATGTCAATGACTTCAATTTTCCGGAAGGAGGCAACATGTGCTACAAACCCATCCATTCTCGATCCAACATCGACATGATGGCTAGGATGATTCTGGTATAACCTCCTGGCCACCAGGAGATCCTGGTGAAAGTAATGCCCCGAGGCGGAGCCGCTATCGGTGAACCGGTCACCCAAACAGGGATAAAGCGATACAAGCGGAAACTGACCCCCGGTGGCCTGCGCTTGGCGTTTCAGCGTCTTTAGGTCGTGAAAATATGCCGGCAAGCCTTTCAGTGAGCGGATCGAATTGCTCGGATTAATCCCCAAAAAGACCAAATAACCCACTAGCATCCCATAGGCTCCCCGCGGGCTGCCGGAGGAAAAGTGCTGACCGGGC
>CAZSYK010000264.1:0-284 GCA_964610685.1 uncultured Eubacteriales bacterium
TGGGGGAAATCCCTGTCCCCATGCTGGTATTGATTATCGTGCTCGTTCTTGTACATATCGTGCTGCGGTATACGCCCTACGGAAGAAAACTCCATATCATCGGGGGAAATCCCGAAGTTGCGTTTCTTTCGGGCATCAGCGTCAAAAAATACAGGATGGCCACGTTTATGGTGGGCGGGCTCATCTGCGGGCTTGCGGCGTTCGTGCTGTGTTCCAGGATCGGATCCGCGCTCGCATCCAACGGCGCCGGATATGAGCTGAGAGCGCTTGCGTCCTGCATCATC
>CAZSYK010000264.1:294-1507 GCA_964610685.1 uncultured Eubacteriales bacterium
GCAAAGGGAACGGTGGTCGGCGCTTTTCTGGGCGTGGTCCTTTTGGGCGTCATCTCGAACGCGCTCAACATCCTTGGGGTGGATCCCTTCTTCCAAATCGCGGTTTTGGGCGCGATCATTATCGTGGCGGTTGTGGTGAGCAATCTGAACAAAGACAAATAAGGGTTATGTGGAGGTCAAAATGAAAAAAGTAACCGCAATACTGATCGGAGCCGGCGACAGGGGCGCGAATGCGTACGCCTCCTACGCCTTGGGCAACCCGGGGACAATCGAATTTGTCGCCGTTGTGGAAAAAAACGAGGAGAAAAGGAAGCATTTCCAAAACGCGCATAACATACCGGATTCTCTGGCGTTTGACAACTGGGACGACCTTTTCGCGAGGGAAAAGTTTGCGGACGCCGTTCTGATCTGTACCAACGAGAGTTTCCATTACGAGCCCACCAAGCTCGCGATCCAAAAGGGGTACAACATTCTTTTGGAAAAGCCGATCACCCAGCAGGCCAGGACCAGCGTGGAGATCGGCGACCTTGCGGAGAAGTATGAAAAGGTGTTTATGCTGTGCTACGTGCTCCGGTACACGCCGTTCTTTGCCGAAATAAAACGCAAACTGGACGAAGGCGTGATCGGGCGGATCAAGAATATCGTGCATAGCGAAAATACGGGCATCGCTCATTTTTCCCACAGCTATGTGCGGGGCGTTTTTTCAAGGGAAGAGAACGCGGGGCCCATGATCCTTTCGAAATGCTGCCACGATATGGACATTCTGAACTGGCTGGTCGGGGCGAAATGCGTGTCGCTGTCGTCCTACGCGACGCCCACCTTTTTCAACGCGGGCAACGCGCCCCAGGGCGCGCCGGGAAGGTGCACCGACGGCTGCCCGATATCTGATTCCTGCTATTATTACGCGCCCAAGATGTATTCTGTTCCCCGCTCGGGGTTCAACGTGGACATGATCGCGCTGGACGCCAGCCCGGCCGGGAAAATGAAGGCGCTGGAGGAAGGGCCCTTCGGCCGGTGCGTCTACCATTGCGACAACGACGTGGTGGACACGCAGGTGATCAACATGCTGTATGAAAACGGTGTGACAGTGGCGTTCTCCATGACCGCGTATGCCGAGGAATGTTACCGGACGATCCGGATCACCGGAACCAGGGGAGAGATCGAGGGCAATCTTGAGAAAAACGAATTCGTCATCAAGGAATTCGCGACCGGA
>CAZSYK010000265.1:0-220 GCA_964610685.1 uncultured Eubacteriales bacterium
CTGATGTATAGTAATCATTTCCATTAGCATCCTCAGATGCTATAGCCTTGAGCACAAGTGAGCCATCTCGAACAAATATATTTTCTTCTGATTCGGTATATTCCTGAAGTTCGTTGTTTGTCCAGCCCGGTTCTCTGAGCTCGCGGTTCCAGGTCTTCAGATCTAACGTTGTTCCGTTGAACTCGTCATGCCAAAGTAATTTATAGTCATCAAGCTCCGG
>CAZSYK010000265.1:230-1506 GCA_964610685.1 uncultured Eubacteriales bacterium
GAGATCATAGTTGTTGGCGCAGGACCAGTTGTGTCTAAGGTTTGCTTGCAGCCTGTTATAGCAATAGTAAAAATCGTGCATAAGCAGAAAATTATAAGATTCTTAGAAAATTTGTTCATATCCTGATAGTCCTTTCTATTCCTATTTTGTCAAAGCTCTGATCATTTTCTTTCTAATTGGAGAGTAGTGTTCGTCAATCAAGCCAAAATCCATTTTTTTATAGGTCCAGATCGCATGGCCAATATTGTTTTCCGAAAAAGCTTCAAGAGTATCCTCAAACCAGCGCAGGGTATCTGCGACGGGAGCCTGATCTATAACGCCGAATTCACCGCAGTATAGTGACACACCTGCACTTCTTGCTGCCAAGACCGCGGATGATATCATTGTTCGAATAAACTCTTTATCTATTGCAGATGCATCTGACTTAACGACAGATTCTCCCTGAATACCAAGCATTTCTGAACGATCTCTATAATTAGTCATTGAATCTGGATAGGATATATCTTCCATGCTGATATTTTCGACCCAATGTGCTTTTTGATGCGTGAAGAGCAAAGGTTCATAGAAATGAAATGTATAAATAATATTATGTGAAATTGGCGGGTCCAGAAGTTCCAGTGTATCAGCGCTATTCCAACGAATACCTCCATAAATGATCGGCGTGTTCGGCGCGATCTTACGGATAGCCTCAACAGATCTTCTGATCAGCCTATTCCATGAATCGGAATTTTCGCTCTCTACCACTTCGTTCAGAAGCTCAAAAGCTACGTTTGTATATATTCCAAATTCCTTGGCAAGCAGCTCCCACAAAGATAGAAACTTCGCAACTAGCTGTTCATTGTTGAACAAATTATTTTTCTCATCGTCACCAGCAAAATTGAAGTCATATCCGCTGGCTTTGTGAAGGTCAAGCACGATGTTTAATCCATGTTTCTGGCATAGAAGTACGTTTTTTCTCAGCCTATCGATACCCTCAGGAATTGCTTTACCGTTTTCTGTTTGAATGACAGAATAATCAAATGGCAAACGAATGTGATCAAAACCCCAGGTCTGAATCTGCTTCACATCATCTTCTCTGAAGAAATTATCATAATGTCCTCTGTCATGGTTACATTGTGATAAATATCCCCCGATATTTATACCTCTTTTTAATTTCATACATACCTCCCTAGTTTTATGGTTCAACCTAATGTATAAACTAAGAATCTCACAGTCATTAATGAGTCAAGTCCAAAAAGTTGGTGTAAATTGCCTTCCGGTATCTGCATGAATCAGG
>CAZSYK010000266.1:0-235 GCA_964610685.1 uncultured Eubacteriales bacterium
CGAAGACTATGCCTGTCCGGGCCATTGCGTCAATACAAGGACTGGTGGGAAAGGAATAACCGTAAGTGCCAAGATGATTTGCCCTCAGCGCGTCAGAAAGAAACACCACAATGTTTGGCAAGACGTTTTCTTCAGATTGTCTTGAAGGATTGGGGAAGCACCCGGAAGTTGTCGCAATCGCCGATGCAAATGCGGCTCCGCCTGCAGCCAAGGCTTCACGACGTGTGCACGTGAA
>CAZSYK010000266.1:254-526 GCA_964610685.1 uncultured Eubacteriales bacterium
CACGATTGTATTTGCTTTCAATACAGGGTTTGCCGGAGATAAAGGCTTTGAAAGTTTTGGGAAGTTGAATAATCGAAACCCGCACCCTGCCACGCGGTAGGATCGCGGCGTTGCACAGACCTAGAACTATTTTCAAAGTTACTTCCGCATTGTTATTTTGGGCGATATTTGGCGGTATGTTACAATTTGCGCCTTATGGATGCCACTACCTTATCGAGTCTATATGACCCCATCGCGCCCGCTCTTGCCGAAGTGCGTCGAACCGTCGCCGG
>CAZSYK010000266.1:536-1504 GCA_964610685.1 uncultured Eubacteriales bacterium
CTCCAACTGGTGAATATTACAGACGACCAGAACGGGGAGGCCGCCGCCGGAGGGAAATTGCTGCGTCCCGCCCTGTGCCTGCTTACGGCGGGCGCCCTGGGAGAGCGGAATCTGGTACGCATGTCCCGGCTTGCCGCCGCGTATGAAGCGATTCATATCGCCTCGCTGGCCCATGATGACGTGGTAGATCACGCCTCGCTGCGCCGGGGTCGGTCCGCACTGAATGTGCTTTGGGACGATCATGCCGCCGTGCTCGGGGGCGATTACCTGGTGGCGCGTTCTTTTGAAATGTTGCTGGAATATTCATGCCCGGAATTGCTGAACGCCGCGCTGCAGGCCATGCGCCGCATGGCCGAGGGCGAACTGCGTTTTTTCGGTAAGGATGACGTTACGGCGGATGAAAATGACTGCATCGCGCTTGCGGACGCGAAAACGGCCAGCTTGTTTGCGGCAGTTTGCGCCGGACCGGCCCTGCTGCTTTCCCCAGACAAAGCGGATGCCCTCTACCAGTTCGGCATCGACTTGGGAATTGCCTTTCAACTCATTGACGACCTGCTTGATATTACCCAGCCGTCGTCCGTACTCGGGAAACCGGGATGCGGCGATGTGGCCGAAGGAAAGCATACCCTTCCGATTGTCCTGCTGCGCCGTCGTATGAACGACGAAGAAAGGCTGCGTTTGAAGGCCCTGACTGGAGGAGAACTGGGGGAATCCGACCGGGAATGGATTATGGAGCGTTCCGGGCAACTGGGGATATCCGGAACGGTTCAGGAACGGGCTGAGGCCTACATCGCGAGTGCGATTGGACACCTGGATGTTCTTTCCATGTCGGCGTGCAGGCAGTCTCTGGAAGGGCTTGCGCGTTTTGTGCTGGTGCGTATTGCCTGAGCAGCGCATTCGGGGTGGGGCGACCGGCCCTGCGGCGTGGTATCCCTTCTTCACGATGAGGGTGATTCCTGCTATACTGG